>CACEFK010000005.1 GCA_902558835.1 uncultured Pelagibacteraceae bacterium
AGCACAAAGGTATACCAAGAGATACTTCTCACGATTACATGAGAATGAACTTAGACAATTGTATTAATTGTGGAAGATGTGTTAGAGCCTGTGATGAAATTCAAGGTTCATTTGTACTTACAATGAGCGGAAGAGGTTTTGAGTCTAGAATAACAACTGATAATGATATGATGTTTGGAGATAGTTCATGTGTATCTTGTGGAGCATGTGCACATACATGTCCAACAGATGCTATTTCAGATGTTTTTCAATCTAAATCTGCAGCTGTAGATAAAAAAGTTAGAACAACTTGTTCATACTGTGGTGTTGGATGTAATTTAGAAGCATCAATTAAAGATGATAAAGTTGTTGCAATAGATACTCCAAAACAAACAGAGGTAAATGCTGGTCATACATGTATTAAAGGAAGATATGCATTTAGTTTCTATGATCATCCAGACAGATTAAAAACACCTTTAATTAAAAGAAATGGAAAGTTTGAAGAAGCTTCGTGGGATGAAGCTTATGAATTCATTAAAAAAGAAATGAACAGAATTACAAAAGATAATGGTCCAGATGCCTTTGCTGGAATTTCTTCAGCAAGATGTACGAATGAAGAAAATTATGTTTTTCAAAAAATGATTAGAGCTGCTGTGGGAACTAACAGTGTAGATTGTTGTGCAAGAATTTGTCATTCACCAACAGCTTGGGGGATGCAACAAACTTTTGGTACTGGAGCAGCAACTAACTCTACAGAAGATATTTATCATGCGGATTTATTTTTGGTAATTGGAGCTAATCCAACGAACGCTCATCCTGTAACAGGTGCAAAAATAAAACAACAAGTCATGAAAGGTAAGAAATTAATTGTGCTTGATCCAGTCACAACTGAACTAGCAAAACTTGCTGATTATCATATTAAACTAAGACCAGGAACTAACGTTGCAGTTCTAAATATGATGTTACACTATATTATTAAATCAAAACTTTATAATGCAGATTTTGTTAGAGATAGAACTGAAGGTTTTGATAATTTCTTAAAAGAAATTGAAAGACAAGATGTTGATCATTTAGCAAAAGTAGCTGGAGTAGATAAACAATTAGTTAAAGAAGCAGCAATTGCATATGCTACTGCAAGAAATTCAATGGAGTTCCATGGTTTAGGAGTTACTGAACACGAACAAGGATCTAAAACTGTAATGTTAATTGCAGATCTAGCAATGATTACTGGAAACATTGGACGAAAAGGTGTCGGGGTTAATCCTTTAAGAGGTCAAAACAATGTTCAAGGTGCAGCAGATATGGGATGTCAACCACACCAAGGTGCTGGTTATTTTCCTGTAGCTGATGAAAAGCATCAAGAATTTTATACAGAAAAATATGGAGTAACTCACCCAACTAAGCCAGGATTAAAAATTCCTCAAATGTTTGAATCTGCAATAAACAAGGAACTAAAAGGTTTATGGATTATAGGGGAAGATATTGTTCAAACAGATCCTAATAGCGCACATGTTATTGAAGCTATGAACTCTTTAGAACTTTTAGTTGTCCAAGAAATATTTATGAGTGAAACAGCAAAATTAGCAACTGTTGTTCTGCCAGGTACAACTTTCTTAGAAAAAGATGGAACTTTTACAAATACTGAGAGAAGAATTCAAAGAGTGAACAGAGCTGTACCTCCTCTACCAGGAACTAAACCTGATGGATTAATTGTAACCGAGATGATGCAGAAATTAGGCTTTGATCAGCCAACTTATGATGCAGATCAAGTTCTAGCAGAAATCGCTGATATCGTTCCTTTCTTTAAGGGAGTTACTAGAGAGAGACTTGGAAAATTTGGATTACAATGGCCAGTTCAAGAAGATGGAACTGATACAAAAATTTTACATACAGAAACATTTAAATTGGGTAAAGGCAGACTAAAAAACTTTGATTGGAAAGAATCATCAGAAATAGAAGCTAATCAAAAAGACTATCCTTTGATTTTAACAACAAGTAGGGTGTTACAACATTACAACGCAGCAACAATGACCAGAAGAACAAAAAATATAAATATTGTTGATGAAGATGTTTTATTAATTCATCCTAAAGACGCAGCTCATAGAGATCTAAATACTGGTGATATCGGAAGACTTTATTCAGGTAGAGGCGAGGTTGCTCTTAAAGTTGAGGTTACAGATAAAGTTAAAGAAGGAATTGTGTTTACTACGTTCCATTTCCCAGAGCATATGGTTAATATGGTTACAGGTCATGGTAAAGATGAAGAAACAATGTGTGCAGAATACAAAGTATCTTCTGTTGAAGTACAAAAAATCTCTAATCAATTTAAAACAGAAGTTAAACCAAAAGAAAATCAAGCTGAAGTTAGTTAATTAAAATGACCATTGGTTGGCATTTTGATAATACATATTCAAAGTTATCAAATACTTTTAAAGAAAATATTAAACCAACTCCTGTTCATGATCCTGAATTAGTAATTTTAAATGAGGAACTAGCATCTACTTTAAATTTAGATTTTTCAAAAACAGACAAAAAAAAATTAGCTGAAATGTTTTCTGGAAACTCGATACCAGAAGAAACAAATACCATTGCACAAGCATATGCAGGTCATCAATTTGGACACTTTACTATGTTGGGAGATGGTAGAGCAGTTTTATTGGGTGAGCATTTAGTAAACAATCACAATCGTTTTGACATTCAGTTTAAAGGTTCAGGAAGAACTTCTTTTTCTAGAGGTGGTGATGGAAGAGCTGCACTTGGACCTATGCTTAGAGAATATATTATCAGTGAAGCGATACATTCATTAAATATTCCAACTACTAGAAGTCTTGCTGTAGTAAAAACAGGAGAAAAAGTTGTAAGAGAAAATCTTTTACAGGGTGCTATATTAACAAGAGTTGCATCAAGTCATCTTCGAGTTGGGACATTTCAGTATATTGCTGCAACACAAAACATTGAAAATTTAAATACTTTAATCGACTACACGATAAACAGACATTATCCAGAAATTAAAACATCGAATTCAAAAGCATTAGACTTGTTAAATCTAGTAATGGAAAAGCAATGTCAGCTTGTAATCAATTGGATGCGTGTTGGATTTATTCATGGTGTTATGAATACAGATAATATGGTAATTTCAGGTGAAACCATTGATTACGGTCCTTGTGCATTTATGGATTATTATGATCCAAAAACTGTATTTAGCTCAATAGATAAATTTGGGAGATATGCCTTTTCTAATCAACCACCAATTACAAAGTGGAATTTAGCAAGATTTGCAGAATGTTTAATCCCTCTAATTGACAAAAATGAAGATACTGCAATTAAATTAGCAACAGATTTAATAGATAATTTCCAGAATATTTATGAAGATAAATGGTTAAATATGATGAGAGATAAACTAGGTCTATTTGGTGAGGATAAAAATGATAAAAAATTAATTTATGATTTGTTTAATTGGATGGAAAAAAATAAAGCAGATTACACAAATACTTTTTGTAATCTAATGGACATCAATTCTGATGAAATTTACAAAAATAATGATTTTATCAATTGGAAAAATGAATGGAAAAAAAGATCTGCGTTAAATAATTCAACTAAAGAAAAACAAAGCAAACTTATGAAATCAAATAATCCAATTGTAATTCCTAGAAATCATAAAGTAGAGGAAGCTTTAGCTGAAGCAGACAAAGGAAGTTTGGATAAAATGAAAAAGTTATTAGCTATTTTAACAAATCCTTATGATAATCAGAGTAATATTGAGGAATATCAATTACCTGCTCCATCAAGCAAAAAAAAATATCAAACTTTTTGTGGAACATAATTATTAAAATAATTAAGATTTATCTTATTAATAATCTAAATTATTTTTCAAAATTAAACGGAAAATGCATCCAGCCAGTAACAATATATTTCACACCAGAGCGTAAAACTTCACCTTTATGTGCGTGTGTCCACTCTGCAGGCCAAATCAAAGTTTTGCCAATTTCAGGTTTAACTTTTAGATCAAAGTATTCAAAATATGTCTCACCACCATCATCAACATTATTTAAATATGTCATCCAAGCAAATACCCTATGCATTGTAGATATATTTTCTCTTTCAGTATGTAATTCTGCAAAATGACCACCGATATTATATTTTTGAATATTAAAACGTGGGATATCTACCATGCTCAACGTTTTATTTAAAAATGGCCATTGTTTTTTATAATCTTGGTAACAATCATATAAATGATTAAAGTACATCTTTAAATCCTGAAAACCATCTTTATCTAAGTTACTTGGATCTATTCCTATATCTATGGAGTTTTTAACTTTTTCATCAACACCATTTATAGTAGCGCCCTTTTTTTGAAGTACTTTATTATTCTCAAAAAATTTAACAATGTTGTTGCATAGATTATCGTCATTAATATTCCAACTTCCTATAAAGTTTTTTTCTTTTGAAATATTTATTCTTTCCATTTAATTGATCTCAACATTTGATTTTCCAAATCTTATTTTTCCAAAATTTTTATATGTAAGTGATAACCCTTTCTTAAGTTCACCGCTATTTATTAAAAATCTCGCATAAGCTCTGTTTAAAGAAGAGTTATTTTTTTTTATAGAAAAAGCCTTCTTATAATAATTTTCTGCATCAAAAATATTTTTTTCTCTTTCGCAAATCTGCGCAATATTAATATATCCTTCTATAAAGTTTGGATTAATTTCAAGTGATTGGATAAAATATTCTTTAGCTTTTTCCAGATTGTTAAGACTTCGATTTATTACTCCTAAATTATACAGTACCCCTGCATTTTTTGGCATTAAATTTAAAGATAAATTAAAATTATAAATCGACTCCTCTAGATTTCCAGAATATTGGGAAATTATTCCTAAAAGTTGGTAAATATAAAAATCATTTTTTTTTTCATCTAATAACTTATTTAAAAGATCTTTAGCCTCATTATAATTTTTACTCTCTATAAGTTTTATTATGTCTTTAAATTGTTCTTGTTTAGAATTTTTATTTTCCATTTTATTTACAGCACGTATGGTTCTGGTCTAGCAGATTTTCCTAATACCCTCTCAACTGCAAAATCACTTATATCTATAGTTTGATATGATCCTGTTGTGATTAATTCAGTTAAAGCTCTACCAATACCTGGGGCCTGCATTAATCCTCGACCTGTAAATCCAGATGCCATGTAAACATTCTCATATTTTGGATGCTTACCAACAACTGCATTGTTATCTAATCTATTACAATCATAGTAACCTGCCCATCCACCAGTTAACTTTAATTCTTCAAAAGCAGGTATTCTCTTAGCAAGAGCTGGCCACACTAATTGCTCAAAATCATTCCAAGCTGGCTCTAGATCTTCTGCATCAAATACAGAAATAGGTGATCCTGCTAAATATTCTCCTCCTTCTGGTCTCCAATACACGCCTGTAGTTAAGTCTCCACTTAGAGGCATCTCTTTTATATATGTTGGGCATTTAACCCTAAAAACAGTATGCTTTTGAGGAACAACTGGAATATCTTCTAACAATTCTTTTGTCCAACAGCCAGCAGCAGAAACAATTGTTTTAGCATTTATTTCAGAAATACTTTTTACCTCACCTTTTATAAATTCAGCTCCAAGCTCTATTGCTTTACTCTTTAAAGCACTATGAAACATGAATGGATCGATCCACCCTTCACTTTGATTGTCTGTATAAGTTGCTGTCTCTATCCCTTCACTATTCACATAAGGGAAAACCTTGGATAAATCTGACCCTTTGATATTTTTTGTTCCTGCATCACATTCTTTATGATTTTCTAATGCTCTATATTGTTCTTCAGCATGCTCAGGACCAAACATTAAAAGATATCCATTGGTTACCATACTAGCTGTAGGATTAGGGTTTTTTTCTGTTTTTAATAATTCTGGTATTTGGAAAATAAATTCTCTTGCAAATTTTCCTAATAAAATATTTTCTTTTTGAAAAAATTGTCTTCTAAAGCCACCTAGAGATAATGGGAATGAAGCTGTTTTATAAGTAGGATCTCTTTCAATAACTTTTACTTTTCTACCTTCTTTAGATAAAAAATAAGCAGTTGCTGCCCCTATTATTCCACCACCAATTACTACAACATCATCCATATCTAATTTAATATAATTAAACTTGTATTCAGAATTAGTGCAAAGCTACACCAAAGTAAATATGGAATCATTAGATAGGCACTCAACATCTTGACGCGTTTAAACCTTAAAATAAGATTGATTATCAATGCTATTAGTATGATTAATACTAGAAGAGCCAAAACCATATTGTGAAAAACAAAAAAAACTACACTCCAAGTTGTATTGAATACTAAATGGATAAAATAAATATAAACAGTATTCATATCTCTATTATTCGTATGCCAATAAAGCCATATTGCAACTGTCATCAATGTATACAAGGTGGTCCAAACAGGTCCGAATATCCAATCTGGTGGATTAAATGATGGTTTATTTAGTAATGAGTACCATGGCTCTTTAAAAGTAACAGTAGCTAAACCGCCAATCAATGAAACAGAGAATGTAATAGCAAGAAACAATATAAATGTTAAAAATTTATTTTTAAACATGTAAGATATATACATAACAAAAAATGAGTAAAAAAACTATTTGGATTACAGGTGGCAGTACCGGGATTGGCAAAGCTTTAGCGATTAAGTTTGCAAGTAAGGGATGGAACGTTGCTATATCTGCAAGAAGAGCTGAATTACTAAATGAACTTTCAAATTCTTATGAAAATATTTCAGGTTTTCCTTTAGATGTAACAGATAAAGAAAAATGCAAAGAAGTATTTAATGAAATTAAAAATAAATATGAAAATATTGACATTTGTTTTTTTTCAACAGGAACATGGGATCCAAAAAAAGAAAAAGATATTGATGTAGAGCAAATGGAAGATGTATTTAAAGTAAACTTTTTTGGAACTGTGAATAGCATTAAAGCAGTTGAGCAATACTTTAGAGATAAAAAAAACGGTATAATTACTATTGTTTCATCAATTGCTGGATATAGGGGATTACCTAATTCAACTGGATATGGACCATCCAAATCTGCATTAAATAATTTAGCTGAAAGTTTATACTTTGATTTTAAAAGGTACGATGTGCGTGTTTGTTTAGTATCACCTGGGTTTATTAAAACACCAATGACAGACAAAAATGATTTTAAAATGCCTTTTTTAAAAACACCTGAGTATGCTGCAGATCAAATTTATGAAGGTTTAATTAATAAAAATATATTTGAAATTCATTTTCCAAAATCACTTACAATTACATTAAAACTATTAAGTTTTTTACCGAGTAAAATTTATTTTGGTTTAGTTGGAAAACTAACGAAATATCAAAAAAAATAGTTAATCTTTTACAAATACAACTGTTAATTCAGCTACTTTAAAACCAAATTTAGTCATTGTTGCTCTATTAATTGCAACTCTATCATCTTGTTTAAAAATCCAATCATCAAAAGTTATTTTTAATTCTTTACCTTTGACCGGAACCAATAAAACATATTCAAATTTAAATGCTGGTCCGTAAGAATATCCTATTGCTTTGCCAACAACATCTCCAGCAGTTCCCTCGTAATTATGCTCATCAATTTTATTAATTATCCATTCTCGATCTTGAACTTCACCATCATCCCAATTAAATTTTTCTTTAAGAATTAATTGCTTTCCATCCCAAGTTCCATTTAAATCTGCAGAAAATTGTCTTGTAACTTTTCCTGATCTATTTTGTAAAACTCCCCAAGCCTTAACATTTCCAGATAAATATTCCTCAATAATTAATCTTGGTTCTTTGTTTTTAAAGTCTTCTGGTTTCATATCACTATTGTTTGAGCAACTTGTAATTAAGAATAATGAAATTATCAATGAAATTGACTTAACTACTTTTATATGTCGCATAAATATCTGCATTATTTTTATTTATTTTGCATTGAAAATTGTATCAGATCAATATTTTTTGACTTAAATCCAGCTTCACAATAAGAAAGATAAAACTCCCACATTCTTTTAAATGTTAGATCAAAACCTTGATTTTTTATTAAATCCCATTTTTTTAAAAAATCTTTTCTCCATATAGCTAATGTATTTGCATAATGATCAGCATAAGAAATATATGAATTTATAGTTAAACCGTTATCTGAAACATAACGATTAATACTATTTTTATTTGGTAAAAAACCACCTGGAAAAATATATTTTTGAATAAAATCTTGTTTGTTTTTGTATCTATCAAACAATCTGTCATCGATGGTAATTGCTTGAATGGCAGCTTTTCCGCCATCAGATAAATTTGTTTTAATAGTATTAAAATAACCCTCTAAATAATTTTGACCAACAGCCTCAATCATTTCTATAGACGCTATAGAATTGTATTTGCCTTTAAGATCTCTGTAATCTTTTATTTCAATATTTACTTTTTCGTTTAAACCACAATTAAAAATTCTTTCTTTTGCGTATTCAAATTGTTTTTTTGATATTGTAATACAGTCTAGTTTTACATCGTATTTTTTACCTAAGTACTCGGCAAAACCACCCCAACCACATCCTATTTCTAAAACTTTGTCACCATTATTTGGTTTTATTAGATCAATTAATTTTTGATATTTGTTATTTTGAGCATCAGAAAGATTTTTAGTCTTTTCATCAAAAATAGCACTAGAGTAGGTAAGCGTATTATCTAACCAAAGAGAAAAAAAATCATTACCTAGATCATAATGTTTAGCAATATTTTCTTTGCTTCTACTTTTTGTATTTTTGATTATTTTATTTTTTACAAAATTAATTATTGGAAAATCAAGAAGTCCTGAGAATTTATATATTACTTCTATATTTCTAGCGGTTAATTCAATTAAATTTGATAAGTTGTCAGTTTCAAATTCACCTCTCATGTAGCTCTCAGCAAATCCAATACTACCGCCTCTAATTAAATTATAATTAAAATCTGGTTTTTTGATTGAAATATTTGCATGCAATTTTTCATTTGGATTTCCAAACTTTAAAACTTTTCCATCATGTGTAGTGAGCTCTAGATAACCATGACTTATTTTATTAAGAAATTTAAAAACTAATTTATCTGCGGCGTTATTTGAAAACATTAATTTTCTATTGTTATATTATTTTTAATTTTAAATTTTTTCTTAATAAATTTAATTCCTTTAATCCACAATTTAAACGCTTCAAAATGTATCGCAGAGATAATTTTAAATGACATTAAAGGGTGTTTAAGATAAGAATTCATTAAGTTTTTACTTGTCAAATCAGATCTTTCACCATCTTGAGATGCGAAAAGAATTTTTCCTTCTTGATCGTATTGATCTATTACAACTGACAACTTCTGCTCTGGATTTAATATCCTAAAAAAATAATTACAATCCATTTCAATAAATGGCGAAACATGAAATTTTTTTGAACAATTATTTTGAATTAATTTATTTTGTCCCTCTACTTTAAAAACATATGTGTGCTGCTCACCAAATGTATTCTTAACCTCATATAAAATAGAAATTAAATTTTTGTTTATATCATATACAAAAAAAATACTTAGTGGATTAAAAACATAACCAAATATTCTTGGATAGCATAAAAGTTTAACTTTTATGTTGTCTGTACTAATTTTGTTATTAATTAGATTTTTTTTTACCCATTCAAAAAGAGATGACCCGTCACGATCACCATGATCTTTCTCATAAAAACTAATAAGATTAAATTTATTCAATGAAAAAAATTTTAATTTATCATTAAGCTCATCTAGCTCTGATAGATCTATAAATAATGAAAATACTTTATATTTAAAAAAATGTTCTTTTGGTTTAAATCTCTTATGGATTACATTTCCATTATATATACAAGAATTAATCATTAAGGTTTTTCAGCATTTCAATAGATGATTTTATTCCATCTTCATGAAATCCGTAACCAAAATAACTGCCACAAAAAAGTAAATCTTTTTGATTTTGTATCTTAATAAGTTCTGATTGAGCATCTAATGCTTTTTGATCGTAATATGGATGTGTAAATTTTACTTTTCTCAATATTTTTTTCTCATCAATATTGAAGTAAGGATTCAGTGTTAAAAAAATATTTTCATCACACTTTAAATTTTGTAATAAATTTAACCAGTAAGTTATTGAATTTTTCTCTAAATTCTTGTCGTCTATTGATGAATTCCAAGAAGACCAAGCTTTTTTATTTTTTGGCATAGCCCGCTGATCTGTATGTATGTAAGCCATATTTTCTTTATAGCTAAAATTTGAAAGAATATTTCTCTCGTCTTCTGTTGGATTTTCAATTAACTTTAAGGCTTCATCAGCATGTGTCGCCAAAACTACTTTGTCATAATCAAAGAATTCGTTTTCTCCACCATAATATAAATCTAATCCTGATGATTTTCTTTTTACTCTTGTAACTTTGTAATTTTTGTAATGTTCGCCACTTATTTGAGAAAGTATTTTACTTACATAAGTTCTGCTTCTATTGGTTACTGTGTACCATTGCGGTCTATTTTTTAATTTAAACAAACCATGATTTTGGAAAAATCTAAGAAAGAAACTAATTGGCATTTTGCTTGCTTCATAAGGAGGCATAGACCAAATTGCAGATACCATTGGAATTATATGGTAATCGATAAATGTTTTAGATAATTTATTAATTTTTAAATATTCACCTAAAGTAATTTTATCATTTGATGCATTTGCTTGATCACTTTTTTTATAAAATTTAATTATATCAAAAAACATTTTTAAGAATTCTATGTTAAACAAATTTGATTTATTAGAGAAAATTCCACTCAACCCTTTTCCACAATATTCAAAGTTTGTATTATCTACTGAAACTGAAAAAGACATATTGCTTTTTTCAATTTGAATATCATTTTCCTTAAAAAAATTAATTAAATTTGGATAAGTTTGAAAATTAAAGACAATGAAACCAATATCTACAGAAACTTTTTTTTCATCAAAAAAAATATCTATTGTATGTGAGTGTCCACCAAAATGATCTTCTCGCTCGAAAAGATCTACATGATGTTTTTTAGATAAATAATAGGCAGCACTTAATCCAGAAATACCTGAGCCAACAACAGCAATTTTCATTAATTATTATGCTGCATCTTCTTTAAACTCATCCATGCTAGGACAAGTACAAAAAATATTTTTATCTCCGTATACGTTATCAACTCTTGCAACCGGAGGCCAAAATTTATTTGCTTTTAAGAATTTTGCAGGATACGCAGCTTGCTCTCTTGAATATTTATGACTCCATTCATCTGAAGCTAATTCAATATCTGTATGAGGTGCATTTTTAATTGGATTATCAACTTTATCAAATTTTCCAGAATTTATCATATCTATTTCTGATTTAATGCTAATCAAAGTATCACAAAATCTATCTAGTTCAGACAAGCTCTCACTTTCAGTTGGTTCAATCATCATTGTGCCTGCTACTGGCCATGACATTGTTGGTGCATGAAAACCATAATCGATCAATCTTTTAGCTATATCTTCTTCGGTGATCCCTGTTTCAGTTTTAATAGATCGAATATCAATTATACATTCATGAGCTACATTTCCGTTTGAACCTTTATAAAGAATTGGGTAATGATCTTTAAGTCTATGAGCTATATAATTTGCATTTAATATTGCAACTTGAGTAGCTAATTTTAAACCCTCAGAACCCATCATTTTAATATACATCCAAGAAATTGATAAAATACTTGAGCTTCCCCAAGGTGCTGCTGAAACTGCTCCTATTCCTGTAGCAGGTCCACAGTCTTTAACAACTGGATGATTAGGCAAATAAACTTGTAAATGTCTTTTACACGCGATTGGTCCCATTCCTGGTCCTCCACCACCATGAGGAATACAGAATGTTTTATGTAAGTTAATGTGGCAAACATCAGGACCAAAATTTCCAGGTCTTGCTATACCAACAAGCGCATTTAAATTTGCACCATCCATATAAACTTGGCCACCATGTTTATGAATTAACTCACATATATCTGTGATTTTTTCCTCAAATACTCCGTGAGTAGATGGATAAGTGACCATTAATGCTCCAAGATTTTCAGAATGTATTTCTGCTTTTTTCTTTAAGTCCTCAAAATCAACATTTCCTTCTTTATCACAATCAACAACGACAACTTTCATTCCTACCATTTGTGCACTAGCAGGATTGGTTCCATGTGCTGAGCTAGGTATTAAACATATATTCCTGTTTTCTTCACCTCTATCTAAATGATATTTTCTAATAACCATTAATCCTGCATATTCCCCTTGAGCGCCTGCATTTGGTTGAAGCGAAACACCAGAAAAACCTGTAATTGATCTCAGCCAATTTTTAAGATCAGTGAATAAATCTCTATATCCTTCCATCTGCTCTATAGGCACGAACGGATGAGGCTCAGCTAATTCTCTCCACGAAATAGGTATCATTTCTGCAGTAGCATTTAATTTCATAGTACATGAACCAAGTGCAATCATAGTTCTATTTAAAGCTATATCTTTATCTTCTAACTTTTTTAAATATCTGAGCATCTCAGTTTCTGAGTGATATGAATTAAAAACAGGATGTTCTAAATATTTTGAAGTTCTTAATAAATTTTTTGGTAAATTAGGTAAACTTACTGTTGGGTCTTCTTTTTTAATCGACTCAGCTGCATTAAAAATTTTTAGTAATTGATTTACTCTATAAACGTTTTTCTTTTCATCAAAAGAAACTGCCAACATTTCAGAATTTACTCTTCTAATGTTTACCTTTTGATCCAAAGCATTTTTATAAATTTGATCAGTTTTATCTTTTGTTACAATTGTAACAGTATCAAAGAAATGATCTGAATAAATTTCATATCCAGATTGTTTCAATTTATCTGCAAAATTTTTAGCTAATTGAGAAACTCTCTCAGCAATAGTTTTTATTCCATCTGGTCCGTGGTAAATGGCATATGCAGCTGAAACAATTGCTAACAAAGCTTGGGCAGTACAAATATTACTTGTAGCTTTATCTCTTCTTATATGTTGTTCCCTAGTTTGTAATGATAATCTGTAAGCTTTGTTTCCATGTCTATCAACAGAAACTCCTACAATTCTTCCAGGCATAGATCTTTTATATTCATCTTTAGTTGCAAAGAAGGCTGCATGAGGTCCACCGTAACCCATTGGAATTCCAAATCTTTGAGAACTTCCTACAGCAATATCTGCTCCTAGTTCTCTTGGTGTTTTTAATTTAGCAAGTGCTAATAAATCACAAGCTAATATTGCTTTACCATTTTTTTTATGAATTTTACTTATTGCTTCACTAGGATCTTTTATATCTCCTAAAGTTCCCGGATATTGTAATATACCACAAACTAAATCTTCCTTTAATTGGTCTAATACTTCATCTTCATTACCAACAAGTACTTTTAATCCCATTGGTTCTGCTCTTGTTTGAATTACATCGATTGTTTGTGGGTGACAATTTTCTGAGACAAAAACTAAATTACTATCTTTTTTATTTAATCTATGACTTAATCCCATTGCTTCTGCAGCTGCTGTTCCTTCATCTAATAAAGACGCATTTGCAATATCCATTCCTGTAAAATCAACTATCATTTGTTGGAAATTAAGCAGCATTTCTAATCTTCCTTGAGCTACCTCGGGTTGATAAGGTGTATAAGAAGTATACCAACCTGGATTTTCTAAAATATTTCTTAGAATTACGTATGGTGTGTAAGTTCCATAATAACCCATTCCTATAAAGTTAGAGTAAATTTGATTTTTTTTTGAAATTGCTTTTAATTTTCTTAATGCTTCATATTCTGAGTTAGACTCGCCAATATTTAATTCATCTTTCAATTGGATTTTTTCTGGAACTGTACTTTTGATTAAATCATCAAGTGATTTGTAATTAAGTTCCTTAAGCATTTTATTTTGATCTTCATCTGAAGGTCCAATGTGCCTTTTTAAAAAATCTTTTTGAGAATTATGTAACATTAGCTAGCACTCTCCTTTGCAAATTTATCGTATTCTTCTTTGTTCATAAGACTATCCATTTCGGATTGATCTTTCATTTTCAGTTTAAAAAACCATGCTGAACCCTCTGGATCTTCATTAATTTTAGAAGGATCATCTACAATAGCTTGATTAGTATCTACTACTTCACCACTAACTGGAGTATAAACATCACTAGCAGCTTTCGTAGACTCTACCACTCCTGCAGTACCATCTTTTTCAACATTAGATCCTTTTTCAGGAAGTTCTGCAAAAACGATGTCGCCGAGCATTTCTGTTGCATGTTTTGTAATTCCTATTGTGGCTACATCTCCCTCTAAAGTAATCCACTCATGTTCTTTTGAAAATTTTACTTCACTCATTAATTTACTCCTTTCACATAATTTTTTTTATAAAATGGTAATGCGCAAACATTTGCTGGATGTTTTTTCCCTCTTACCTCAAGCAAAATTTTAGTATCAACTTTTGAAAACTCTTTATTAACATAACCCATCGCTATAGGACCATTTACACTTGG
Source organism: uncultured Pelagibacteraceae bacterium (assembly GCA_902558835.1). Lineage (GTDB taxonomy): Bacteria > Pseudomonadota > Alphaproteobacteria > Pelagibacterales > Pelagibacteraceae > Pelagibacter. Next base: position 14,511 of record CACEFK010000005.1, read on the forward strand.
CCCAAAAGTGCCACTAGTTATCTCACCGATTTGTGTATCTGTATCATCAAATATTTTAGTTTTTTCTCTAGCAATCAATCTACCTTCGGGTTTAATCCCTACTCTTATTTGGCTTGCTCCATCTTGCATTTGGTTCATAATTTTTTTCGATCCAATAAAACCTCCATTTGATAATCTAGATTTTGAGATTGCCCATCTAAGGTTTGCCTCAACTGGTGTTTTATTAATATCTAATTCGTGACCATATAAACATAATCCAGCTTCTAATCTCAAGGTATCTCTTGCCCCAAGTCCTATAAGTTGTGCTCCCTTTTTAATTAAATTTTCAACGAATTTTTCAGCTTTATCGTTAGAAATTGAAATTTCAAATCCATCTTCCCCTGTATAACCTGATCTTGTAACAAATAATTTTTGATTATCAGAATCGAACCAATTTCCTGTCATAAAATTTAGTTGATCAACCCCATTTATAATTGAGTTTAAAATTTCAACAGACTTAGGTCCTTGAATTGCTATCAAAGATCTATTGTTATCTAAATTCATTTTAAATTTCGAACCTAGTAAATTAGATAAAATCTCAAAATCTTTATCTTTGCATGCAGCATTTAAGATAATTAAATACCCCTCCTCTATTTTGGTGATGATTAAATCATCATAAATTCCCGCATCCTCATTCATTAAAAAACTATACTTAGAGCAGTTTTGTTTTAGATTTTTTAAATCTAATGGAAAAATTTTTTCTAATTCATCTGTTAAAGTTTCATCGCCATATATGAATAGCTGGCCCATATGTGATACATCAAATATTCCAGAGTGGGATCTTGTGAATTTATGCTCTTCAATAATACCTTTGCTATACTGAATAGGCATTTCATAGCCAGCAAATTCAACAAACTTAGCGTTGTTGCTCTGATGAAGTTTATTTAGTGATGTTTTTTTTATTTCCATATTAACTCTTTTTTGCCCCCTCTGTCTTGGTGCCTGAGAGATTTGCTCCTTCGGCGAGAATAATTCTCTTTCCAGAGTTAATATGTACGGTCCTTTTGCCTGAGAGTTTCCGGGGTGGTTGCTCCTTCGGCGCTACAAAAGTAGTCTCTCCCGTATATAAATTTATAACACATTTAAAATGTTTATGTGAAATTTATTTAGCTAGTTTTTTAACAAGTAATGGAGACAAAAACTGTATAACTACTGCTGTTATAACTACTGCTCCCCCAAAAAGTACAGTAAGTGGCGGGTTTTCGTTTGCAAACATCCATGCCCACAAAGGTCCTAGAACAGCTTCAGTCAACATAATGATTCCAACAAATGCTGAAGGAGTTGATCTTGCTCCGATAGTTATAAGTATGAAGCCAAGTCCAACTTGAAAAAATCCTGCAATAAAACCTAAAAAAATATCATTTGTTGAAACCAAAATACTCGGTGACATAAACAAACCTATTAGTGTTGCAAAAATTCCAGCAACTAATTGTAAAGGTATCATGTCGACTTTTGGATATTTTCTGACAATTAAAATTAAGATTGCAAATGATATCGGCATGATAAATGCAACTAGGTTTCCAGTCATTTGACCTGGTGTTAGTGAACTTCCTAACATTAAAATGATGCCAACTACTGCTGTAATAATGCAAGTTAATGTAATTTTAGAAATTTTTTCCTTTAAAAATACATAACCAAAAATCGCTAAAAACAAAGCTTGAGTTTGAATTATAAAGTTTGCATTAGCTACTGTTGTTTCATACATAGCAAATACATAGCTAGCAAATCCAATGGATAAAATTATACCTCCGAATAAACCTGGAATTCCAGATTTATAAAGAGCACTAAAAATTTTTCCTTTGTAAGTAAAGATTAAAAAAATTGTAATTACTCCAATAAAGAAAAGTGATCTCCAAAATAATATTTGCCAAAGTGTAGATCCGTCAAAAGACTTAACGATTAAACCTCCAAAACTTAATGCACAAGCTCCTAAAAAAACTAAAAAAGGACCTGGTATTTTTGATAAAAAATTCATTAAATTTGTGATAGTAAATTTTGAGTTTTCATTTCATATAACTTAAATAAAGTCTCTGCATCAGATAAATTAATCTCTTTAAATTTTATTTTTGAACCAGGAGACATCTGTACTAATCGGTCATAATCGACACTAGCCACAACTCCAATTTTTGGATAACCACCAATAGTACCATGATCTGAAAGCATTATAATTGGATTTCCGTCTGCCGGTACTTGGATTACACCTTTAATCAAACCCTCTGATTTTATGTTGGTATTCACAATATTGTCAATTTTAGGTCCCTCTAGTCTCATACCCATCCTGTCTGAAAGTTTGGATACTGTGAATTGCTTTTCATAAAATATTTTTTTACCTTCTTCAGAAAAATAATCAAAATTAGTGCCTTTGATCACCCTTATGTTTTCTATTTTGGTATTAATGTAATTAGTTTTTTTAATATCCTTATTTGAATTTATTTTTTTTAAATTAATTCTTTGCCCTAAATTTAATTTTTTTCCATCATTAGATCCAATATTTGCTTTCGTATTTATAGAACAACTATTCCATTGAAATTTTAAATCGAACTCTCCACCTAATGATAAATATCCATAAACTGATTTATTTGTAGATATGATATTTATCTCATCTCCATTTTCAATTTGATAACTTTCGTAACATTTACCCTCAATTTCAGTATCTTTTTTTTTAATTGAAAAAATTACATCCCCAGTGACAGCAAAATTAATTTTTTCTCCTGAATATTTTATATGAGGACCTTGATATGCAAACTCTATCACTGCTGAGTCTAAATTATTATTAACAAGTTTATTAGCTATAAGATAATTTCTATTATCCATAGCGCCACTAAACGGAATGCCAATATGATAAAGATGATCCCTGCCTTTATCTTGAAAGGTGGTATTAATTCCAGGCCTGATTATATCTAGATAATTGCTACTCATTATAATTTTTGTACTGATCTAAAGTAATTTCCTTAAAAATTACAGTATCTCCTGGGTTAATTAGATTTGGTTTATCTTCTTTTGAACTATCAAAAACATCTAAAGGAGTATTTCCCAAAATATTCCATCCACCTGGACTTTCAAATGTATAAATATTTGCAAATTGCTCAGTTAATGCAACAGATCCCTTTGGCACTTTTACTCTTGGAGTTTCCAAACGTTGAGCTCTCATATTCTCATCTAAGTCACCAAGAAAAGGCATACCAGCAATAAACCCTGTCATGTAACAAAAATATTCCTTATTTAAAAAATTCTCTAAAATTTTTTCTCTACTTAAATTTAATATTTCTTCCAATCTTTTAATGTCCATTGAAAAATTTTCATGACAACAAACTGGTATTTCTAATTTTTTAGAATTTATATCTATTGAGTCTTCAGCATTTATATTTTCAACATAATTTTTTACTTCTTTAAAATTTGTTTTTTTTAGATCATAAGAAATAATTAGTTTATTATAAGAAGGTGTTAAATTATTTATCCCTTCAAATTTTTTTTCTTTAATAGTTTTAAAATATTTTATAACTTCTGAATTAATTGATTTATTTACTTCATTACCAAAATCACAGTACAAAGCTGCGTCACCAAGATTTGATATATTTTTTATCATGTCATGTTATACTTAACATTAGAGACTATGGAAATTAATATAAATTGCGATTTAGGGGAAAAATCAAAACATCATTCAAATAAGTATGATCCAGATTTACTAGAAATAGTTAATTCTGCAAATGTTGCATGCGGTTATCATGCAGGTGATTATGAGTCGATGAATCAAGTAGTTCAAATTTCAAAAAAAAATGGTGTTAGTATTGGAGCGCATCCATCATTTAATGACCCTGAAAATTTTGGAAGGCAAAGAATGAATCTTCCACCTAATGAGGTAAGGCAATTGATTATTGATCAATATGAAATTCTTCAAAAAATTGCTCAAGATCATGGAGAGAATGTTACTCACATTAAACCACACGGTGCTTTAAATAATATGGCTTGTGAGGATATAGATTTAGCTACTACTTTAGCAAAAGCTATAAACGAGATTAGTAAAGATTTAATTTATTTGGTTCCTACAGGATCTAAAATGGAAGAAGCGGCCAAAAAACTAAACATGCGAATAGCTTGTGAAATATTTGCTGACAGAAATTATGAAGATGATGGGAATTTAGTTTCTAGAAAAAAACCACATGCTCTTATTACTGATCCAGAGGAAGCTAAAAAACACGTATTAAATATGGTTAAAAATCAGTCACTTAATTGTCACAGTGGAAAGCAGATACCTTGTGAAATAGACTCTGTGTGCATACATGGGGATAATGAAAGTTCATTGTCTACCGCAAAATCAATTAGGGAAAATTTAGTAGAAAATGGGCTGCAATTAAAACCACTTAACCAAATGAAAAAATTTATATGATCAAGAAAACTTTTTATTCATTTTTGTTTTTAGTTTTACTATCAACAAATTCATATTCCGCAGGATCAGACAGTAATAGTAAAGTAAAATCAGATTATACTCAGGCTGTTACTTTAATTAAAGCGGCTAAAAAATATGAAAAAAAAGGGAAAATAGAAAAAGCCAACAAACGATATGAAAAAGCTCAGGCCTTATTAATTAAATCAAACAAAAAAAAACCACTCCAAGCAGATACTTTAAACTATCTTGGTTTTACAACTAGGAAACTTGGAGATTTTGAAAATGGAGAAAAGTATTATCTTTTAGGTTTAGAAATTGATCCAAATCACGTGGGTATAAATGAATATTTAGGTGAATTATACGTTGTTACAAATAGATTAGATTTAGCGAAAGAAAGATTAAAAGTATTAGAAAGTTGTAATTGTGAAGAGTATAATGAATTAAAAGAAATTATAGAAGGCACAAAGAAATCTAAATATTAAAAATCTTGATTGAAGAACTCATAATTTTAACAAATATAATTTTTATCACGATTATATTAACAGCAGACAATGCTGTAATTGTTGGATCAATTGCTTCAAATTTTGTTCCAAAAAATAGAAAACAAATAATTCTTTGGGGTGTGATTGGAGCCTTTGTTTTTAAAATCTTTTTTGCAATTTTTGCGACTTTTTTATTTGAATTTTATTTCATAAAGATTTTAGGTGGTTTGTTATTAATTTGGATTGTTAATGATTTAAGGAAAGATTTATTAGACATTAAAAAGGTAAAACCCACTACAAAAAAAAGTAAAGAACCTTCTTACATAAGTAGTATTGGAAAAGTTTTGTTTGCAGATATCATGATTAGTTTTGATAACGTTATTGGCGTTGTAGCTGCAGCAAAAGGTTATTTTGGATTTATGATATTTGGACTTGTTTTATCAGTAGTTCTTACTGGTGCATTAGCAACATATATGGCTAATTATATACAAAGACATATTTGGATAGCTTATGTTGGTTTAATTTTTATCTTAATCGTAGGTCTACAATTAGTAATTGGCGGATTAGTTGATCTTGAAATACTAAAAATTAATGAAGAATTTAAAAAATACTTTTAATTAAAAAGAATTTCTTTTATTAGGAAATTTAATTTTTCTAACTTCTTTTGAATAATTAGAAACAGCTTTAGAAATATCCTTTCTAATATTTGCATATTTTTTTACAAACTTATAATTCATTGGATTTAGACCAATTAAATCATCAAAAACTAATATTTGACCATCACAATATTTAGAAGCTCCAATCCCTATTGTTGGCACTGTAATATTTTGACTAACAAGTTTTGCTAAAGTAGTCTCAACACATTCTAAAACAATAGAAAATACTCCAGCTTTTTCTAACAATTGCGAGTCTCTTAGAATGTGATCTCTCTCTAGCTTTTTTTTGCCTTTAAATTTAAAAGTTTTATCTGACTGAGGAAGTAGCCCTAAATGGCCCATAACTGGAATTTTATTTTTAACTAAAGTTTTAATTGTTTCGTAAATTTTTTTTCCACCTTCTAATTTTACACCGTCACATTTAGTTTTTTTCATTATTTGTTTTGCATTTTTTAAAGCATCTTTAGAAGTTCGATAGGTGTTATGTGGCATATCAACAATCATTAAACTTTTTTTTATACCCATTCTCACACTTTTAGAGTGTTCAATCATAGTACTCAAAGTTACTTCTCTTGTAGATTTATAATTGTATAAAACAGATCCAAGAGAATCTCCAACGAGTATAATATCGCAATGATTATCTAAAATTGATGCTACGTTTTTTGAGTAAGCAGTTAAACTTACAATTTTTTGTTTATTTTTTTTTTTAATTAAATCTAAAATTTTTTTTTTCATCGACTTACCAAGAGCCGGTATTTTCCATTGAAGCCCAAGGTTCTTTAGGTTCTAGATTTCCCTCTTGAAGTATTTCAATTGAGATTTTGTCTGGTGATCTAACAAAAGCCATATGACCATCTCTTGGAGGTCTACTAATAGTATAACCCATGTCCATTAATCTTTGGCAAGTTTCATAAATATTATCTACTCTATAGGCAAGATGGCCAAAATTTCTTGAACCTTCTCCAAGCTCATCACCATCCCAATTATAAGTTAATTCTATTTCTGCTTTTTCATCATTTGGTGCAGCAAGAAAAATTAATGTGAATCTTCCTTTTTCATTTTCCATTCTTCTTGTTTCTTTAAGTCCAAGACCTTCACAAAAAAATTTGAGAGATGCATCAACATCGCTAATTCTAATCATTGTATGTAAATATTTCATAAAATTATTAATTACATTTATAAATTTTAATCAATAAAAAAATTGAATTTTTTTTAAAAATATCCGTAGTTTTCCATTGTAGATTTATTAATTTCATCAAAAATTCCCATTATTTCTTTTGAGAAAATTTGTTCATTGTTATTTTTAAGTCGAATATACCTTCCGTCATTTTTAGCTAAACTCTCCCTAGATGGTATACTCTTTTTAATAATATCTTTTTTCAAAAATTCGCTCAGGCTTATCAAAACTGGATTTAGATCCTTTAACATGCTTTCATACTTAATTAACAAAGTATCTGATCTTAATGTTGGATTCCAAGAATTTACATGATCACTCCAAGTGCCAAATCTATGCTTTCCTTTAATCACATCTTCAATTGAGATTTTTTTGTTCCAAAAATTCCATAAACTATGCGCCGAAAATCTACCATCTCTTATAATATAAATGGCTTTACTTGTATCTTTGTTCAGCTCATGAGTTTTTACCAATGGTAAAGCACCATTAGGAAAATGAACGATTCCTTTTTGTGAATGCTCAATATGACCAACTTCATTTTGTACCTTTTCGTTTCCTTTAAAATCAGAGAAATAGAAACTAGCACTTTTTAAATTAAAACAATGGTTTAAAATTGTTCTTAATAAAGTGTTTCCACTACGTGGATAGGAAGCTAACCAAATTTTTTTCATCACACATTACTCTAATTCAATAGTACTAGGTGGTTTTGAAGTTACATCATAAACAACTCTATTAATACCCCGTATGCTATTTACTATTTTATTTGATATCGATTGCATAAAAGACTTTTTAAATTCGTAATAATCAGCTGTCATTCCATCTTCAGATGTAATTGCTCTTAATAAACATAAATATTCATAAGTTCGATTATCTCCCATTACTCCTACAGTTTTAACTGGCAGCAATGCTGCATATGCTTGCCAAATTTTATGATAAAGACCGTGATCTTTTAAGCCTTGAATAAAATAATAATCAGCTTCTTTTAAAATTTTAATTTTTTCATTAGTTATAATCCCTGGCATTCTAATCGCCAAGCCTGGTCCAGGAAAAGGGTGTCTTGAAATAATTTCTTTACTTAAATTTAACTCTAATCCTAATTTTCTTACCTCATCCTTAAATAAGAATTTTAGTGGTTCTACTAATTTTAAATTCATTTTTTTTGGTAGGCCACCAACATTATGATGTGATTTAATTTTAGAAGTTTGGCTACCAGTAACAGATTTACTTTCAATTAAATCTGGATAAAGAGTTCCTTGAGCTAAAAATTTAACATTTTTGATTTTCTTAGCATACCGCTCAAATATTTTGATAAATAAATTGCCGATTATTTTTCTTTTTTTCTCTGGATCAGAAACATTTTTTAATTTTTTTAAGAATTCCTTTTCAGCATTTACATAAATTAAATTCATTTTTAAACGCTTCTTAAAAGTTTGAACTACTTGTGCTTCCTCATTTTTTCTTAAAAGGCCAGTGTTTACAAAAATACAATAAAGTTTTTTACCAATAGCTTTATTCAGCAATTGAGCGACTACGCTACTATCCACACCTCCTGATAAAGCACAAATAACTTTGTTATCACCAACTTGTTTTCTAACATCTTTAATAAGCTGATTTTTTTGATCCCTAGAAGACCAATTTCTTTTAATTTTACAAATTAAAAAAATGAAATTACTTATTAATTTTTTTCCATTCTCTGTATGAGTTACTTCAGGATGAAATTGTACTCCATAATATTTTTTAATTTTATTTTCAACAATTGCAAATTTTGAATTAGTGCTTGATGCAACAACCTTAAAATTCTTAGGAAGTTTTGAAACTTGATCAGCATGGCTCATCCAAACTTGTTTAGATTTTTTATTTTGAAAAAAATTAGTTGTTAAAAGACTGTTATTTTTTTTATAAACATTAGCTAGGCCAAATTCTCTATGTTTTGATTGTTTTACCCTACCACCGTTAAGTTTTGATAAAATTTGATGTCCAAAACATATTCCAAGTACTGGTAGATCAAGTTGTAAAATTTTTTTATCAAACGAATACTTATTTATTTGATAAACATTTAATGGACCTCCAGATAATACTATTCCTTTAATACTGTTATTTATATCTTTTAGTTTTATTTTTTTGTGACTAACTATTTCTGAAAACACACCTAATTCTCTTACTCTTCTTGCAATTAATTGAGTAAATTGAGAACCAAAATCTATTATTAAGATTTTGTTAAGATTTTGATCAAGACTCATTATTTTCAGGTTCTATATTTTTTAATGACTCTTGAATATCTTTGTTTTCATCACATAAATTTTTGCAAACTTTTACAAACTTATCTGAAAGATCTTTGACTTTTTCATAATTAGATTTTTTTAAAGCAATTTTCATTAACATTAATAAAGCTTCTTCGTTATCAGGCTCAATTAAAAGTGTCGTTTCTAAATTGTATTCTTCTTTTCTTTGATTTTCTTCTTGGTTATAAATTTTTGCTAAATATAAATATGAGTTTGCATCTTTTGGATTAAAAACAATATTTCTCTCAAATAGAAAACGCGCATCTTCATATTTTTCTTTTTTAAATAATTCTAAAGCTTCATTAAAAAAATTTTCTTTACTAAAAGAAGTGCTATTAAAAGAAGCAGTTAAAAGTATTAATCCTATTAATTTTAAAAAATTTGCTCATTAATATTTACTATCATTTTTTACTACATCTACATTATGAACCATACTTTCATAAAATCCAGCTTTTGTAATTTTCACAAATTGTGGTTTATTTCTTAATTTAATGATTGTTTTTGATCCAAGATAGCCCATAGAAGATTTCAATCCACCAATTAATTTATAAATAATACTCCCAACATCTCCTTTATATTTTACGAAACCTTCAACACCTTCAGGCACATATTTTGAGGAGTCTTTTTGTTTTTTTTGAAAGTACCTATCAGCCGACCCTTTGTTCATAGCTCCAACAGAACCCATACCTCTAAAACTTTTGAAAAGCTGTCCATTTTTTTTTATTAATTTTCCTGGGGTTTCGTTTGTACCTGCAAATAATGAACCTATCATTACAGCATCTGCTCCTGCAGCAAAAGCTTTTGCTAAATCACCAGAATATTTTATTCCCCCATCTGAAATTATTTTAACATTTTTATTCTTTAAACCATTTCTTACAGCTAAAATTGCGCTTAATTGAGGAACCCCTATTCCAGCAACTAATCTTGTTGTGCAAATAGAACCTGGCCCTATACCAATTTTAATTATATCCACTCCTAACTTTATTAGGAATTTTGCAGCTTCTGGTGTTGCAATATTTCCTGCGCACAAAGCAATTTTGTTAGTTTTTATTTTTTTTATATATTTGATTATTTCGGCAACTTTCTTTGTATGGCCATGTGCTGTGTCTACTACGATTAAATCTACACCTTCTTTAATTATTTCTTTAGCTCTAATAAATTCATTCGGTGCTGCACCTACAGCTGCTCCAACAATTAGTTTTTGTTTTTTTACTTTTTTTATCTCTGATAATTGTTTTTTTATATCAAGGTTTCTGTGAATTACTCCAATTCCACCAGCCTTAGCTACAGCTATTGCCATTCTGCTTTCTGTAACCGTATCCATTGCAGATGATAAAAGTGGAATTTTAAGTTTCAAATGCTTTGTTAAAGATACGCTAGTGTCTGCATCAGAAGGTAAGATTTCTGAATACTTTGGAGCTAATGTAACATCATCAAAGGTAAGTGCTTCTTTTATGGGAACCATGATCTTTTATATACGATTCCTTTTAAATTAAAAGTCTCTATCTGATTTTTCTACAAATTATAAAACTTTCTTTTGAATCTTTTCTGCTAGATTTTGGTTTAAAAACCTTAACTTCTTTAAAATATTTTTTTCCCTCTGCGACGATTTCGTTAAATGTTCCTCCCATAAAAATTTTTGAAATAAAATATCCATTTTCTTTCATTAAATCTTTAGCAAAAAACATTGCCTCTTTACACAGTTCTCCAGTTTGTATTGAATCTATATTTTTAATCCCGGTTGTATCTACGGCCATATCAGACATTACGACATCAACTTTGCCGTTTATATTTTTTTTAATTTCTTCTTGAGTTTTTTCTTCAGTAAAATCTCCTTGGATTTGAACACTATTACCTATGGGTTCCATTTTTTTTAAATCTATAGATATCAATTTTCCACTTTTAGCTGCTTTAAGAGCATATTGTGACCAGCTACCTGGAGCTGCGCCGATATCAATTACTGATAATCCACCTTTAAAAATTTTAAATTTTTCATCAATTTCAATTAATTTGTAAGCTGATCTAGCGCGATACCCATCTACTTTAGATTGTCTCACATAGATATCCCTACGCTGCTTGTTAACCCAGTTCTTGGATATTTTATTTTTTTTCAATTAATTATTAAATCTTAAACTTTTATTTAAAATTTTACCTGTAAGAGTTTGAATATCTATCTTAATACTCTTGTTAAGTCTCATATCTTCTTTATCTTTCCAGATACCAGCAGCTAAATGCATAATTCCAATTTTATAGTTAGGTAAATAAGGCTCTACCCATGTATCTTTATCCTCATCAAATTTTGGCAAAAGGTTACTAGTGATCCAATTGCAGTTTAAAGGAAGAAATTCAGTTTCGACATTATCAACATAAACAGACATATTCATCGCTAATTGTTCAGAGCCAAATATTTCTCCACCTTTAAGTGTTTGCTTTAAATTTTCCTGCCATGAATTCCAGCAGGTTGAATTTTTTTCCAAAGAAAAAACACCAATATTGATATGAGGAGAAAAGGCTAACTTTCTAGCTTTTTCTAAACTAATATTGGATTTAATTGCGTGTTTAAAATTTTGAGATTTAATAATTGCTAGTTTTCCGAAAACCCAATTTACTCTAGAAGTAATCTTGTAACCTGGTCCGATAGTTTGTGTAATTCCTAATTTACCATTTTCACAAGCTTTAAAATAAAGCTCAACTGATTGCCAATCATTGACCCAAGCATCACAATCAATCCATAAATATTTTTCATAGTTTGGAAAATATTTAGGTAAAAAAGCCCTAGATACTTGGCTCTTTAACCATTCGCGTCCTTTAATTTTATTATCTGGAACTTTTATATCCCATTCTGCTGATTTTATTTCATCTACTTTTGATGATAATTCAGTCTTTTGATCATCTGATAAACCAGCATCTAAAATACATATTGCTAATTCAGAGCTCTCTTTAAATCTTTTTATAGAGTCTATTAGCTCATTTAATAAAGGGAAATAATTTGAATCAGCTAATGATACAATGACATTTTTTTTCATTACAAAATATCTTCGAGATCATCATCTTCATCTTTATAATTCTGATCTTCGTTTAGTTTTTTTAATTTTTGATAATGAAAAAAACTAATTGGAAGCATACCTAAGTATATAATTGCACTAATAGATATAACGTTAAATGGATATATTAAGAGTAATCCAAAAAATAAAACTATTCCAAATAAAAGAAAAATGGTTGCTTTTCTTTGAATTACGATTTTTTTAAATGAATAACTTGGAAATTTACTGATCAATAATAGAGATGTTGCAATAAAAAAAACTGGAACAACAATGTCATAATTTATATTTATAAAATCGAAGCTTGTAAGACTAAAAATTAATGGAGTTAGAACTAAGATACCTCCTGCTGGAGATGGAACTCCTTCAAAAAAATTATCTCTCCAAGAAGGTGCTTGATCTGTATTTACGTTGAAACGAGCCAAACGTAATGCAACACAAATTACATATATTAAACATAACAACCATCCAAATCTTCCAAGTGTATTTAGTTTCCAGAAATACATAATAAATGCTGGGGCTACTCCAAAACTTATCATATCCGTAAGAGAGTCTAGTTCTTTACCAACTTTTGATGTTCCTTTAATTAATCTTGCTATTCTTCCATCTAATCCATCAATAAGAGCAGCAAACATAATTGCTATAATTGCAAATTCAAATTTTCCATCTAATGCAAATCTTATTGATGACAAACCTATACAAACCCCAATAAGAGTTAGCATGTTAGGTAAAATCACTCTTGTGTTAGTCTTTTTATCTGTAACAATTTTTAAATTATTTTTTGGCTGTTCCATAAATTAATTTTTAGCCAGCAGTGTTTCTCCTGAAATTGCTGTTTGACCAACTTTAACTAGTGGTTCATAATTTTCATAATAAACGTCTGCTCTACTACCAAATCTGATCATACCAATTCTATCACCTTGATTTAATTCCTGATTTTTATTTGTTTCGCAAACTATTCTTCTTGCAACTAGTCCAGCTATTTGAACGACTACAATATCATTCCCATGCTTATCTTTAATTTTATAATAATTTCTCTCATTGTCTTCGCTTGCTTTATCTAAAGATGCATTTAAAAATTTACCTGGTTTATATAAAATATCTTCAACAATACCTGAGCACGGTGTTCTGTTTACATGACAATCAAAGACGTTCATAAAAATACTTATTTTTTTAAATTTTTTATTTTCTAGTCCAAGTTCTTTTGGACCATCTACCTCTTCAACTTTAATCACTTCTCCATCTGCAGGGCTTACTAGGTAACTATCGTCACCTATAATTGTTCTTTCTGGATCTCTAAAAAAATAATAAACCCAGACAGTTAGTAATATTCCTATTAATCCTAAAAAATTATTTATAATTAGAAAAATGATAGTTATGAATACAGCTATTACTATAAACTTGTATCCTTCTGTGTGAATCTTCGGAAATATCTTACTAAACATATTCTTCTATTTGCTAATTTTCGATTAATATGTATATAAAACGATCAAATTCAATTAATAAGATAATTTTTATTTAATGAGCAAAATCAAGGTAAAAAACCCAGTTGTTGAGCTGGATGGCGATGAGATGACTCGTATTATATGGGAGTTCATCAAAAATAAATTAATCCTCCCATATTTAGATCTTGGTATCGAATATTACGATTTAGGCATGAAAAGCAGAGATAATACTGATGATCAGATTACTATCGACTCTGCGAACGCAATCAAAAAAATTGGTGTTGGCATAAAGTGTGCAACGATTACCCCTGATGAAGCAAGAGTAGAAGAATTTGATTTAAAAAAAATGTGGAGATCTCCAAACGGAACCATAAGAAATATAATTGGAGGAACAGTATTTAGAGAACCAATTATTTGTAAAAATATTCCAAAACTTGTTCCCTCTTGGACTGATCCAGTCATTATTGGAAGACATGCTTTTGGTGATCAATATAGAGCAACAGATTTTAAAGTTCCTGGAAAAGGAAAAATGGAAGTGAAGTGGACATCAGAAGATGGAAAAGATGAAATTAAATATGAAGTATTTAATTTTACAGGTCCTGGTGTGGCTCTATCAATGTACAATTTAGATAAATCTATAGAAGACTTTGCAAGATCTTGTTTTAGCTATGGCTTAATTAAAAAATGGCCTGTTTATATGTCTACAAAAAATACAATTCTAAAACAATACGATGGAAGATTTAAAGATATTTTCCAAGAAATTTTTGAAAAAGAATATAAGAGTGAATTTGAAAAAAATAATTTAACTTACGAACATAGATTAATTGACGATATGGTTGCATGTGCAATGAAGTGGAGTGGAAAATATATTTGGGCTTGTAAAAATTATGATGGAGATGTGCAATCAGATACTATGGCACAAGGTTATGGATCTTTAGGATTAATGACAAGTACATTATTAACTCCAGACGGAAAAGTAATGGAAGCAGAGGCTGCACACGGAACAGTAACTAGACATTATAGAATGCATCAACAAGGAAAAGAAACTTCAACAAACCCTATTGCATCAATTTTTGCTTGGACTAGAGGATTAGCTCACAGAGGTAAATTAGATGTTAATGAAGAGCTAATCAAATTTGCACAAACTTTAGAAAAAGTTTGTATCGAGTGTGTAGAAAGTGGATCAATGACAAAAGATTTAGCAATTCTTGTAGGTCCAAATAGTAAATTCTTAACTACAAATCAATTTTTAGATGAAATTGATGGTAATTTAAAAAAGAAATTAAACTAAACCCTTAAGCTTTTCAAAAGCTTCTTCAATTTTTGACTTGTCTTGTCCGCCAGCTTGGGCAAAGTCTTTTCTTCCACCACCACCTTTACCACCAATTATTTCAGATCCAACTTTTACAAATTTAACTGCATCAAATTTGCTTGTTAATTTATCTGTTACTCCAACAGCTAATCCAACCTTGTCATCTTTATTTGCAAATACAACCACAATACCTTCGCCTAAATCTTTTTTACCATTATCTACAAGTTTTCTTAATTCTTTTGGAGGTAATCCATCTATTTTTTGAAGTCTTAACTTAACTCCATTAATTTCTTCGTCTTTAATAATATTTTTAGATTTATCCTCTAAAATTTTATTTACTGAGATAGTTTCTAATTGTTTAGTTAAATTTTTAATTAAAGTTTTTTGATCAGCTTCTTCTAAACTTGGCTTTCCACCAAGTTTTATAATTTGCTGACTTAAATCTTTAATTGTTTCCTCATCTTTTTCTGCAGATAGGTTTGATAATTTCTCTTTATTTTTTAAATATTGCTCTAATTGTTTGTCTCTCAAAGCCTCAATTCTTCTAACACCTGCAGCAATTGAGGACTGACTGACAATTTTAAATTTACCAATATCTCCAGTGTTTTTGACATGTGTTCCACCACATAATTCAGTAGAAAAATACTTACCGTCCTCATCTCCCATCGAAAGAACTCTTACTTCATCTCCATATTTTTCACCAAATAATGCTAGAGCACCATTTTCAACTGCCTCATCAGGTGTCATTAATCTAGTTTTAACCTCAGATTTTTTAGACACCATTGTGTTTACAAATTCTTCTATTTTATCAATTTCTTCATTCAAAATTGGCTTCATATGGCTGAAATCAAATCGTAGCCTGCTTGGCTCTACTAAAGATCCCTTTTGAGTTACATGAGTACCTAGAACTCTTCTTAAGGACTCGTGTAATAAATGGGTTGCTGAGTGATAAGCACGAGTATTATCTCTTCTTTCCACATCAATTTTTAGCTCTACACTTTCCTGAAGTTTAATAGATCCACTCTTAACCTTTCCATAATGGACAAATAAATCTCCTAGTTTTTTTTGGACATCGGTTACTTCAAATTTAAAGTCATTTGATACTATTTCACCAGTATCACCAACCTGACCTCCAGACTCTCCATAGAAAGGAGTTTGATTTACTATAATCATTCCCTCATCATTTTCTTTTAACTGATCTATCTCTTTATTGTCTTTTAAAAGAGATAGCACGACACCTTCTGCTTGATTAGTTTCGTATCCTAAAAATTCAGTTGCTTCTAATTTATCTTTTATTCCAAACCAAATATCCTCAACAGCTGCATCACCAGAACCTTTCCAATTTTTCTTAGCAAGTTCTCTACTTTCCTTCATTAAAGATTGAAACTTTTCAGTATCAATTGACATTGATTTGTTTCTTAAAATATCTTCGGTAAGATCTAATGGAAAACCATAGGTGTCGTATAATTTAAAAGCTACTTCACCAGGTAACACTTTATCTATTTTAGATATTTCATCATTTAAAATTTTTATTCCTCTATCTAATAGAACTAAGAATTTTTCTTCCTCCATTTTTAAAGTTTCTTTGATTAAAGACTCGGCTCTAACTAGCTCTGGATAGTTTCCAGACATTTCATTTTTAAGAGTGTCAAACAAATTATAAAAAACTGGTTCTTTAGATCCTAGTAAATGGGAATGTCTCATCCCTCTTCTCATAATTCTTCTAAGGACATATCCTCTTCCCTCATTTGATGGTAAAACTCCTTCAGCAATTAAAAATGAACTTGCTCTTAAGTGATCAGCTATTACTCTAAAACTTGAAAGATTAGATTTATCTGATTTAACTTTTACAATTTCAGAGGCTGAATTAATTATTTTTTTAAAATGATCTGTTTCATAATTATCATGAGTGCCTTGTAGTAAAGCAGCAATTCTCTCAAGTCCCATTCCGGTATCAACAGATGGTTTTGGAAGATTTATTCTTTTATCTTTTGAAACTTGTTCAAATTGCATGAATACTAAGTTCCAAATTTCTATAAACCTATCTCCATCTTCATCTTTAGAGCCTGGTAATCCTCCAGGTAAATGATCACCATGATCAAAAAAGATTTCTGAGCAAGGGCCACATGGACCTGTCTCACCCATTGACCAAAAATTATCAGAAGTTGCTATCCTTATAATCCTATCATCGCTAAAACCCGCTATTTTCTTCCAAAAATTAAAGGCTTCATCGTCTTCATGAAACACAGTTACATAAAGTCTATTTTTATCTATTCCAAAATCTTTAGTTATTAAGTTCCAAGCATAGTGAATTGCTTGTTCTTTAAAGTAATCACCAAAAGAAAAGTTTCCCAACATTTCAAAAAATGTATGGTGTCTTGGTGTGTAACCAACATTTTCTAAATCATTATGCTTACCACCTGCCCTTACACATTTTTGTGATGTTGTGGCTCTCACATAATCTCTTTTTTCTAATCCAGTAAATACATTCTTAAACTGGACCATTCCAGAATTTGCAAACATCAATGTGGGATCATTGTTTGGAACCAAATTACTAGACTCCACAATCTTGTGATCGTTCTTTTCAAAATACTTTAAAAAAGTATTTCTTATTTCATTGAGTGTTTTGTCTGCCATATTTTTAAAATACAGCTTTTTTATTCTATGTCTAGATATCGAAGGGAAAAAAGGCGCTTAAATTAAGCGCCTTTTATTAATAAAGATGACCTATTAATTCTTTTTAGATGGAGGGGTAGCTTCTACTTTTTCAGCTTCTTCTTTTTCAGCTACTTTCTTTTCTTTCTCCAATTTTTCAGGATCGATTGGATTTCCCTCTATTTTCTTAGAAATCACACCTGCTTTTTCTCTAATTGCCATTTCAATTTCTGCAGCAACTTTAGGATTTTGAGCTAGATAAGTCTTAGCATTCTCTCTACCTTGACCAATCTTCTCACCTTTATAAGCATACCATGCTCCTGATTTTTCAATTATATCTGCTTTAGAACCAAGATCGACTAGTTCACCCATCTTGCTAATTCCTCTTCCATACATCAAGTCAAACTCAACAACTTTGAATGGTGGCGCTACTTTATTCTTAACTACCTTCACTCTTGTAGAGTTACCAATAATTTCGTCTTTATCTTTGATGGCACCAATTCTTCTAATATCCATTCTTACAGATGAGTAAAACTTAAGTGCATTACCACCTGATGTTGTCTCTGGACTTCCAAACATAACTCCAATTTTCATCCTAATTTGGTTAATGAAAATCATCATCGTATTTGTGTTTGAAATTGAACCTGTTAATTTTCTTAAAGCCTGACTCATTAATCTTGATTGAAGACCAACATGATGGTCTCCCATCTCTCCTTCAATTTCAGCTTTTGGAGTTAAAGCTGCAACAGAGTCGATAACGATTACTGAAATAGAGCCTGATTTTACTAGTGTATCAGCGATTTCTAATGCTTGTTCACCAGTATCTGGCTGGGAAATTAAAAGTTCTTCAGTATTTACTCCTAATTTTTTTGCATAAACTGGATCCAATGCATGCTCTGCATCAACAAATGCGCAAATGCCTCCAGATTTTTGAGCTTCAGCAACAACTTGTAATGCTAATGTAGTTTTTCCAGATGACTCTGGTCCATAAACTTCAATAATTCTTCCTTTTGGTAATCCGCCGATACCTAAAGCTAAATCAAGACTTAAAGAACCTGTTGATACAGACTCAATATCCATCGCTCTCTTTTCACCAAGCTTCATTACAGAGCCTTTTCCAAAATTATCTGTAATTTGAGCTATCGCAGCGTCTAACGCTTTGTTCTTTTCTTTAACGTCCATTTCTTGATCTTTAGTAGATTTAACTACTTTTAGGTTATTTTTCGTCATTTTTTGCCTCTTTTTTTAAATTTTTTAACACTCGAATCATGGAATAAATGTACACATTTTGTTCTCATTAGCAATATATTTATTTTTTACCCCTAAAAATCAAATAATTACTTAAGTTTTAGATATTGGCTGTTTAACAAACCTACTGCCTTAAGCAGATTGTATTGAGCCATTAGATAGTTTTTCTCTGAACTTGCTAGAGAAATTTGAGCTGAAAGTAATAAAGCATTAGATTGGATAACATCTAAAGTTGTTCTCGAACCTCTTTCATATTCTGCAGCTATTCCTTCATTAGCTATTTCAGCAGCATTTACTTGAACTCTAACTGAATTTAAAAAACTTTCAGAAGATTCCAGACTAGACCATGCACTTGCTACATTAGTTTCATTTGTTCTTACAGCATCATCCAACAATAATCTTTTTCTTGTAGTTAAATTTGAATTTTTACTAATAGTTGATCTTTTTTTTCCTCCTGAATAAAAAGGCCAGCTAATCTCTGCTTTTAAAATATCTTTTTCTCTCTCATCATAAGTTGAACTAAGGTCTTCTGTATAAGATCTTTCTAAAGATAAAGAAGCAGTTGGTTTTAGATCTGACTCTGAAATTGCTAATTCTTTCTCCGCTTTAGCTAAATCAAATTTTGCTATTTGAATATCAGGGTTATTTTGTTTTGAAAGATTAATTGCCTCGTTTAAAGTACTTGGAATACTAACTATCGCATTTGAATTTTTTTGTAATTGATTTGGATCGCTGATTTTACCAATTATATTCTCATAATTAAGTTTACTGATTAATAAGTCACTTTTTGCTTTAGCAAATTGTGCTTGAGCACCTGCAAGCGATGATTCAGATTGTGCCAAATCAGTATTTGTAATTTGACCTCTGTCTCTTCTAATTTTATCATTTTCAACTTGTCTAATTAAAAGATTTAAATTTTTAGCGTTAATATCAATCGTTTCTCTAGCAAGAATTAAGTTTGTGAATGAATCAATTGCTTTATGTAAAATATCCTGTTCTTTTTTAACTAACTGAGCTTTTGCTAAATCTAAAGCAGTTATATTTTTTTGAAGTGTAAGATTTCTACCAAAATCTAACAATGTTTGTTCTAATTTAATTGAAGTAGTGAATGGATCTACATCAGTTACACTTGCATCACCTCCACTTTGATTAGTTAATTTATTTGTATCTTCAAAACTTTTTGATCCTTTAACAATTAGAGAAGGTTTGTAATCAGCTTTTGCAATATTCACATCTTCCTCTGAAACTTTAATATTTTCTCTTTCAGCATTTAATTGAATATTATTTTTATAGGTTTGATTTAATGCATCAAGAAGCGTAACTGCAAAAGCATTACTAAAATATAATATTGATGTGATAACTATGATAAATATTTTTTTCATTTCGATTTATATACAGCAGTTTTAATTTGATGGTTACTATTTAAATTTAAAATTATAGATGCATATTTAGGCATATTTTTGAACATGTTTTGAGTAATTCTTTGGTAAGTTTGCATAAAATTAATCACATCCCCTTTACTCATTATTTTATGACCACCTTTTTTCTTTGTTTTTAACCATAGTTTGTGTTCCTGCTTTAATCTCCACTTTTGTAATAAACTAAAGTTTTTTGCTTTTAAGTAAATCATGCAATTTAACTGAGAATATAACTTGTTATACTTAGTTTTTAGTTGTTGATTTACATATTTTCTCCAAACTAATTTATTATCATTAGCTTTTTCCATCGAATTAATAGATTTTTTTAATGTCTTGTTAGTTTCTGCTCTTGCCCCAACACACCATCCTTCAAAAATAATAACATCTGGTCTTTTATTAATTTTGTTCCATTTATTTTTAGGAAATCTGTCATCAATTGCCTTATTAAAATTTGGCAATTTCATATTTTTAAATTTTTTTGCTTTAGATTTCTTAAAGAAATCTAACATCATATTAATATCATGAGTTCCGGGAACGCCTCTAGTAAGTAACATTGGGTGTACTTTTTTTGATAAAGCTATTCTTTCTTTTCTAGTTTTATAAAAATCATCAATAGAGATTTTGAATACTTTCAATTTAAAATACTTTTCCAATATTACCTTTATTATTGAGCTTATTGTTGTTTTGCCTGTTCCTTGACCTCCAGCTAAACCAACAAAGTAAGGTTTTTTGTTATCTGCTTTTTTTGCAATCCAAAAACATATTGGGATTAAATAATTTTTGATCATCCCCTCTTTATTGCCAAACTTTTCAGTTGTAGTTTCTTGTGATTTAATAAATTTAAAACAATCTTTTTTAACTTTCTTAAAACACTCTTCCGCTAATTTCATTGAACTTTTATTTTTCTTGATCCATCGGATGGTTTAAACCATCGAAGTTTACTACTTCTTTTAAATCTTCTACTTTAACTTCGTCTACACAACCTAAGTTAAAACCAGTCATAGCAGGTGCACTTCTTGGATTGTGATGCGTATAAATTCCACATTCTATACAAAAATAATGGTTAGCAACTTTAGTATGATACTGATAAAGTTTTAATTTATCTTCTCCTTTAGTAACTTTAAAATCTTCATTTTTAACCATCCCCATTGTTGCATTTTTTCTTTTACAAATAGAACAGTTGCATCTAACAATTTTTGCTAATTCGTTAACTGTAGCATTAATTTCTGCCTCTACAGCTCCACAATGACAATTTAATTTCATATAACTCCTTTTTTATTTTAAAATACTTTTAGCTGCAATCTTATTTCCATCTAAATCACGAATATATCCATAATAATTTCCATCTTTTCTCACTCCTGGAGCTCCCTCATCTGTTGCACCTTTTGAGATTGCAATTTCATAAAATTTTTCAACAGCTTCTTTATTATCTGCTAATAACGTTATTTGAGTTCCGTTGCCAAACGTTGCATCTTTTCCATTTACAGGATGTGTTACATAAAATTGAACTTTCTCTGGATCACTTGAATGGGCGTAACCAAGATATTTTTGTGTTTTCAAAACTCTTTTTAATTTCAAAGGTTCAAAGACTGCATCATAAAAATCGCCTGATTTTTCATGATCATCAGAACCAACCATCACAAAATCTAAAATGTTCATAATTTATTTTTACTTATTTGTTATATGTCTCGTAAACTTTTTCTCTTTCACTTTTGTTCATTCCCGTGGTTTCTTCTATAAACTTATTTCTTAATTCTCTTGTTTTTAATATGAAAAAACAAACAGTATCTTTGCTATGATAAATTGCTTTTAATTCATCATCTATTTCGTTTAACTCTTCTGGAATATCGGCTTTAATACAAATCATAATTTTCTTTTTTAAATCACTTTAAGACTACTTATTGTAAAAGTTATCCACATGTCCACCAAATGTTGTTTTCGATGTTCACGTTTTGATTCACTTTTGATTCAATTACGGACTCAAAATACAACCTCTTGAGTGTATTGTATAAATGGTCTATAAATTAGAACAAAACAAGAACATGAAACTAACAATCCCATATTATCTACATAAAGCAGGCGCTGGTTTTCCTTCTCCTGCAACAGATTACATTGAAGAAGATATCGATCTAAACATGCATTTAATTAGAAATGTTCCAGCAACTTTCATCATCAGGGTTCAAGGTAAATCTATGGTTGATGTTGGGATTAACGATGGTGATTTATTGGTAGTTGATAAAAGTTTAAAACCAAAAAATTTTTCAACAGTGATTGCAAATGTTCATGATGAACTTGTAGTTAAAACTTTAGTTCAAGAAAGAGATAAAAAATTTTTAACTTCTGGATCTAAAGAATTTTCTGACAGAATTTTAATTAACGAAGAACAAGATATTTTTATTTGGGGGGTTGTTACTTATGTCATCCATTCTACGTACTAAAAAAATAGCACTCATTGATTGTAATTCTTTTTATGTTTCTTGTGAGAGATTGTTCAATCCAAAAATAAGAAGAAAGCCTGTTGTTGTTTTATCCAATAATGATGGCTGTATCATTTCAAGATCGAATGAAGCAAAAGCTTTAGGAATTAAAATGGGTGAACCATATTTTAAAGCAAAAGATATTATTCTTAAAAACAAAGTTGAAGTTTTTTCATCTAATTATTCTCTATATGGAGATTTATCTAGAAGAGTGATGCGAACTCTTAAAAGATTTAATTCAGAAATAGAAGTTTATTCAATTGATGAAGCATTTTTAGATTTATCAAACTTTCCTGATACTGAAGTAGAGAAAGTTGGAAAAGAAATTAGAGAAACAGTTTTGCAGTGGACAGGTATTCCAACAAGTATTGGAATAGCAAATACAAAAACTTTAAGTAAAGTTGCAAATCATATTGCAAAGAAAAAACAATCAGGGGTGACAAGCTTAATTGGAATAGAAAACTTAGATCCTATTTTAGAAAAAGTTGAAATCAACGATGTCTGGGGTGTTGGTAGACAACTTACAAAATTTTATCAAAAGCATGGAATTTATAATGCTAAGCAATTAAAAAATAAATCTAATACCTGGATCAAAAAATCTTCTAATGTTTTAAGCTCTAGAACTGCAATGGAGCTTAGAGGAATTTCTTGTATTGGATTGGAGACTACCACAACCAAAAGAAAAAGTTGTGTGGTTTCAAGATCATTTGGAAAAAGAATTGAAACGTTCCAGGAATTAAAAGAAGCAGTTGCAAACTATTGTTTAAATGCCTCTGAAAAAATCAGATCAGAGTCGTTAGTTGCAAAAGCAATTACAGTATTTGTTAGAACCAGTCCTTTCCAAAGAAACTTTGGTTATTATTCAAATGCAAAGACAGTTGATTTTCCAATTGCAACAAACAACAGTATTGAAACAGTTAAGACAGCAGTTTCAATTTTGGAAAGTATTTTTAAAAATGGTTATCGTTATCAAAAAGCAGGTGTGATGCTAACAGGATTATCAAATGCAAGTGATAAAACAAATTTATTTACCTCTGAAAAGGATGAAAAGATAAATAGCTTAATGCGATCAATTGATAATACTAATCATCGATATGGAAGATCTACTTTAAGTGTTGCAAGTGCAGGTGTTCATAAAAAATGGAATATGAGAAGACAGTATTCTTCTAAAATTGATACAGCTGATTTTTATTGTTTACCAACGATTAGAGCCTAATTAAAAAGGAGCAGGACTACCCTTTCTATAACCAAGGCCTTTACATTGAGCAGGTTGATTAGGAAATGGTCTACAAAATGAAACATCTATTGCACCATGAACTTGTGATTGATTTTTTAACTGACCTGTTATTTCATCACAACCATTCCATAATTCATCACAACTGTCTGCCTTACCGACATTAGAGTAACGAATGATTGCATCATTTATCTTAAGCCCAACGTCAGTAGCATCATCCATGTGATTTCTGTAAGGTCCGAACTTAAATCTTGCACTTGTGGCACCAGCCATCATGTCACCAAAGTAACTTGATCTGAGTTTACCATCTATCCACAAATGAAGAAATCCATCTTTAGCCCATTTTGCATTGATAAGTATATTCACCCACTTTCCTTTAAGCGGAGAATAATTATGATCCAAATCAACAACATAAGAATCAAAATAATAAGAATCATCGCCTTTAATTCTTTCAACTACATAATTTGGAGTATTAAATATCCAAATAAAACTACTATTAGAATAGTTAAAAGAAGGTCCTACTGTTTTTTCACCTTTGCCATATAGCATTTTAAAATCAAATAGTGATAAATTATGTTTTGGAGTTGTAACATCTTTTGGTAAGAAATATCCTATTCTGTACCACTTGGTTTTACCTTTCTTGGTAGTATGTCTATAAGGTTCCATAATTTGAAATCTCTGAGCATGACCTGGTTTACCCCATCTTTTCCAATCTTCTTTATGTCCTATATCAGAATATGTTAAATTAAATTCAATTCCTTTTTCTGCAACACCCATATGATCTTCAACTTTATCGAAAAAGTTTATTAGACCAGGTCTATTAGGAACATTTCTTATATTGAAAACCATTTTATTTTTAGACTGAGCTCTTAGAACATAATTTGCAAAATCTTTCTTATCCTGCTTTTTCATATTTGTATGCCATTTTACAGCGTAAGAATGTGATGGAAGTAAAAGAAGGGATAGAATAATGATTAAAATTTTTTTCATTTAATTAAATATACCAACTTTTTCTTTAGATTTTCCCCTTCTGACTTCATCAAAATAGATTATTGTTGTTGGAACATCCTTAACATCATAATAATTATTGCACTTTTTAAAAAGATTTATTGAATTTTTATGTCCAGGAAATTTTTTTCTCTCTAATTTGAATAGAGTAGTATTTTCTTTATTTGTAGAACCTTTTTCAGTAAAACATTTATTAATTCCATCAATATTAACATAATTTAAATATCTGGTTATTCCTGTCCTATAGACACCAAACTTTTGATAAACCTTAGATTTTGATTTTGTTGGACCTTTGTAATCATATCTTAGGTCACCATTGACCCAAATTTTAAAAAATCCATCTTCTTTTTTTGACCATTTTGCATTTATCAATATATCAAACCAATTACCTAGAGCTTCATCATTAGTTATCAAATTTTGTTCGTGATAATCCCAGTCATTATCAGTAATAGTTCTTACAATTGTGTATCCTTTTCGAAGTTCTTTGAACATAAATATTGGATTTCCATTTTTTTGATGAAATTGACCAAATGCATTACTCAATGGGTAAAGGTTTTGGTGATCTTTTGGAAAATATATTGACCAAGAAAACCAATGTTCTCCACTAGACATTGCGCTGTCACCACCACTTAACTCATGACGTTCTCTATCATTTTTACAATCACTCCAACCTCCATCCGAGTCCTTTCCACAATCTCCTTGTCTCACTTCAAATCTTATTGATTGGTTTCCAGCTCTAACTGGGTGTCCATCTTCTTTATTTACAATTTGAAATCCGTGTTTCTTATAGCCTTTGCCGGTTAAACTTTTATAAAATTTAGATCCTGAACCTACATCTTTTGGAAGTTTAACAAACTTTTTTGCATAACTATTTCCACTTAATAACAAGCCAACAAATAAAATGCCTAAAAGTTTTTTCATTAACTGTTATTTTTGATTTTTTTGTAAACAATTTTTTTCCAATTATAATTTCTATATAATGAACTAATAACTATTATTCTCTTATTGTCTAAATCAATCAATATATTTTGTCCTGCAAATCCGCTTAATCCTAAAATTTTTCTTTCTTTTTTTATTCCAAAAAGATCAAAATGAATTTGGCCACCATAGGATTTTGTATAAAGACCTACATCGATTGAATCTTTTACGTTGTCTTTCTTTTTAATTCTATTTTCATAAATTGTTTTTAAATACTTGCCTGCACAAGTATCGTTATGCCAATCTTCCATCATTGTTTTTGCAATTCTTAAATAATCATATCTATTTGCATAAAAAGAATATCTTGCAGAATTAAATTTTGTTATAGCGTACTTTCTATTAGATTTTTGAAATTGAACACTGTTTTTAACTTTAACATGTTCATTAAATACTTTATGTAATAATTTGTCCCAATCATCGCCTGCTTTGAATTTTACATAGTTCATAATTACATTGGTAGTTAGGGCGCTATAGTTATAAATTAATTTACTTTTTTCTGTACCTTTTAGATATCTATTCATTACTTTCTCAAGTCCAATAACATTTACATTTTCTTCTGGCTTTACACCCTTAATCCTATTGTCTGAACCAACGTTTCTTCTTTCGCCAACCCATTTTTGATCTCCACCTTTCATATTTAGAAGATCAAGTAGTACTGCATCTTGATAAAGAGTATTTTTAATTAATGGCCAATCATTTAATTTTACATTTATGCTATCAATGTAGCCTTCACAAATTGCGTGCCCAGTTACATAAGACACTAAACTTTTACCCATTGAGTGTGAAGGTAACAAACCATCAATTATGTATTCCCCGCTGCTAACTTTTTTAGGAATATCAGCAACATCAATAACAATTTTATCATTTTCAAATAATAGATAACTAATAATTCCTGTATCTTTATTTTTTTTAAATTCTTTTAAAACGTTTTTGTCTTCTCTTAAATCTGATTTGAATTTGTAATGATCTGCTGATCCTTTAACTACCCAACCTTCATAAACGGTTAATGGATAGTCCCAGGTATTTTTATTTTTATTTTTATTTGCGTAAGCAGAGGTTGAAAATATTAATATAAAAATAACTGTTAAGATATTTTTCATTTAACCTTTTCCTTTTTTAAATGGATCGTACAGTAGTTTTTTGTGATTATATTTGTATTTTTTATTATTATAATGAAGTGAATTAACAACTAGTATCCTTGAATTTTCTACATCAATTAAAATCATATTCCCACCATAGCCACCCATACCAAATATAATTTGGTCTTTTAATCCTGGAAAATCCATATGAAATTGACCCCCGTACGATTTTGTACGATTAAATAAGGGCTCTTCTTTTTCTTTACTTCCTTTTGGTATTCTTCTTTCGTAAATCTCTTTTAAATATTTTCCAACACAAGTGCCATTCTGATAATCATCCATTATAGCTTTTGCTATTCTAAGATAGTCAAATCTTGTTGCCATTATGTTGGGATGTCCATTTCCAAAATGTTCTTGAAGACTAGTATAGCCATAACGAATGCTATTTTTGATCTTTATTTTATCATTGAAAACTTTGCTATAAAATTTATCATAATCTTCACCGATTTTAAATTTCATATAGTTTAAAATTAACTGAGTAACAAATCCGTTGTAATTGTATCTTTCCTTAGATTTTTTTGTATTTTTATTTCTAAAGAATAAGCGCATTGTTGTTTCAATATCTCTATCTTCATATGCACCTAATTTACTAGTACCATCTTCAAACTCATCGATATATTTTTGATCACCAGTATTCATATTTAAAAAATTAATTAATTTTTGATCATGATAAAGTGAATCTTTTATTATAGGCCAGTCATTTACTCTTGCATCAACTCCATCAATATAACCCTCACATATGGCGTGGCCTACTAAATAAGAAGTTACTGACTTACCCATCGACATTGAATAAAATTTTGTTTCATTATTCAAAAACTCTCCCAGTCTTTCTTTTGGAGAAAATTCGTCAATTAATACTTCACCATCTTGATAATATAAATAACTAAGGATGCCTTTGGTTTTCATTTGTTTTTTTAAAAATTCATCTTCAATTAAGTTGAATTTAAAATCGTAGGAATTATTTGTAGGTTTAAACTCTTTTAAATGTCCACCTCTATCTCTATATGAGTATTTCCATAAATAATAAATCAGGGTATCTCTGTTTGGGTTTGAATGATAAGCAATATTGGTACCTGATAATGCTTTGTTTTTAATTTTAATATCTAAATTGTTCATCGTTATCATTTTTCCCTCAGGATAATTTCCACATTCCTCATGTAACCAGCTAGCACTATTTTTTTTTAATGTTGCACAATAATCAACCGGTTCACCTCCATTTTTTAAATATTGAGAGTGGCCATTTTTTAAAAGCCATTTATTAAATTTCATTTGATTGAACCACTCATTAGAGTTGGCATTACTGGACAAAAATACTAAGCTGAAAATAATAAGTATAAGTTTTTTCATGAATTAAGCTTTAAAAAGCTTGTCAGATAAATTTTGCAATTTGTCTCCAAAGAATACTTCTTTTTGGATTCTGTTAAAATCTAAGTCAAATACTGTAGACATAGCAGAAGCATAAACAGATCTTGCATCAATCGTGGCATTTAAATCTCTACCATCAAAAAGCTCTTTTCGTTTTAGTCCTGGCCAATCAGTATGAACTTGACTTTTCTTCACCAAACCTCCGGCTAAGAATACCGCTGTTCCATAACCATGCTCTGTACCGTTTCCACCATTTTTTTTAATTGTTCTTCCAAATTCTGTAACAGTTAAAATAATTGAATTTGCATAAGCTGTTCGAGATATTTTTAAATTTTGAATAATCGTATCCATTTCAACTAAACATCTAGTATGAGTACCATTAATTCCACCTTGTGCAGCGTGAGTATCAAAACCATTTACTTCAAACACTGCAACTCTTGGGCCACTTGGATTTGATAAAAGTTGTCCTGCTTTCATTGCAAGATTTTTATTATTTCTTTTATCGTAACTTGAACCCACACCCATCTGCTCATTTTTACGTTTTTTTATAAAATTCATCATATCTAATAATTCTTCTTCTGAACTATCTGCGTATACTGATTTTAAAAGCTCAAGAGTTTCTTCTCTTGGAAGTCTTCCATCTGCTGGATAATAATTATCATTTTTAGGAACACCTCTTAATAATAATGGCATCGGCAAAGACAAAGCTAAACCTTCTGCCTTAAGATTTGCAAGATTCATTCCTCGTCCAAGCCAACCAGTTTTTTCTTGATAAGGAACTCTTCCACCAGACTCCATTAAATTTTGTCCTTCAAAATGTGATCGAGCTGTATATGGAATACTTGTTGCATGAACGATCGCACCAGTATTGTCATGCCAACATTCACTAAATCCCCTTAACTTGGGATGTAAAGCAAAGTCAGAATCAAGTCTCATTGGATTTTCAATTAAAATACCTTTTCTAATTTTTTCGAAATTTTTATCACCAATAACAGGAACAGCACAAAGGCCGTCCATTCCTCCTCTAAGCATTATGACTATTAAATTTTTCTTTTTGGAAGTTGAGGCCAAAACTGGGAAGTTAAATCCAGCTAAAAATAAAGAAGTTGCGGTTCCTTTTAAAAAATCTCTTCTTGATATCTTCATGCTTTTAATACCTCCGGTAGGTTAAATAATATAATATGTTTTTCCTCGTTAGTTTTTGCTCTCGATACAATTTTTAAAATTTTATCTGGATTATCAAAATTATTACGAATTATTTTTTCATGAATGGTGTCATCTATTTGATCTTTCACATTATATTTGTGAAAAGCTTCTTTGGCGAACATTATTCTTCTAATAATTAATTCCGTTGATAACCAGTCTTTTTCAAGATCTGAAAATCCATTAGGTTGTTTTTGTCTATAAGGATGACAACCTAAATCTTCTAAGAACCATCCTTGCCAACTAATTTCTCCAAAAGGTTTGATGCCTAATGGATGACTATCAATTAATTTCTCTTGAGTTGGATATGCATAAGTTGATCCTGACATATTTATTGCTGTAAGCCACCAATTTTCTGGATTTTGAAATTTTCTATATTTAGCAGTGTGCTCAAATGCGACTTTAATTACAGCTTTATGAACCTCTGGTAAAAATCCATCTGACTGTTCCCAGGCTTTTATAACTGGAGCAATCATTTGTGGTGTGGGTTCGTCAGTGATTAAGTATCTACAAAGTTTTGTTGCAATAAACTCTCTACAAGATGGATGGTTAACTAAATCTTTTATTGCGAGATTTATTCCTTTCTTTCCGCTTTTGTAAACTTTCCCTAACACCTGCTTCTTGCCTGGCTCATGTCTTTCTCTATCAAATTTTACATCATGTCCATGATCTCTTCCCTTTGTCCACTTAGGTCTCCAGCCAGTCATAACTTTTGCAAGTTCAATTACATCCTGTTGAGTGTAACCCCCATCTGGAGAAATAGTATGAAGCTCCATTAGTTCTCTTGCATGATTTTCATTAATTGTAGCCGGTTCTTTTTCTCTTTTTCTCCATTCTGATCTGCCACTTTCAGATTTAGGACCTACATTATCTTTATTATCCAAGTGCATAATCATTGGCCATGCAAGGGTGGCTTCAGTCACCATTGTCTCAAAATTTTTATCCATATTGGCTCTTAAAAATTCTCTTTGATAAGCTCCAGTAGAGTACGAACCCAATGTTTGTGTGTCACTTATTGTGAAATGATTGCCCCAAAAATACCAAAGCTTAGCTAAAACTGGAT
Organism: uncultured Pelagibacteraceae bacterium; assembly: GCA_902558835.1. Classification (GTDB taxonomy): domain Bacteria; phylum Pseudomonadota; class Alphaproteobacteria; order Pelagibacterales; family Pelagibacteraceae; genus Pelagibacter. Next base: position 45,117 of record CACEFK010000005.1, read on the forward strand.
GATTGCTTCTCAAAGCTTCGGAATGTCTGATGCACATTTCATTAGCTGGCCAAAGCTGTTTGCCAGTATCAGCTTCTAATTTACGTTCAGCTCTCCTAAAACCTTCTGGATCATTTTTATATTTTTTTCTTAATGTAGTATTTTCCTCAACCCTTTGGGTTATCCAATACTTTCTCATTTCTTTTTCAGAATAGATATGTTTGCCCTTCCAGTTAAATTCTGGAATTGACTCAACTTGTTTTTGAGCCCAAACTAATGGATCAGAGGGTGCTTTTTCATCTGGTTTTAAGCCAAAGGCAACTTTTCTAAAAAAATTCTTCATATTTTTACTTGTTGTCCCTTGTTTTACAAGTCAGCACAACCAGACTTGCTCCCTAAAAATAAAGATAAAGAATAAAAATTTTTATGTCAATAACAAATCATTTTATTTTATTTTATCAATTTCATGAATGTTTGTTAAAGAATTATTTAATTCATCTATATTTTCTCTTAAAGCTAAACTGGAAATTGAATAAATCATTATTAGTAATAAAACTAAGGGCAATGAAGTGATTACTGAGGCATAGCTTTTGATCAGCAATATATAAAAAATAATAAATAAAGCTGATCGAATAAGAACAGTTTTTCTAAAAACACTTATAATTGAAAGTGAATGCTTTAATAAATTAAAGAAATTCATTTGAGATGGCCCAAAATACCTTTTTCCTCTTATTGAAGGTGTGGAAATTAAATCCTTTTCAATTTTTTTAAGTGATCCAGAGAAGCTATTCCAAGTAGCCTTTTCATCTAGCATTTTTTTAATTGTTGATTTTGATAAACAAGTAAAATTTCCAAATTTAATAGATTTGCCAGTAAATGCTAAAGTTAAAAATTTGTGAAATTGATAACAAAATTTAAAAAATAAACTTTCTGATCTCTTTACTCTTTCGCCTACAATAGATTTATCCCCAACTTTTTTAGAAAGCTCAATAAAATTTTTGATTTCTTCAGGTCTATCCTCTCCGTCACCATCCATAGGAATTACAAAATCAAATTCTTTTTTCTCAAAGATATATTTTAAACCTGATGCAATACATCTTGCATGACCTCTATTTTCTCTCATATTTATTATTTCAAATGAATGAATATTTTCTAAGTTTTGATAGTTATCAATAATTTGTTGTGACGAAGCATCATTTATAACAACAATTGATATTTCAGATTTCAAATCTTTAGCTTCATTATTAATATTTTCAATTAATTTTTTTAAAGACTCTCTATCGTTGTAAATTGGAATTAGTAATGTCGTTTTCATTTATTTTCTTATTCCAATCATGCAAATTCCTTGATTATCAATTTTTCCAAATTCACCTGGGCATAAATTTTTTAGTATTTCAGCGTTTCCAACGTAAATCAGACCACCAGTTGGATCCAATTGATCAACTTTTTTTTCGATAGTAAGAAACCATTTTGGTCTATCGCTTAAATGATAAGATAAATTACCAGCGTACCATTCATCACCTACAACATACATAATTTCATTTGAAAAATTTTTATTCCATCTTCTTTCAACTAGATCGGCAATATCTTTTCCAAAGTAATCAGTTCTTTTATTGTCTTTTGAAATAGAATTATAAGCATAAATAGCTGGAGATAATAAAAAAAAGAATACAAAACTATAAATAAAAGTTTTAAGCTTTCTGGTGTTTATTTTCGATTTAAATAAATAAACAAAAAAAGTTCCAAAAAATAAATAAAAAGGTGTCATCCACATTGTTCTTATTTTAGAACCGGTTAAAAAAGATGTTATAAGCATTAATACAATCGGTAAAATATTTATAGCTAATAAAAAAAGTAATTTTTTATCTTTTAAATTCAATCTAATTTGAAATTTTTTTACCAATAGCAAAACCATTATTAAAAAAGGAATTAAAATTCCAACTTGTTTAAATATAAAAATTATAGGATATTTTATATGATCCAATAAACTAGATTGCTCTAAACTAGTTCTCGCTAAACCATAAGTAATAGTAATAAATTCATTATTATTTAACCAAATTAAATGAGGAACAAGTACTATCAAAAATATCTCAAATGTTAAAAGGTACTTAAAATCAAATTTTCTCTCTCTTTTAATAAAAATTAAGTAAATAAACAAAAGATCGATTGAGACTAATAAATAAAGGAATAAATATTTTGATAAAAATCCAAATGCTGCAAATAACCCGACTAATAAACAATCTAAAAACTTAATTTCTTTTTCATTATAAACTTTCCAGGAATAATAAACAGTTAATGACCAGAAAGGTAACTGACATACATTTACGTTGAACTCTGGCGTTGTGAAATTATAAAAATAAATTCCCTCTATTAATAAAACTGAAATTAAACTTAATGAGTTGTTGTTAAATATTTCTTTAGAAAATTTAAATACATAGTAAAACGAAACAATAACAAAAATCTGACTAAGCAAATAATAAGACCAGTCTTGTGGTCCAAAAATTTGAAAAAATACTTCTGAAAAAAATGCGCTCATTGGAGGATGTTTATTAAAACCCCAATCTAAATTACTTCCCCAAGCTAAAGCTTCGATGGTATCTAGTGGTAAATTTTGATTTGTTAGTGATGGAATTAGTGTCCAAATTAAAAGGTGTAAAGTAACAAAAATATAAAAAATATTATTTAAATTTTTAATATAATTGTACATTTACAATTATTTATATCAATTAAGCTTGCTTGACACCCCTAATTTGCTGAATATACTGCGAGCGATTAAAATTAAGCTATGCCAAAGACTGCTAAAGCAAAGAAAAAAGTATCAAAACCAAAAACTAAAGTTGTAAGTAAAGCAAAACCAACTACTGCTAAAGTTGCACCCAAAGGTCCTATAAAAATTTCAAAAACTTATGTTCCTAAGGATACTGAAAAATATATGTGTGAAAAACATAAAGTATATTTCAGAATGAGACTAACTGAATGGAAAAAAGAACTAATCAAAGCTAATAATGAAGCTCTTTATAATGGTGGAATGGATGATAATAATATTTCTGCTGATATTGTTGATCAAGCAAACTCCTACATCGATAGCAACGTAGAAATGAAAGCAATAAATAGACAAATTAAATTAATATCTGAAATTGATAAAGCATTAAGAAGAATTAGAGAAGATACTTACGGATATTGTCTGGATACAGCTGAGCCAATTGGATTAAAAAGATTAATGGCAAGACCTGTTGCTAAATACACTATTGCAGCACAAGAAAAGCATGAAAAAGAGGAAAAAGTTCATGCTGATGACTAAAAATGAAAAAAAAATCTTCTAAGCAAAATTCAATCTCATTTCTATTTGCTAAAAAATATATTTACTTTTACTATCCTTTCTTTTGGGTTTTGCTGTTGCTATATTTATTTTTGAAATGAACAAAAAATTAGTTTTAATAATTATTATAATTGTTGTTATTGAATTTTCAGGTTACGGAATTCTAAGTTCTCTTTATAGATTATTTGGATAAAATTTTTATAGTTTTGGGATTTTAGCTTCCTTATCCATAAAAGCATAACCTTTAACAACTGCTTCTCTTTCAGCTATTTCTTGATACCATCTAGATAGATTTTTATAATTCTTCAATCCAATATCATGCCATTCGTGTCTTGCCATCCACGGCCAAGTTGCAATATCAGCAATTGTATACTCAGAACCTGCAAGAAATTTAGATTCTTTTAATCTAGCATCTAGTTCTCCATAAATTCTTTTGGTAATTTTAAAATATCGTTCTTCTCCAAACTCACTTTTACCAGGATTATAGTGATGAAACTGATGATGTTGACCAATCATAGGACCTACAGTACCCATTTGAGCCATTAACCATTGATTAATAACTAGTCTATCTTTTTCATTATAAAGTTTTCCACTTTTATCCGCTAAGTACATTAATATTGCACCAGACTCGAAGATACTTTTATTATTATCATGATCTATAATCACAGGAATTTTTCCAAAAGGACTTAGCTTTATAAATTCTGGCTTGAATTGTTCATCTTTACCTAAATCAATAGGAGTAACTTTGTATTCATAATCAATTTCTTCAAGCATAATACTAATTTTCCATCCATTAGGAGTATTAGCAGAAAAAAGTTCTATCATTTTTTAATTCCAAGTCTTTCTTGTGCAGCTTTGGAAGTTGTTGTGAATTCAAATCTTAATTTTTCATCTGGTTTTGCATATTTAAAACAACCTCTTGCAGCAAGTGCGCCCTCATGAAACCCTGAAAGAATTAATTTTAATTTTCCTGGGTAAGAGCAAATATCACCTATAGCAAATATTCCATTAATATTTGTTTCAAAGTTTTCAGTATTCACCTGGACCGTTTTTTTATCAATATTTAAACCCCAATCCAATATAGGACCAAGTTGCATGATTAGGCCAAAAAAACCTAGCACATAATCAGATTTAATTTCTTTAATTTCTCCTTCATCATGTTTTATTTTTACTGAAACAATTTTTTTGTCTCCTAAAACTGAGTCCATTTGATACTTTGTATATAAATTTAATTTTCCTTGTTCATTAAGCTCTTTTACTTTTTGAACACTTGCTTCTGCACCGCTAAAACCATCTCTTCTATGAATTAAATTTACTTTAGAGGTATTTGATAATTCAATTGCCCAATCTAAGGCTGAGTCTCCTCCACCAAAAATTGAAATGGTTTTGTTTTTAAATATTGATTTATCTTTAATTGAATAAAATAAAGAATTACCTTCAAATTTTTCACACTCTTTTACTGGAAACTTTCTAGGTTCAAAAGATCCGACACCACCAGCTATTACAATTGCTGCAACGTCGAACTCTACTCCACCTGAAGTTTTAACATTCCATCTGTTTTGGTTTTTTTTTAATTCCTCTACTCTTTCATTTAAATGAAATTTGACATTGAAAGGTTTAATTTGTTGTAAAAGATTATTAGTTAACTCTTCACCAGTACATTCAGGTACTGCTGGTATATCATAAATAGGTTTGTCAGGATAAAGCTCAATACATTGGCCTCCTGCTTTATCAAGATTATCCACTATCTCACAACTTAATCCTATAATTCCAAGTTGATGAGCACAGAACAAACCTGTTGGTCCTGCTCCAATAATTAATACATCTGTTTTATTCATTTAACCTTGCTTTGAAGGAATATTTACTTCCAATCCATCCAACTCATCTGAGACAATTAATTGACAACTCAACCTGCTATTATTTTTTGGTTCAAATGCCATATCAAGCATATCTTCTTCACCATCCTCTTTTGCTGGAAGCTTATCTAACCATTCTTCTTTGACATAAACGTGGCAGGTAGCACACGCCATTCCTCCTCCACAATCAGCATCAATGCCTGGAATATCATTTTGGACTGCACCTTCCATTACAGTTAATCCGTTTTGGACATCAATTGTGTGAGTTTTATTATCGTGAGTGTAGTAAGTAATTTTTGCCATGCGTTATATATAGTTTCTTATCTAAATAGGACAAGTAAGTAAAATCATACTTAGTATTTTTTTAAATATTTTGAGGTTCAGGTAGCTCTTTTTTTATAAAATAGCTTGTATCTTCTTTTTGTTTCATAAGTGCTGGAATAATTTCTTTATAAGCATCAATTAATCCATCATTTGGCTTTGGTAACTGGTCTTTTATATGATGGTGTAGCTTATCAAGATTATATGACGGAACTGTTGGAAACATATGATGAGTTAAATGATATTCCATTTTCCAATATAAAAAACTTAGTATTGGATTTAAATACATTTCACGTGATGTAACCCTATGATCTTTTATATTTCTAGCTAAACCGGCGTGCTGAGTGAATGCAACAAGCTTGTGTAAAGTTTTTCCATAAAATTGTGGTAATACAAAATATAATAAAGGCATCCAAGAAGAAACTAGTATAGACCATGAGATAATTGAAAGCCAAATAACAACATAAATTCTTGAAATAAAAATTGCTTTTGCTTGTGCATTTTCTGGAATGCTATCTTGCATAACTTTTGTTTTAATTCCTAGGGCATGTTGAATAATTTCAAATGAAATATGTTTTTTAAAGAAAATTAAATCCAAGAATGGAATTATATTTATAATTAAGCGCTTTGGTGTTTCTTTTAAATCATTTCCATATTCAATTTCATGATCAAATGGATTTTCTGTTGAATAAGTATTGCCGTGGTGAACAAAGTGTGTGTATCTCCATCTAGTTGGTTCAAAGTTAGCCATGTATGATGAGATATAATAAAAAAATTCATTTAAGAATTTTGATTGAAATGCAGTTTTATGTCCAGTCTCATGCCATAATGGATTAGAGAAAGAATAAATATTTCCATAAACTAAAAACCAAAATACTGACCACCATGTACCCCAGGTTTGATATGCAAGAATTCCGGTTATCAGCAATAGTCCAAAAAAAACTGAAACATGTTGCAGTCCTTTTAAATCTGATTTCTTTGAAAGTTCTTTTAGGACCTCTTTATCAATCTGGCATTTGTGCCATTTTTCTAATTTAACATCCATAGATAAAAATTATGTATAATTATTATACATAATTTAATAAAGGTAAAAAAAAAGGGCAAGTACAATAATTGTACCTGCCCTTAATTTAAATTTTAGCTAATTACTTAGCTCTTCTTCCGCTTGAACTAGTTGCAGCAGCCCAGATTACTAGACCAAATGCAATTTTGTTAATGAAGTCAGCTAAGTTGTAAACGACGTTAAGTGAGTCAGCGTCTACACCACCAGTTAAGTAACCAAATACATAACCTAATGGGTAAATTGCCCAACCTACTGTAACGATCATTCTCATTGCTCCGAATGCAGTTACAAGAGCTTTGTTACCACTCTTCTGTGCAGCTTTACCAGCTTCACCTGAGAATACTTCATAAAGAATGTATACCCAACCTGCCATTCCGATGATGAAACCTAGTGTAGCATTAATGTATCCTGCTTCACCTAAGTATCCACCGATTAGCATTACTAATGAACCAATTAACAATCTCCAGAACATTCCAGAGTTTGCTTTACCAATAGCTGCTAGAATTAAATAGAATTCTACCATCTGTAATGGCACAGTGATTAACCAGTCAATGTATCTGTAAACAGTTGGCGAGTCTCCAGTAGCAACCCATACTTCTCTCATGTACATGTAGTGTATGAATGCAATACCAGTTACTAGACCAGCAACAATAACTGATGTTCTCCAGCCTGATGCGACATTGCCTGCTTCCATGAAAAAGAAAGCAGTAGCTGCTAACATTCCCATAGAGATAACCCAGAATGAAATTCCGACGAAGTCATCTTGCATCAACATCGTTGCGTCTGCTGCAATAGCTATACCTGAAAATCCAATCAGTGCCATAGCTGCTAAAGCAAACAATTTAAGTTTTTTCATAAAAAACTCCCTCTTCGTTAGTTTTTATTTATAGTTTATATAAACTAGACTTAGGTTTCCCTAAGCCAAGATTGTGGTTAGATAGCAAATTAAAATAGTTTTATGAAGACTTAATTGCCACTAATAAGCATTGATTTTACTTAATTTTTAAAATTAAATACAATTTATAAGTTAAAAACCAATAAAATTAAGGAATTCGAATCAAATATCTATGTCTTCTAAGTTTAATAAAATTTACGAAAGTTCTATTAAAAATCCTGAAAAATTTTGGCAAGAAGCCTCTGAAGATATCTTTTGGTTTAAAAAACCAACAAAAATTTTAAATATATCTAACCCTCCCTTCTACAAATGGTTCGAAGATGGTGTCACAAACACCTGTTATAACGCTTTAGACATCCATATAGATCAAGGAAGAGGTCAAAAGACAGCTTTAATATACGATAGTCCAATTACAGGTAACAAAAGCCAGTTCACTTACGAGGAATTAAAGTCAAAGGTCTCTAAGTTTGCAGGGGCATTAAAATCACAAGGGGCTAATAAAGGGGATCGGGTGATTATTTACATGCCAATGATCCCTGAAGCGGTAGTTGCTATGCTTGCTTGTGCTAGAATTGGTGCAATTCACTCTGTTGTATTTGGAGGATTTGCCTCAAATGAGCTTGCAAGTAGAATTGATGACAGCAAAGCAAAAATATTAGTAACTGCATCGTGTGGTTTTGAGCCCGGAAGAACAGTTGAGTACAAACCTCTCGTCGATGAAGCTATTAAAATAGCCAATCACAAAATTGAAAAGATGATTTTGTTTCAAAGACCTGGTCATGAAGTTAAATTAAATAATCCAAATGAACTCAGCTGGGAAGAAGTGGTCTCTAATGCTAAAGATGCTGACTGTATTGAGATGAATTCCAATGAGTTTGCCTATATTTTATATACATCAGGTACGACCGGAACCCCCAAAGGTATAGTAAGAGACATTGGAGGTCACATTGTTGCTCTCAAATGGACTATGAAAAATATTTACAACATAGATACAGATGATATTTGGTGGTCTGCTAGTGATATTGGTTGGATTGTAGGACACTCATACATTGTCTACGCTCCATTATTTAAGGGATGCACTACAGTTTTGTTTGAAGGTAAGCCCGTAGGAACTCCAGATGCAGGAGCTTTTTGGAAAATCATTTCAGATTATAAAGTAAAATCTCTTTTTACAGCTCCAACAGCTTTTAGAGCGATAAAGAAAGAAGATCCTGAAGGTAAATTTTTCTCAAAATATGATTTGAGTAGTTTTGAGAGTTTATTCCTTGCTGGAGAAAGAGCTGATCCAGATACAATTAAGTGGGCTGAGAATTTACTTAAAGTTCCTGTGATAGATCATTGGTGGCAAACAGAGACTAGTTGGGCAATTAGCTCAAATTGTACTGGAATTGAAATGATGGAAACAAAATATGGTTCAGCTTGTAAAGCTGTTCCTGGGTATGATGTCAAAATCATTAAACCAGATCAATCTCTAGCAAAACCAAATGAAATGGGAGATATAGTGGTTAAGCTTCCTTTGCCTCCAGGTACATTCCCAACATTATGGAATGCAGACCAAAGATACAAAGAAAACTACATGTCTAATTATGAAGGATTTTATCAAACATATGATGCAGGTCACATAGATGATGATGGTTATATTTGGATTATGTCTAGAACTGATGACATTATAAATGTAGCAGGTCATAGATTATCAACAGGTGCGATTGAAGAAGTATTGTCCGAACATCAATCGGTTGCAGAATGTGCGGTACTTGGAATTGCAGATAAATTAAAAGGTCAATTACCTATAGGATTAGTAGTTTTAAAGTCTGGTGTTGATAAAGATAATGATACTATTTCAAAAGAATGTGTTCAGATGGTCAGGGATAAAATTGGTCCTGTTGCTGCATTTAAAGTTGTGATTGTTATTAAAAGATTACCAAAAACAAGATCAGGTAAAATTTTAAGAGGAACAATTAGAAAAATTGCAGACAATGTTGAATATAAAGTTCCTCCAACAATTGATGATCCTGCAATATTAACAGAAATAAAAGAAGATTTAATTAAACATAAAATTTTAAACAATGGTTAAAACATATTTATTTCTTGCAGGTGCAGTTTTATTTGAGGTTGCTGGTACAATGTTATTACCTGTAACTCAAAATTTTACAAAACTAATCCCTACAACTGCTCTTGCATTCTTTTATCTTTGTGCATTCTATCTTTTAACTTTTGTAGCAGACAAGATTCCTATCGCTATTATGTATGCAACATGGAGTGGTCTTGGAATTTTTACTATAGCAATCCTTGGATATATATTTTTTAAACAAACTTTGGCTTGGCAAGCAATAATGGGACTATTCTTAATAGTGATAGGTATAATTTTAGTAAACAGTTTTACTGGAAAGCTTAGCTAAACTGCAAAGGTGTTCCATCAGGATCGCCTAAAATATTTCCATCCTGCATTTTTACTTTTCCTGCAATAATTGTGTGTGTAGGTGTTCCTTTAAATTTAAATCCATTAAATGGTGACCATTTACATTTACTCTCTATATTTTCGTTTTTAATCTCAATAGTTTTGTTCATATCCACAATTGTAAAGTCTGCATCATAACCTTCTTTAATAAATCCTTTGTTTTTTATTCCAAAAATCTTTACTGGATTTTCACAAACAAAGTTCATTAATTGGTTAAGAGATAATTTTCCATCATTGATGTGATTTAACATTACAGGCATTAAAGTTTGAACTCCTGGCATTCCTGAGGGTGTGTTTGGATACACCTTGTCTTTATTTTCTTTTAAGTGAGGGGCATGATCAGATCCAATAGTATCATTAAAGTTATTTCTCACCCCAAACCATAATCTATCATAATGAGATTTATCTCTTAATGGCGGGTTCATTTGAGCGTATGTTCCAAGCTTGTCATAACAATCTGGAGCATAAAGCGTTAAATGCTGAGGAGTGATTTCAAATGTAATGTTACCTTTGTGTTGAGATAGAAAATCAATTTCTTCTTTTGTAGTAATATGAAGTACATGAGCTTTTTTGTTGTGCTTTTCTGCAATTCGAACAATTCTTCTAGTAGATGCTATTGCACATTCTGCACTTCTCCATACCGGATGAGTATGAACATCGCCCTCTTTAATCAATTTCTTGTTTACATTTAAAATTGCCTCATCTTCTGAGTGAACCGCTACTACTTTTGAGGCATTTTGAAAAACTTTGTCTATATCATTCTCTTCAGCAACTAATAAATTTCCAGTTGAAGATCCTGCAAAAAGTTTAATACCACAACATCCTTCTAAACCTTCTAAACTTGCTAAATCATCTGCATTGTCTGCGGTTGCACCAAAGTAAAAAGCATAGTTGCAATACATTCTGTTTTTAGCAAGATCTAGTTTTCTTTGGAACTCTTTCATATTTGAAGTTGGCGGATTAGTATTTGGCATTTCAAATACACTAGTTATTCCCCCTGCAATTGCGGCTCTACTACCTGAATGAAGATCTTCAGTATCCGTTGAACCCGGTTCTCTAAAATGTGTTTGGGTATCTATGCAACCAGGTAATACTGTATGCCCTTCTGCATTAATTGTCTCTTTTGCTTCTTCTGAAATTTGTCCAATCTGTTGAATTTTTCCATCTTTTATAGCAACATCAACATCTTTTAACTCACCATCGATGTAACATTGTCCGTTTTTAATTATAAGATCTAACATTTTGAGAAATTGTTATTATATTACATTCTATAATTAATCAATTATGAATATTAAAAACGTTTACATTTTAGATGACAGAGCAATTCTTTATATTAACGGAGAAGATTCAAAAGAGTTTCTTCAAAATCTTATTAGTAACGATATAAATAAAGTAAGTGATGTAAATAGTTGTTTTAGTTCATTACTTACACCCCAAGGTAAATTTTTATATGAATTTATAATTGTAAAACATAAGTCAGGATATATTTTGGATTGTGAAAAACCTCAGGCAGAGGAATTATTCAAACAATTATCCCTGTATAAATTAAGATCAAAAGTTGAAATTCTTAATTTAAGTAATGAATTTGTTGTGGCAGCATTTTCTCATGAAAAATTCTTAACTTTTAATGCAGCAAAAGATAAACCTGGATACACAATTAAATATAGAGAAGATCCAATTTTTTTAGATCCAAGGAATAAAGATTTGGGTGCTAGATTAATTATTAATATAGAAAAACTTTATTTATCTTTAAAAAAACTAGATCTTCACGATGCAAATCTGAAAGAATATTATACATTAAGTCATAGCCTTGGAATTGTTCCAAAAGATTTAAATAAATTGAAAGACAAATTGTTTGGTATTGAATGCAATTTTGAAGAATTAAATGGAATTGATTTCAAAAAAGGCTGTTATGTAGGCCAAGAAAACACAGCGCGAATTAAATTAAAGAACAAGCTTTCAAAAAGATTGTTTCCAATAAATTTAATTAATGGAAAACTACACGAAGGTGAAAGTATTTATAACAATGAAGTTGAAATAGGTAAAGTTTTAATTGGTAGTGACTACCCTTTTGCTTTAATTAAATACTTAAACGAAAACTTTGATGAAAAAGCAGATTTTAAAACTAAAGAAGCTTCAATAAAAGTCAATAAACCTGATTGGATAAAAAACTAATTTTCTTATTTAGATAAATAAACAATCATTAAAATTATAAAAACTACAATAATCCAAATACTTAGATTTTTAAGAAATTGCTTTAACTGAGAATTTGATTGTAAAAAACTTGGTAGAACTAAAAGCAAAACCCCAACCATAAATATTACTGAAAGTAATTTATCCATCAAAAACTCCTATATAAAATTCACTTTGGTGCGGTCGGAGAGACTCGAACTCTCATGGACTAAGTCCACACGGCCCTCAACCGTGCCTGTCTACCAATTTCAGCACGACCGCGATATGTCCCATAATAAATGAATGACAATCATGATTCAAATTGGTAAAAATCTCCATGGAATTTACACAAGAAGTACGAAGAACAACAGATCCTATTTATCAAAAAATTTCTAAGGTTATGCCTGAAATTGAATGGTCAGTACATGCTCCGTATATTCATAAAATTAATAAATTAAAAAAAGAAAAAAATGCTGTAATTCTCGCCCATAATTATCAAACTCCAGAAATTTATCATGGTGTTGCAGATTTTTCTGCAGACTCTCTTGCATTGGCAATTGAAGCCTCAAAAACTTCAGCTGATATTATTTTAATGGCTGGTGTACATTTCATGGCAGAAACTGCAAAATTAATGAACCCTAATAAAAAAGTTATTCTTCCTGATATGGATGCTGGCTGTTCTTTATCATCATCTATTACAGGTAAAGATGTTAGGCTATTAAAAGAAAAATACCCAGGCGTCCCTGTTGTTTCTTATGTCAATACATCAGCAGAAGTTAAGGCAGAAACAGACATTTGTTGTACTTCTGCTAATGCTGTTAAAATAGTTAAATCACTTGGCGTAAAAAGAGTAATATTTTTACCTGATGATTATTTAGCTAAATACGTTGCTTCTCAAACTGATGTTGAAATTATTTCTTGGAAAGGAATTTGTATTGTCCATGATCAATTTAATAAAAAAGAAATAGAAGATATAAGAAAAAATAATCCAGGAATTAAAATTATTGCACACCCAGAATGTCCTCCTGATGTAATTGAAGCAAGTGATTTTGCGGGATCAACATCTGGAATGATAAAATATGTAAAAGATAATCAACCAAAAAAAGTAATGATGGTTACTGAGTGTTCAATGAGTGACAATATCCAAATAGAAAATCCAAATGTAGACTTTGTTAAACCATGTAATATGTGCCCTCACATGAAAAAAATTACACTTCCAAAGATATTAGAGTGTTTAGAAAATGAGACTGGTGAAATTATTATGGACAAAGAAACGATTGATAAAGCCAGAATATCTGTGGAAAGAATGACAGCCATTGGCAGATAATTAAGTGTCAAAAATAAAATTAAGCAAAGAATTTATTAAAAGTACTGTTAAGCTAGCTTTAAACGAAGATCTTTATCCCTCAGGAGACATCACTTCGAGTCTAATTAATAATGATAAAGTTGTTAATGTTAAATTAATTTCAAATCAAAGCGCAATTGTTGGCGGGTTGTTATTTGCCAAACAAGCTTTTGCATTAATTGACGATAAAATAAAATTTATTATTAAAAAAAAAGATGGTTCTAGAGTTAAAAAAGGGAATTTAGTAGCTTTAATTAAAGGCAATGCAAAAAATATTCTAATCGCTGAAAGAGTAGCTTTAAATTTTTTGTCTCATATTTCTGGTATAGCGACTAAAACTAATGAATTTGTTAAATTAGCTGGAAAAAAAACTAAAATTTGTTGCACAAGAAAGACAATTCCTAATTTAAGAGTTATACAAAAATATGCTGTTAAATTAGGAGGTGGCACAAATCATAGATTTAATTTAAGCGATGAATATTTAATTAAAGATAACCATATTGCTAGTTCAGATTTAAAAAGTTTAGTTTTAAAAGCTATTAAGAATAAAAAAGGAAAAAAAATTACTGTCGAAGTTGATACAATCAAGCAACTTAAATCAATTTTAGGTCTTAAATTTAATAGAGTTTTGCTTGACAATATGAGTATTAGAAATTTAAGAGAAAGTGTAAAAATTGCAAAAAAATATTATGAAACCGAAGCTTCAGGTAACGTTTCTTTAAAATCTGTTAAAGCTATTGCGTCTACTGGAGTAAATAGAATTTCTGTTGGAAGTATCACTCATAGCGCTCCTGCAGTTGACTTTAAGTTAGAAATTTAATTCACAAACTTAGATAGGTCGGGTTTAAAATAGTTTGGACCTTTCATAACCTTTCCTGACTCATTATAAATTGGTTTTCCATTTTCATCTAGCTTACTCATGTTGGAGTTTTGAACCTCATCAAAACATTTATCCAAATCAATTCCAAATGCATGCCCTGCTCCATATGTTACATATAATATGTCTGTAAGTGCATCAGCTACTTCCAATAAATCCTTATTATTCATAGCTTCTGTGAGTTCCTCTAATTCCTCTTTAATTAGATCTATCCTTAATTTATTAATTTTTTCAGTACTAAATGATGGTTTAGTTTTAACTTCCTGACCAAACGTTTTCATGAAAGTACCTACTTTGCTAAAATTCGACATAATGCTCCTGTATGTTTTTATAAATTTGTTGTATGTTAATAATTATTTGTTACTTAAAAATTAATCAATGAAATTAAGAAAAGAATTTGACAGTATTGGAAGTATAAATGTCCCAAATGATAAATATTGGGGAGCATCTACTCAGAGATCCAATAAATTTTTCAATATTGGAAAAATTTTAGTTAATATTTCAATCATCAAATCGATTGCAATCATTAAGAGATCTGCAGCAATTGTACATGCTAAAGATAAATTAATTGATGGTAAAATTTCTAAAGCAATAATCAAAGCATCAGATGAAGTAATCAAGGGCAAATTAGATGAAAACTTTCCTTTAAAAGTCTGGCAAACAGGTTCTGGTACACAAACAAATATGAATGTAAATGAGGTCGTTGCTAATCGAGCAATAGAAATGTTAGGTGGTAAAAAGGGAACAAAAAAACCTGTTCATCCAAACGATCATGTGAATAAATCACAATCTACAAATGATGTTTTTCCAACTGCAATGCACATCTCTGTTGCTAAAGAAACTATTTCTAAAATGCTGCCAAGCTTAAAAATTTTAGAAAAGGAGCTAAAAAGAAAATCTAATGAATTTAAAAATATAGTTAAAATTGGAAGAACTCATCTTCAAGATGCTACACCTCTTTCTCTTGGACAAGAATTTTCTGGATATCATTTTCAAGTTAAAAAAAGTATTGAAAGAATAGAATACGCTTTAAAAGAAATATTGTTTCTCGCTCAAGGTGGTACTGCTGTTGGTACGGGAATAAACTCAAAGAAAAATTTTGATAAAAAAATTGTAAAAGAAATTGCTAAGTTCACTAAAATCAAATTTAAACCAGCTCCAAATAAATTTGCAGAACTTGCCGCTCACGATGCAATTGTTAATTTTTCTGGTGCGTTAAATACTTGTGCGGTTGCATTAATGAAAATATCAAATGATATTCGTTTTCTGGGTTCTGGACCAAGAGCTGGCTATGGAGAATTAATTTTACCAGAAAATGAACCAGGCTCATCTATTATGCCTGGAAAAGTAAACCCAACACAATGTGAAGCTGTAACAATGGTTTGTGTAAAAGTAATTGGAAATCATAATGGAATAACAATGGCAGGATCTCATGGCCATTTCGAGTTAAATGTATTTAAACCTTTAATTGCTCATAACATCTTACAATCTATCGACTTGATTGCAGATAGTACAAAAAATTTTGCTCTATATTGTGTCAAAGGAATAAAAGCTAATAAAAAGAAAATTCAAGAACATTTGGATAATTCACTTATGCTGGTTACTGCATTAGCACCGCACATAGGATATGATAATGCTGCAAAAATTGCAAAAATAGCACTTAAAAATAACACTACTCTAAAATATGAAACTTTGAAAACAGGGTTAATTAAAGAAAAAGATTACAATAAAATAGTTGATCCTAAAAAAATGATTTATCCTCAATAATGTTTAAGAGCTTCATTTAGTAAATTTTTTAAAAATATTTTGTTCTGCACTTTGTTGTCTTTTAAAATAATAGAATTAATAACTTTATTTATATTTTGATTATATTTTTCATCTAATCTTATATCTCTTAATTTTAAAATATTTTGATCAAAGTTATATGAAAAATTTAAAATGACTTGATTTAAATTTTTTCTTAAGTTTTTAGGTGTCAACAAATACTTATAAATTTCATTTATACTTGTAATATTTATTTCTAGTTTAGAATCTAAAAAAAGTTGGCCATCTTTTACAAAAATTAAACTATCTGTGAGTTTAAAGTCTGCAAAATCTTTCCATTGAAAATTAGTTTCATCAATATCAATTAAACCTCCTTTAATTTTTGAATTTAAATTAAGATTAGTTAAACTATTAGTATCAAAAACATTTTGTGCTTTTATATTTAATTCAAAATCAATATTTTCATTGTTTAAAATTCTAGTCTTCAAAATTTGTGGCAAAAATGAACTAGTATCAAATAAATATGATAAATTAAATTTTTGACTCTCTCCTTCAAAACTAGAATAAAATGGATTTATATTGATTTCACCAAGATATGAATAATCTGGATTTTCTTTTCTGTCTACAAAAGTAAACTTAAAAAAATTTGAATTTGTTTTATAAAAAAAATTACTTTTAGATTTATTTTTGACTATATAAGCTTTTCCCTCTTTTATATCATTGTTATAATCAAATTCATTTTGAATCTTTAATTTAAAAAAATTAAGAGTGATTATCGATGTTAATTTTTTTTTATTAACGTCATCATTTATTTTTATTTCATATGGAAAATTAAATAACTCATTTTTTGAAGTTATAATATTTTTTGACTCTTTATAATCATAATAATATTTCATATCTATGATTTTATCTAAAAATAAAACATCCTTTTTTGAATTCCTGAAAAAAACTTTACTATTTTTTATTTTTATTACATGGTCTAAAAAATCATTTTTTAACAAATCTAGAAAAAAAATATAATTTTTGTTATTTAGATTGAAATTAGCATTTTCAATTAACAAATCATCAATATTTATATCTTTTATAGAAAAAAGATTATCTATTGAGATATAAACCCTTAAATTTTTAACTTTTGAAATTTCTTTATTCTTAAATAAAATTACAGAGTCTTTTATTATAAAATGAGGTCTTGGAAAAATATTATAAGTTAATTTTTTAGTAAAATTAAAATTTAAATTGAGTTTTTTTTGCAAATCTAGCTTTAGTTTTTTTGAAATTTGATCCTGTTTATAAAATGTAGGTAATGATAAATAAGATACAAATAAAATTGTTACTATACTTAAAGCAAGAACTATTTTGTTATTTCTTAATAAATTTCTTAAATTTTTAAATTTTAACTTGTTTAAATTTTCTTCTAATAGATTATTAATTAATTTATTTATGTTTTTAAAACTTTTGATAAAAGAATTTGATTTGCTCATATTTAACAACGAATGTTATAAAGTATTATTTTAAATGATAAACAAAGATTATTTAAAAAATCTAAATGATGCTCAAAAAGAAGCTGTATTACACATGGAAGGTCCACTTCTTATTGTTGCTGGAGCTGGTTCAGGTAAAACAAAAGTTTTAACCTCTAGAATAGCTAATATTATTAAAGAAAAGAAAGCTTTTCCTAATCAAATATTGGCAGTTACCTTTACAAATAAAGCTGCAAAAGAAATGCAGACTAGGGTTGGTAATATTTTGGGATCTGCAGCTGTAGGACTTTCTTGGCTTGGAACGTTTCATTCTATTTGTGCAAAATTATTAAGAAAGCACGCTTCTGCTGCAAATCTTAATTATAATTTTACAATTATAGATACTGATGATCAAATAAGACTCGTTAAAAATATTTGTAAATCTGAAAATATTGACATCAAACAATTATCTCCAAAGTTTATTCTGGCAATTATAGATAGATGGAAAAATAAAGGATATTATCCTGGCGAGGTTAAAATTAATAGTAAAGACATTTATGAAAAAACAATTTTGCCTCTTTACAAAATTTATCAACAAAAACTTACTGATTTAAATTCATGTGACTTTGGTGATTTGATACTTCACACAGTAAAAATATTAGAACACAATCAGGATATAAGAGAAATTTATTCTAAAAATTTCAAGTATATTTTAGTAGATGAGTACCAAGACACAAATTTTATTCAAAGTAAATGGCTCAATCTCTTGTCAGAACGAAATAAAAATATTTGTTGTGTTGGAGATGATGACCAATCAATTTATAGTTGGAGAGGTGCAGAAATAAAAAATTTTTTAGAATTTGATCAAGTTTATGAGAATACAAAAGTAATCAGATTAGAACAAAATTATAGATCCTCACAAAATATCTTATCTGTAGCTTCAAATCTTATTTCGAATAATCAAAATAGAGTTGGAAAAACATTAATTACTACTATGGAAGAAGGGGACCTGGTCAAATTAAATTGCTATAAAAATGGTAAAGATGAGGCGATTGGAATTTCAGATGAAATAGAAAAAAAAATTAAGAAAAAATTTTCTTACAACAATATTGCAATACTTGTTAGGGCTATTTTCCAAACAAGAGAGTTCGAAGAGCGTTTTTTAAAAATTGGTTTGCCATATAGAATATTGGGTGGGACAAAGTTTTATGAGAGAGCTGAAATAAAAGACTGTGTAGCATATCTGAGATTAATTTTTCAAGAAAAGGATGATCTTGCATTTGAAAGAATTGTAAATAATCCAAAAAGATCTATAGGTGACAGTACACTAAAAAATATTCACGAATTTGCAAAAAAAAATAGTTTAAATTTAGAGAGAGCATCAATAAAAATGCTTGAACAAAACTTAATTAAACCAAAAGCAAAAATTGGTTTAAATCTATTCATAAATTCTTTAGCAAAATGGAGAAGTGATTTAATTTTAAAAAAATCAAATCACATTAAATTATTACAAATTGTTCTAGACGAATCTGGATATTCAGCAATGTTAAAAAATAAAAAAGATGTGGATAACGAAAATAGGTTAGAAAATATTAAAGAGTTGTTAAGTGCGATGAAAGAATTTGATAATTTAGAAAGTTTTTTAGAACATGTGTCATTAGCTACTTCAATTGATCAGGAATGGGATGGTGAGAAAATTAATATGATGACTATGCACGCAGCAAAGGGATTAGAGTTTGACGCTGTTTTTCTTCCTGGTTGGGAAGAAGGATTGTTTCCTCATCAAAAGTCTATTGAGGAAAAAGGCCAAAATGGACTTGAGGAAGAAAGACGTTTAGCATACGTGGGAATTACCAGAGCAAAGAAAAAAGCTATAATATCATTTTCTATGAATAGATTTTATCAAGGAGACTGGATAGATAGCATGGCTTCAAGATTTATAGATGAATTACCTGAAAAAAATTTAGAAAAAAACTCTTTCTTTGATGAAGAAATAAACAACGATGATGATTTTGAATTCAACCAAGACTTTGAAACTGAAGAAAGCACTAGGAGTCCCGGCTGGATAAGATATCAAAAGAGAATAAAGTGAAGAAATATATTAAAATACTAAGAGAAAAATTTAAAAAATACAACATTGATGGATATGTAATTCCAAAAAATGATGATTATTTCACTGAATACTCAAAAATAAATAGATTAAAAATTATTTCAAATTTTAGTGGTTCGGCTGGTTTAGCTGTAATATTAAAAAATAAGAATTATTTATTTACTGATGGAAGATACACTTTACAAAGTGAAATTGAATGTGGAAAAAATTTCTATATTTATGGATTTGAAAAATTAATAAATTGCAATTTATTTAAAAATCTAACTTTAGGTATTGATCCTAAATTGTTTACAAACACTCAAATAAACAATTACTTTTTAAAAAATAACAGTATTAAATACATTAATAAAAATCTTATTGATGAAATTAAAAAACAAAAGAAAAATTCTTCTATCCCATTTTTTTCACTAAATAAAAAGATAGTTGGGGAAAGTGTAAATTCCAAAATAAACAAAATATCCAAATATTTAAAAAGAAATAAATCAGATTATATCTTTGTAAGTGCACCAGAAAATGTTGCTTGGATACTTAACATAAGAGGTGGTGATGGACCAAATAGCCCAATACCTAATTCTAGGCTTATAATAAGTAGAACAAAAAAAATAATCTTAATAAGTAAAATACAAAAATGTAAAAAGTTAATTAAAAATAAAGTTATAAAACTAAATCAAATTTTAAATAACGATAAATTTCAAGAAGAAATATTGAAACTTAATGGAAATAATTTCATTATAGATGATAAATCATGTTCAGTATTTTACGAAGATTTAATTAAATCAAAATTTAAAATTGTTAGCAGAGAAGATCCTACTTATTTATTGAAAGCAGTTAAAAATAAAACCGAGATTAATAATATGGTAAATGCCCATATATTAGATGGTATTGCTTTAACAAAATTTATTTATTGGATTAAAAAAATTAATAAAAAAAAAATAACAGAAGTAGAAGCGATTAAGAAATTAGAAAAATTTAGAAAATTGAATAAAAATTTTCTTTATCCTAGTTTTGATACAATTGCTGGATCAGGAAAAAATGGAGCCATAGTGCATTACAGAGCAAACAAAGATAATTGTAGATATATAAATAAAAAAGATATTTTTTTATGTGATTCTGGAGGACAATATAAATATGGTACAACTGACGTAACACGAACACTTTGTTTTTCTAATCAAAATCAAAGCATAAAAGATATTTTTACTAAAGTTTTAAAGGGACATATTGCTGTTGCTACAACTAATATTAATAAAGAAAATACTGGTAATAAAATTGATAAAAGAGCAAGAAAATTTCTAAAAGAAAGTAATTTAGATTACGCACATGGTACAGGTCATGGAGTTGGTTTTTTCCTCAATGTTCATGAGGGACCACAATCAATTACAAAAATAAATAAAATCCAAATTAAACAAGGTATGATTTTAAGTAATGAGCCTGGGTACTACAAAAAAAACAAGTATGGAATTAGAATAGAAAATTTAGTTTATGTTAATAAAAAAAATGGAAATTTATTTTTTGAAAATTTAACAATGGCTCCTATTGAAAAAGACTTAATTAATTATAATTTACTTACTCATAATGAAAAAAATTATCTTTTTAGATATCATTTGAATGTTTATTCAAAATTATCAAAATACTTAAAACCAAATGAGAGAAAATGGTTAGCTAGTATTCTTTAGCATCATTAAAAATTCATCTTGATCAATAATTTTTACTTTTAGTTCTCTTGCATTTTCAACTTTTCTTCTAGTTGGTTTTTCTCCAACAATTAAATAATTTAATTTATTCGAAACACTACTAACTGTCGTACCAGAATTTCCTTCAATTAGTGATTTGACCTCAGCTCTACTAATTCCATTTAATTTGCCAGTAACTAAAAAAGTTTTCTCTTTTAATTTTCCATCTTTTTTAATTAAAACAGCATTATCTACTGTTAACTCTTTATCTAATTCATTTAAAACTTTTAAATTAGTATTATTAGAAAAAAAATTTTTTATCGAATTTACTTGAGTTTCACCAATACCATCAATATTTAATAATTCTTTATATTTATTTTGTTTTGAAAAATTCTTAAATTTACCAAATGATACAAAATATTTTGCTAGGAGTTTTGCATTCTCTAAACCGATATGCCTTATTCCCAAAGCATAAATAAATTTTTCTAGAGATATATTTTTTTTTTGATTAATTGAGTAACTTAAATTTTTAACTGACAAATCCCCCCAACCATCTAATTTTTCTATTTTTTTAAAATCTAATCTAAAAATATCTTGAGGAAACTTAACAAGCTTTAATTTCCAAAAATTTTCAACAATTTTTTTACCCAATCCATCAATGTTGAAGGCATCCTTTGAAACAAAATGTTTTAACTTTTCAATAGATATTTTTTCACAATCATAACCTTCACTGGAACATCTTCTAACAGCATCCTCTTTTTTAGTCGTTGAATTGAAATCTTTTATAGTTTTAGACCCACATGATGGACATTTGTTTGGAAAAATAAACTTAATACTTTTTTTATCTCTTTTTTTAAAATCAACTGAAAGAATATGCGGTATTACGTCTCCAGCTCTTTCTATAGTAACAATATCTCCAATTCTTATATCCTTTCTCATTATTTCATCTTCATTATGCAAGGTAGCATTTGAAACTGTTACACCTCCGATATTGATTGGCTTAACTTTTGCGACTGGTGTTAAGGCTCCTGTTCTTCCAATTTGAATATCAATATCTAAAATCTTAGAAACAGCTTTATTTGAAGAAAACTTGTGAGCTATAGCCCACCTTGGTGCATTTGCAACATTTCCTAATCTTCTTTGTAGAATAAAGTCATTTACCTTGTAAACAATTCCGTCTATATCAAAATCTAAATTAACTCTTTGTTTTTCAACTTCATTATAATTTTTAATTAAATTTTTTACTCCATGAATTAATTTATTTAAGGGATTTGTTTTAAATCCCCATTCGCTTAATTTTTTTAAATAATCAAACTGATTTAATGCTTTTAAATTTTTTTCAAATCCGAAAGTATAAGCTATAAACTTTAAAGGAATTTTTTCTGTATCTTTCGGATTTTTTTGTCTTAAAGATCCTGAGGCTGCATTTCTTGGGTTTGCAAATTTATCTTTTATATTTTTAAAATCACTATTTTGAATAAAAACTTCTCCTCTTATATCAATCTCATCAGGAAAATCATTTGCTTGAATTTTTTTTGGTATATCCCTAATTGTTAAAAGGTTAGAGGTAATATCCTCTCCTTCTTTTCCATCACCTCTAGACAAACCTTGAATAAAAACTCCTTTTTTATAGAAAAGAGAAGCGGAAATTCCATCAATTTTAGGTTCACAACTATAGAAAATTTTAAAATTTTTTTGCTCAGACAAAAAATTTAAAATCCTACTTTCAAAATTATTCAAGTCATCTTCGCTGAATGCATTTGACAATGAAAGCATGGGTACTTTATGATTTACTTTCTTAAAATTTTTTGAGGGTTTATGACCGACTATTTGAGATGGAGAATTTTTTGATTTTAAAAAATTATGTTTTTTTTCAAAAGATAAAATATCTTTTTTTAAATAATCATATTCTTTGTCTGAAACACTTGGATTACTATCAATATAATATTCCTTATTGTATTTTTTTAATAATTTTAACTTTTTTTCATATAAAGCTTCTATTTTTTTTATATTCATCTTAATCAAAAAGAGACTTTAACTTTTTAAAAATAGTTTTTTTATTTTCTTTTTTTAATTTTGCTTTTTTTCTTTTTTTATATTTTTTATTAAAAATAGCATAAGAATTTTCGTACCACTGAGATGATTGGTAATTGTAACCAAGTAACTGTGCATATTTTTTAGCCTCTTCTTTTAGACCTAAAGTATAATGTACTTCTACTAATCGATGTAATGCTTCTTCTACATATATTGTAGTTTCATAATCATCTACCACTGTTCGAAATCTATTTATTGCTGCTATCCATTTTTTTTTTTCAAAATAATATCTACCTACATACATTTCTTTTGATGCAAGAAGATCTTCAATTAAATCTAGTTTAAATTTAGCATCAATTGCATAATCAGAATTTGGAAATTTTTCTACAACACTTTCAAAACTTTTTTTTGCATTAATAATTGATTCTGTATCTTTTTTCTCATCAACTATTTGTTCATAATAAACAATTGCAATTAAATAATACGCATAATCTAAATTTTGATGATAAGGATAGATTTTTATAAATCTTTCTAATTCGGCTTTTGCATCATTATAATAATCCTGAGCATAATATGAATAAGCTGCCATTAGTGCGGATCTTGGAGCCCATTCAGATTGTGGGAAAAGTTTTTCTGCTTCGTTAAATTTCTTAGCAGCATACAACACATCTCCTCCTTCTAAAGATTCTTTTCCTTCCTTATAAGCCTCTAGTACTTGTAAATTTAAACTTTTTTCTTTTATAATTGATTCTTTAACCTGTTCTTTTTTTGTACAAGAAAAAAACAATATAACTATTACTATTAGAGAAATAATTTTATTTATTTTCATTTATTAATTTATACTTTTTTAAAATGTAATTTAAAAGTGATCTTTATATTTATGCTATAGATCTAAGCAAATTTCTATTAATTAATGTATGAGGTAGATTTTTTTCTTTAATTTCTAAAATTGAAAAATTCTCTTTATTTTGGAATACTTTTTTTAATAATTGATTTGTTAAATAGTGGCCTCCTTGTGAACAAGTAATGCTTGCAACAATTCTGAATCCAGATGTATATAAATCCCCAATACAGTCTAAGATTTTATGATTAACAAATTCTTTATTATTTCTTAGACCTCCTGAGTTTAAAATTTCATTATTTTTCACAACTATCGCATTGTCTAAACTTCCACCTTTTGCTAGACCATTTTTTTTGATCTTTTCGATATCTTCAAATAAACAATAGGTTCGTGAATTATAAACATCAGATAAATCATCCTCATAAATTTTAAATTTATTCCTCTGATTTCCTATTATTGGATTTTTATATTTTAATTCAAAATCTATATCCAAACTTAATGTTGACGGTTTAATTGACATAAACCTTTCACCCTCTTTAAATTTTACTTCCTTATTTATTTTTATAATTTTAATTGGTGAATTACTAACTTCTATTCCTACTGAACTTATTTTTTCGATAAAATTTTTAGCCGAACCATCTAATATTGGTACTTCCTCATTATCAATTTCAACTAAAGCATTATCTATGCCTAAGCAAAACAATGCACCCATCAAATGTTCAATTGTTGAAATTTGAATCCCAAATTCATTTTCAATTGTAGTATTTAAAGATGTATTAGTAACGTTTGCAAAATTTGGATACACTAAATTATTCTCCTTTAAATCAATTCTTTTAAAGACAATTCCAAAATTAGGACTAGCAGGTTTTATATTTATATTTACATTTACTCCGCTATGAAGAGCTACACCGTTAAAGGGAACATTATTTTTAACTGTTTTTTGAGTTAAATATGACACTCCAAACTTTTAGTTTGAAACACAAAAAATTCAAAAACAACTAATGTTACATTAAAAAACAGTTTTAACTAAATAGTTGAAAAAATTTTTCAAAAAAACCCAATTTTTTCAAGTTTTTTGGCGTAAATGTAACCTCATTTTCATTGTATCCAGTCAAAATCTTATGAGTCATTTCTGATATCTCAAGATCATCATTTATAATATTTTTTACGTAACTCCCATCTATGTATCTGACAATTTTAATTTGATAATTTTCTAAAACTTTATTTAAATCGTAAATAATACTATTTGAAATAAATTTAAATTCAATTTCTAACGCAAGATGATCACATTTCAAGTTTTCCTGAAAAGATTGATAACTTATGCTGTTAAAAAAATATTTATTAA
>CACEFK010000006.1 GCA_902558835.1 uncultured Pelagibacteraceae bacterium
TAGTAGATGGGGGAAAAGGTCAATATTCAGTCGCCAGAGAGAGCCTTAATGAATTAGGACTTCACGACATTCCAATTATTGCAATAGCAAAAGGCAAATTTAGAAATAGTGGAAATGAAACTTTTTTTCACAATGGCAAAGAATATAAATTCACTAGAAATGACCCTACCCTATTTTTTCTTCAAAGAATAAGAGATGAATCACATAGATTTGCCATAAGCGCTCACAGAGCAAAGAGAAAAAAAGGTATAAGCAAATCTCTGTTAGATCAAATAGAGGGGATTGGGGCTATAAGAAAAAGAGCTTTATTGAACCATTTTGGATCTGCAAGATCGGTTGAGTCTGCTAGCTTAGATGAAATAAAATCTGTAGAAGGTGTTGAAGAAAAAGTAGCAAAAAAGATATATAACTTTTTTCACGAATAATTATGCTAAAAAAAATTCCAAACATATTAACGATAGGGCGAATAATAATTGTTCCTTTTTTTGTTTTAGCTTTTTATCTTCCAGGATTTTATGGTGATCTTACTGCTTTAATATTATTTATTATTGCATCATTTACAGACTTCTTGGATGGTATGTTGGCTAGAATGTTTGGAGTAGAGTCAAAACTAGGTGAATTATTAGATCCTATAGCTGATAAAATCATTGTTGCTACAGCGCTAATACTTTTGGTTATGGATGGAACGATAAGAAATTACGAAGTAATCGCAGCAATTATAATTCTTACAAGAGAAATATTAATTTCAGGTTTGAGAGAGTTTTTGGCAAAGGGAAGAATAAAACTTCCTGTTTCAAATCTTGCAAAACTTAAAACAGTATTGCAAATGGTATCGATAGCTCTTTTATTATCAGGAGATACAGGAAATAAAATAATTAATTTCCAAGATTATAACGCTCAAACAATAGGTATAATTCTTTTGTGGTTATCGGCTGCTTTAACACTTTTTACTGCATATGATTATATGCGAAAAGGTATTGATCACGCTATGTCTGAAGACAGTAAAGACTAGGCTGCTTTTTTCTTCCTAACTAATACCTGATAACTTTCATTTAAATCAATAATAGTATCACAAACTTTAAATTGATTTTCAGCAATACAAGATACCGGAGTTACTTCTGCCGCTGTTCCTGTTAAAAAACATCCAACAAAATTTTTTAATTCCGTTGGACTAATTTTTCTTTCATGTACTTTTATATTTTTTGATTTTGCAATTTCAATTACAGTTCTTCTTGTAATACCATCTAAAAAAGAATCTGGTATTGGAGTGTGAATTTCCCCATTTTTATCTTTGAAAAAAATATTTGCTCCAGTTGCTTCAGCAATATTCCCTTCGTGATCAAGCATTAAAGAATCTGTATATCCTTGCTTTTCTGCCTCATGTTTTGAGAGAGTACAAATCATATAAAGACCTGATGCTTTCGTGTCCCATGGAATTGTATTAGGCGCTGGCCTTCTCCAATTTGAAATATTTAACCTAATTCCTTCTACTTTAAGTTTGGGATCGAAATATGATCCCCATTCCCATGTTGCAATCGCAACATGTATTTTTGTTTGTTGGGCAGAAATAGCCATCATCTCACTACCCCTCCAAGCAACAGGTCTTACATAACCATTTTCAACTTTTTGAGTTGCTATAATTTTATTTGATGCATTATTGATTTCTTCTTCTGTATATGGAATTTCAAAACCCATTCTTCTTGCAGAATGAAAAAATCTGGCTGTGTGCTCTTCTAATTTGAAAATTGAGCCATCATAAACTCTTTCACCCTCAAATACACAACTAGCGTAGTGCATACCATGGCTTAAAACATGTAGTTTAACGTCAGCCCAATCAACTAATTCGTTGTTGTACCATATTTTTCCAGATCGCTTGTCGTAAGGTATCATGTGTGAAAATTTTTTTAATTTATAAATGAAAAATATCTTTGTATCTTTAATATAACTTACCTATTATGAAAGAACTTTTATATTTAAAAGATGATCAGCTTAAAGATCTAATTGAAAAACTATTCGTAAGCTACAGAGAAACCTTTTCTGACTCTAAAAAAATATTAGATAGATATTCAATTGGTTTAGCACACCATAAAGTAATTCATTTACTGTCAATGTATGAGGGGATCTCAATTTCTGAGCTGCTTAAGAGATTAAAAGTCACAAAACAAAGCTTAAATCGTGTTCTCAAAGATTTGATTAAACTTGAAATTGTCATATTCAAAAAAGATGACCAAGACACTAGAATAAAGCATGTCTTTCTTAATGATAAAGGTAAAAGAATTTTTAATGAAATTTTCAGTTTACAAAAAAAGAGAATTTATAATGCTTTATTAAATTCAAGTTCTGAAGAAGTTATAAATTTTGATAATGTACTAAGTAAAATAATTAATGGATAAGTTTATTGCACATATACTGGTGGTTGATGATGATGATGGAATTAGATCTCTTGTAAAAAAGTATTTAAATGAGAATAAATTCTTAGTCACTACTGCTGAAAATGCCGAAAATGCATTGGAGAAAATAAAAATAATTAAGTTTGATTTAATAGTTTTGGATATCATGATGCCAGGTAAAAGTGGGCTTGAATTTTTAAAAGAAAATAAGAAAAAATTGGATACACCAGTTATACTTCTGACTGCTAAAGGTGAAGCAAATGAAAGGGTTGAAGGGTTAGAGATTGGTGCTGATGATTATTTACCGAAACCATTTGAGCCAAAAGAACTAATTCTAAGAATACAAAATATATTAAATAAAACTATCAAAACAGATCAGAAAAGGGTTGTAGAATTTGAAAATGTGAAAATTGATTTGAATAAACTTTTAATATTTAAAAATGATAAAGAATTTAAAATTAATGCAACTGAAAAGACAATTTTAGAAAAAATGATTAACAACCCGGGTAAAACATTTTCTAGAGAAGATATTGGTCAATTAATTAATCTGGATAAAGAAAGATCAATAGATGTTATTATTACTCGGCTTAGAAAAAAGATTGAAATTGATCCAAAAAATCCAAAATTTTTACAGACAATAAGAGGTGCGGGATATGTTCTCTGGATTGAGTGATTACTTAAAAAAAATATTACCAAAAAGATTATTTTATAGAGCACTTCTTATAGTTGCTATTCCAGTTTTGGTTTTGCAACTAGTAATTACAATTGTTTTTTTTGATAGCCTTTGGATCAAAACAAACAAAGGTATGACAAGAACCTTGGTAAATGAAATTAGTACATTTATTGAAGGTTATGAAAGTGAGCAAGAAAATAAACAAGAGTTGCTAGATCTTTTTTCCATATTTTTAGATTTAAATATTGAGTTCACCAATAACGAAAAATTACAAAATACAGATACTGAAAGATGGTTTAGTCCTATAGATAGAACTTTAAGAAGAGAACTAAAATCTAAATTTGGATTAGATGAATACTGGTTTGATACAACAAGTTATAAAGAATTAATTGATTTAAGAATTAAATACGAAGAGGGTTATTTTAAATTTTTAGTGCCTAAAGATAGAGTTGCAAGTTCTTCAGCAAGAATATTTGCACTTTGGATCACAGTACCTGCAATTATAATGGTGATCATTTCTCTAATATTTTTAAAAAATCAAACTAGACCAATCACAAACCTAGCTCGTGCGGCTGAAAGGTTTGGTAAAGGAGAAAATATTGAAGAGTTCAAACCTTCTGGAGCCCTTGAAATAAGACAAGCAGGACATGAATTTGATAAAATGAGAAAGAGAATTGAAAGACACTTAAATCAAAGAACAGAAATGTTATCTGGAATAAGTCATGATTTAAGAACACCCTTAACAAGGATGAAACTACAATTAGCTTTTATAAAAGATAAAGAAACTGTTAACAAATTGACTGAAGACATCAATGAAATGGAGAAAATGCTAAATGAATATTTGCAATTCACCAGCTCATCATATGTTGAAAAAGATGAAATGTTTAATCTATCTGAATTAATTTCAGAAGTTATTGAAAAATATAATAACGAAAATATTTCACAAAACTTAATACCAAGAATTTACTTTAATGGCAGGAAAAATTTAATTAATAGGTGTCTTAATAATCTAATTGATAATTCACTGAAATATGCAAATAAAGTTGAAATTAGCTTAAGTAAAAAAAATACAAACTTATTCATTATTATTGATGATGATGGTCCTGGAATACCAAAAGATGAGTATGAAAATGTATTTAAACCTTTCTATAAAATAGATAAGGGTCGAGCAGAGTCTAAATCAAGTGTTGGTCTTGGCTTATCAATTTCATCAGACATTATCAAATCTCATGGAGGAAATATAATGTTAGAAAAATCAAAAATGGATGGTTTGAGAGTTAAGGTTTTCTTGCCTGTTTAACTTTTTGATTTTTTTTTTTATCAAGTTTATTTATTTTATTTTCAAGATTCTCAACACGTTTTGAGAGTACTTCAAACTCATCTTTACTTGTAAGTTTCATTTTAAAAATAAACTCATCTCTTTTGGATTTTAAGATATTAAATAATTCAGTAGTTAAGTCTTTTGAAGATACTAGTCCCTGCTCCATTAATTTAGCAAACTTGTCAATTATAAATTTAGAATTTTTCATATTTAAGATATACATTATAAGTATTATTAAAAATGTTCATTAATAATTTTGACCCAGTAGCCTTAGAAA
This sequence comes from uncultured Pelagibacteraceae bacterium, assembly GCA_902558835.1. Classification (GTDB taxonomy): domain Bacteria; phylum Pseudomonadota; class Alphaproteobacteria; order Pelagibacterales; family Pelagibacteraceae; genus Pelagibacter. Next base: position 4,662 of record CACEFK010000006.1, read on the forward strand.
TATTTTCTTTAGAAATCAGATGGTATTCTTTAGCTTATATATTTGGAATTACATTAGGCTGGATTCTCGCAAAAAAATTATTTATCCAAGACATAGAAGTTAAAAATAAATTTGATGATTATTTAACTTATTTAATTATAGGTATAATTTTAGGAGGAAGACTTGGTTATATTATTATTTATAATTTAAGTTTTTATATAAATAATCCATCAGATATATTTAAAATTTGGCAAGGAGGAATGTCCTTCCATGGTGGTTTAATTGGAGTTATTTTCGCATCTATATTTTTCGCTAAAAAAAATAATCAAAACCCATTCTTATATTTAGATATTGTCGCTTTAGTAGCTCCAGTCGGATTATTTTTTGGACGAATAGCAAACTTTATAAATTCAGAGTTGTATGGAACTATAACTAATGTGCCCTGGGCAGTAACATTTGTTCAGGTAGATAGTCTTCCTAGGCATCCCTCGCAATTATATGAAGCACTATTAGAGGGTCTATTTTTATTTTTATTATTAATTTATTTTAAAAATAAATTTTCAAACAAACCTGGTGTGATTTCAGGATTATTTTTAATAATTTACTCAATTTTCAGATTTATTATTGAATTTTATAGAGTACCAGATGAACAGCTTGGTTATATACTTTTAAACTTAACGATGGGGCAAGTAGTAAGTTTAATATTTATAATATCAGGAGTAATCTTATTTTATTTAAAATATGAAACTCGCTAAAACGAATAATTTACCATTGGATCAATTTATAAATTTTGCTCTTTACGATAAGGACAAAGGTTTTTATATGAAAAAAAATCCTTTTGGTGAAGATGGAGATTTTATTACTGCTCCAAATGTCACAAGATTATTTTCAGAGATTATCGCAATTTGGACGATTACTTTTTGGAAAAGCATTGGCTCTCCAAAAAAATTTAATTTGCTAGAATTGGGAGCTGGAAATGGTGAAATGATGAAAGTCATAGACGAGACTCTCATGAATTTTCCTGATTGTTACAAAGCTTGTAGTTTTATAATTCATGAAAAAAGTGATTTTTTAATAAATGAACAAAAAAAAAATTTAAATTCTCAAAAAATTTCGTGGTTAAAAGATATTGAAAAAATAAACTCAAACCCAACAATTTTTTTAGCTAATGAATTCTTTGATGCCATACCAATCAAACAATTTTTTAAAAAAAAAGAAGGTTGGTTTGAAAGATTTGTAAATTTGAATGATCCAAACAAAGCTGAATTTAAAGAAGAAAAAATTGATATAGAAACAATTGAAAAACATCTTAATTTCGAAATATCAAAAGATCAGAGCGTTATAGAATATTCGCCAGATACATTTAAATATTTAAGAACAATTTGCGACTTAATACAAAAAAATGATGGAGGAATGTTAGTTATTGATTATGGTTATGCAGATACCAAAATGCACGAGACTCTTCAGGCAGTAAATAATCACAAATATTCTAACGTTTTAGAAAATATTGGAGACTCTGATATTACTTACAATATAAACTTTCATTCCTTTGAAAAATTTATAAATCAGTTTAAAGAAGTTAATTCAATTTTTACAAATCAAAAAAAATTTTTAACAAATATGGGTATTCTTCAAAGAGCAGAAATAATCAGCAAAAATATAGCATTTTCTAAAAAAGCAGATTTATTTTATCGAGTAAGACGTTTAATAGATGAAAATCAAATGGGTGAATTATTCAAAGTCATGCTTGTAAAAAATAGGAGAAACAATTTTAAGACAGGTTTTCAAAATTGATAAAATCAAAAAAACTCTCCAAAATAAAAATAATTAAACATGGTTTTTTTAATAAAACTGGTGGTAAATCAAAAAAAATTTATAAAAGTTTAAACTGTGGTCCTGGTTCTAAAGATAATCCCTCAGATGTTAAAAAAAATTTACAAATAGTTAAAAAAAAAATAAAAAGCACCGCTAAAAGTATTTTTTTACTTCATCAAATACATAGTAATAAGTTTGTTTATATTGATAAAAAAAATACATTTAAATCAAAACCAAAAGCAGACGCAGTAGTTACAAACCAAAAAAACATACCAATTGGTGTTTTAACTGCTGACTGTGTGCCGATCTTAATTTGTGATGAGAGAACAAAATTAGTTGCTGCAATTCATGCGGGGTGGAAAGGTGCATACAAAGATATAATTAGCAAAGTAATCCAATTTATGATCAAAAAGGGATCTAATCCTAAAAATATAACTGCAGCTATCGGACCTGCTATTTCAGCTAAAAATTATGAAGTCAAACAAGATTTTAAAAGAAAATTTATAAAAAAGGATAAAAAAAATAATAAATTTTTTAAAATTAAGTACAAAAAGCTTTATTTTGATTTACCTAAATATGTAAAATCATGTCTTTTAAAGAATAAAATAAAAAATATTGAGTCTTTAAATATTGATACATTTAATATTAATAATAATTTTTTTAGTGCAAGAAGAGCTTTAAGACTAAATCATGATGATTATGGTAGAAATATTTCAATAATTATGCTTTATTAGGTTTTTTTAATGAAATTATTATCCGGAAATAGCAACAAACCATTAAGCAAGAATATTGCTAAATATCTAAAATCTAAATTAGTAAACTCTAGTATTAGAAATTTTTCTGATGGAGAAATATATGTTGAAATAAATGAGAATATCAGAGGAAACAGTATTTTTATTATTCAATCTGTATCTTCGCCTGCTAATGATAATTTGATGGAGCTTTTGTTGTGTATTGATGCGCTAAAAAGATCTTCTGCAAAAAATATAACTGCTGTAATTCCATATTTTGGTTATGCTAGACAGGACAGAAAAGTAGTACCTAGAACTTCAATTTCTGCAAAATTAGTATCAAACTTAATTACAAAAGCGGGTGCTGACAGAGTAGTTACTGTTGATTTGCATGCGGGTCAAATTCAAGGTTTCTTTGATATTCCGGTCGACAACTTGTTTGCAACACCTATTTTTGCAAGACATGTAAAAAAAAAGATAAAAAGTAAAAACTTAATTTGCGTTGCTCCAGATGTGGGTGGAACTGAGCGAGCAAGAGCGCTAGGTAAACTCTTGAATGTTGGATTAGCGATTGTGGATAAAAGAAGACCAAAACCAGGTCAATCTCAAGTCATGAATGTCATAGGAGATGTAAAAGGTAAAACTTGTATAATTGTAGATGATATAATTGATTCTGGTGGAACAATAGTAAATGCAGCTAAAGCTCTTAAAGATAGAGGGGCTAAAGAAGTTTATGTATATATTACTCATGGTGTACTTAGTGGTGAAGCTGTAAAAAAAATTAAAAATTCTGTAATTAAGAATTTAGTGATAACTGATACAATCGATAATACGAGCAGAACTAAAGGTGTTAAAAACATTGAGGTTCTGTCAATTTCAGGGCTTATGGGAGAAGCAATTAAAAGAATATCTAATTCAACCTCAGTATCAGATTTATTCAAATAAATACCTTGAGTTATTAAGGAACTTGAGCTAAAAACCCTTGTTTTTATGAATTCATTAGACGCCAACATCAGAGATACAAAAACTAAAGGTGAGCTTAATTCACTTAGGGATAACGGTAATGTACCCGCGATAATTTATGGTGGTGAAGCTCAAAATGAAAAAATCTCTATATCTAAAAAAGTACTTAAATCACTAATTGAAAAAGAAAATTTTTTATCAAGTATCATAACTTTAAATGTTGATGGTAAAACTCAAAAAGCTCTTCCAAGAGAAATAAAATACGACATTATTTCAGACGAACCAATTCATGTAGACTTTTTAAGAATAGTAGCAGGGATAAAAGTCAGAATTGAAGTTCCAGTAAAATTTTTAAATCATGAAAAATCTCCTGGTTTGAAAAGAGGTGGGGTTTTAAACATTGTAAGAAGAAAAGTTGAGCTAAAATGCCCAAGCGAAAAAATTCCTGAAAATCTTGTGATAGATCTTGATGGAGTTGATATTGGAGAAAGTTTTAAGATTTCTTCTATAAATCTTGACACTGACGTTACTCCTACAATTCAAGGAAGAGATTTCGTAATTGCAACTCTAGCAGCTCCAACTGTTATGAAAGAACCTGAAAAACCTGCAGAAGCGGAGGCGGCTGAAGGAGAGGGTGCTGAAGGAGCAGAAGCAGCGGCAGCTGAAGGTGGAGATAAACCAGGGGCTGATGGTGATAAAAAAGAAGGTGAAGACAAAAAACCTGCTGAAGAAAAAAAATAAGTTAATTAAAATTGAATTTCATTCTCCAATATTAATATTTTATGCTTCTACTTGTAGGATTAGGCAATCCAACCCCAGATAGTGAAAACAATAGGCACAATATTGGTTTCAAAATTATAGATGCAATAAATAAAAAATTTGGACTTTCAAAACAAAAACCAAAATTTAAAGGACTTCTTACAACTGGTAATGTAGGAGATCAAAAAGTTTACGCTATTAAACCTTTAACATTTATGAATAATTCTGGAATTTGTATTAGAGAATTAATTGAATATTTCAAAATAGATGCTGAGGATGTTATCGTTTTTCATGACGATCTGGATGTAGATTTTGGAAAAATAAAAGCAAAATTTGGTGGCTCTGATGCAGGACATAACGGAATTGCATCAATAGATAAGTTTATTGGCAAAGATTATTCAAGAGTGCGAATAGGAATTGGTAAACCAAAAGATAAAATGGAAGTTGGTGATTTTGTTCTTCAAAATTTTGATGAGGATGAAATGCTCGGATTGGAAAAAGTTACCAGTAACATCACAGATTCTATTTCAATACTTATCGACAAAAAATTAGATTTATTCTCTAGCACTGTAAATAATAAATAATGAGTTTTAAATGTGGAATTGTTGGTTTACCTAATGTGGGTAAATCTACACTCTTCAACGCTCTAACAAACTCAAGCAAAGCCCAAGCTGCAAATTTTCCATTTTGTACGATAGATCCTAATGTGGGAGTAGTCCCTGTTCCAGATGAAAGATTGAACAAATTATCAGAAGTTTCAAAATCAAAAAAAACAATAAACACAACTATTTCATTTGTAGATATAGCTGGTCTTGTGAAGGGCGCATCTAAAGGTGAAGGATTAGGCAACAAATTTCTGTCCCACATAAGAGAAGTTGATGCAGTTATTCATATGATTAGATGCTTTGACTCAGATGATATTCAAAATGTTAATCCTGATGTTGACCCAATAAGAGATCTTGAGATCATTGAAACTGAAATGATGTTGGCCGACCTAGAATCTATCCAAAAAAGACTTGAAAAAAATAATAAGAAAAATGTAGACGAAGATCAGCTTAAGATTTTAGATATTGCATTAGACTGCATTAATAATGATAAAGATATATCAATATTAAATTCGCAATTTGAAACAAAACAACTTAATCAAAGTGGCCTTTTATCAATAAAACCAAAGATTTTTGTTTGCAATGTAGATGAGCAAAGCGTACAGGATGGAAATAAATATACTAAAAATTTTATCGAAAAATTTGGAAAAGATAACACTCTGATTGTTTCTGCAGACATAGAAAACCAAATAAATGAATTAGCAGAAGATGAAAAAAAAAATTATATGGATATGATTGGTTTAAAAGATACAGGTTTAAGTATGTTAATTCAAAAGGGCTATAAAATATTAGAACTTGATACGTTTTTTACTTCTGGACCTGAAGAAACAAGAGCTTGGACAATACAAAAAAACTGTACCGCTCCTAAGGCTGCAGGAGAAATTCATACAGATTTTGAAAAAGGTTTCATTAGAGCTGAAACTATATCCTATGAAGATTTTATTGCTAATGATGGATGGGTAAATTCTAAAGCTAATGGAAAAATGAGATTGGAAGGTAAAGATTATACTGTGAAAGATGGAGACGTACTAAACTTCAGATTCAACACGTGACCAGATTTTTTTCATACTAAAATAAACTAAAACAGTTAGAATAATTAAATAGACAATCGCTTTAAAGCCCATCTGATGTCGAGATTCTAAATGAGGTTCAGCAGACCACATTAAGAAAGTCGTTACATCTTTTGACATCTGTTCTACTGTTGCATTTGTTCCATCACCATACTCTACTAACCCATCTGATAATGGAGCAGCCATTCTAATTTTGTTACCATACATATATTTGTTATAATAGACTCCATCATCTAAAGACACATTGCTAGGAGCTTCCTCATATCCTTGTAATAAAGAATAGATATAGTCAACACCACCTCCTCTTGCTTTTACTAAAACAGACATGTCTGGAGGATATGCGCCGCCATTTGCAGCTTGAGCTGCTTTTACATTATCGTACGGCATTACAAATTTGTCAGATAATTTACCTGGCCTTGTAAACATTTCACCATCAGAATTTGGACCATCGGTTACTTCAAATGAGGCTGCTATAGCTTTAGCTTGAGCTTCAGAGAATTCTGGTCCACCTGGCTCTGCTAAATTTCTATAACTTAAATATTTCATCGAATGACATGAAGCACATACTTCAGTATAAACTTGATATCCTCTTTGAAGAGAAGCTCTATCAAATTTTCCAAATAGACCCTTAAAACTCCAGTCAGTTTTTAGATATTCTACTTTTTCAGCAGCAAAAGAATGTGAATTTGAAGTAATAATTAAGATTATTATAGAAAATAATTTAAATAAATTTTTCACCTTATTCCATTTTACTTTCTTTATTTCTGGCAGCAGCTAGATTTGGTGAACCACCGAGAACAGGTTCAGTAATACTTAGAGGCACAGGTAAAGTTTTTTCTTTAAAGCCTAAAACAGGAAGAATAATTAAAAAATGTAAAAAATAATACGCCGTAGCAACTCGTGCTATCAACAAGTAAAGTCCCTCAGCTGGCATCGCACCCACATAACCAAGTATCAAAACATCAGCAACTAATATCCAGTAAAATTGTTTATATAAAGGTCTGAATACTGCGGATCTTATTTTTGAGGTATCTAACCAAGGTAAAACTGCTAAGATTAATATTGCAGACAACATAGCTACAACTCCTAGCAATTTATCAGGAACTGATCTTAATATTGCATAAAAAGGTAAGAGATACCATTCAGGAACAATGTGTGCAGGTGTTACCATTGGGTTTGCCTCGATATAATTATCTGCATGACCTAAAATATTTGGTGCATAGAACACAAAGAAAGCGAACACAATCATGAACATTAATAAAGCAAAACCATCTTTAATTACGATGTAAGGATGGAAAGGCACAGTATCTTTAGATGGTTTTTTTATATCTATTCCAACTGGATTGTTATTACCAGGAACATGTAAGGCCCATATGTGTAAAACAACTAGTCCTAAAATTAAAAATGGAATTAAATAATGCAAAGTAAAAAATCTAGTTAACGTAGGATTGTCAACTGAATAACCTCCCCACAACCAAGTAACAATACCCTCTCCAACTAACGGAATGGCGCTAAATAAATTTGTGATTACAGTTGCTCCCCAGAAACTCATTTGTCCCCAAGGCAATACATAACCCATGAATGCAGCTGCCATCATTAGCAGGTAAATAATTATTCCAATTATCCAAATTATTTCTCTTGGTGCTTTATAAGAACCATAAAATAATGATCTGAAGATATGAATGTAGACTGCCAAGAAAAACATAGACGCACCATTTGCATGAATGTATCTAATTAACCAACCATAGTTTACATCACGCATTATGTGCTCAACACTCTCAAAAGCCATATCAGCGTGAGCGATGTAATGCATTGCGAGAGTTAAGCCTGTGATAATTTGAGTGACTAAGCAAAAAGTTAAAATTCCTCCAAATGTCCACCAATAATTTAAATTTTTAGGAGTCGGATAATCTGTTAAATGATTTGCTAGAGTTAAAAGTGGTAATCGATCATTAAACCATTGTCCTACTTTTGATTTTGGTCTGTAATCGTGATCACTCATTAGTATTTAGTTTATCCAATCTTAATTGTATTAGCGTTAACGAATTCGTATTTAGGTACTTCCATATTTAACGGAGCTGGCCCTTTTCTTATTCTTCCAGAGGTATCATAGTGAGATCCATGACATGGGCAAAACCATCCATTGTAATCTCCTTTGTCATTTAAAGGTACACATCCTAAATGTGTGCAAACTCCTAACATAACAAGCCACTCTGGATTTTTAGCTCTATCCTCATCTTTCTCAGGATGAATTAAATCCTCCATTTTCACTTTTCTTGCTTCATCAATTTCCTCTTGAGTTCTTCTTCTTATAAAAACAGGTTTACCTCTCCACAAAACAGTTAATGTATTTCCTGGTGTTAGTGCGCTTACATCAACTTCTGTGCTAGCTAATGCTTTAACAGAAGCATCTGGATTCATTTGATCGATCATTGGCCAAACTACTGCAGCGGCACCAACGGCTCCTACAGCTGTGGTAGCTGTAAATAAAAAATCTCTTCTTTTTGTTTTTTTTTCAGACACTTTTAGTAGCTTTTATTATTATCTCTTTTTGATTTAAAATAGTTAATATACGAATTCATATAATATAAAATAATTATTTTACTACTGAAAGAATGACACATAATTCAACAATTTTAGGACCCAAAATAGCTTTGTATGAGCCTGATATACCTCAGAATACTGCTGCAATCATAAGAACTTGTGCTTGTTTGGGTGCTAAACTAGAAATAATTGAACCATGTGGCTTTCTATTATCAGATAAACGATTTAAAAGAGTGGTTATGGACTATATGGACTATAGTCAAATAGAATTTTATCAAAGTTCTGAAAAATTTTTTGAGGCAAAGAAGAAACAAAGAATCGTATTGATGACAACTAAGGGTTCAATAAATTATACTAAATTTAAATTTAAGCCTGATGATACTATTTTGTTTGGAAGAGAAAGTGCGGGGGTACCCGAAGAGGTTCATAAAATTATTAAAAATCGTTTAAAAATACCAATGAATAGCCAAGTAAGATCTCTTAATATTGCATCGTCTGTTGCCATTGTTTTGGCAGAAAGTTTGCGTCAAATAGAATTAATATAAAATGGATATTTCAATCAAAAAAGACTTAGCGAGTAACTGGTTTAAGCTATTACAAAATGCAATATGCGACGACATTTTAAAAATTGAGAAAAATAAAGTAAATTTTGAATCAACTTCTTGGAAAAGAAGCAATAAAAAAGATGAGGGTGGTGGTGAATATAGAATTCTTAAAAGTGGAAAAATTTTTGAAAAAGTAGGAGTAAATTTTTCTAAAGTTTATGGAAAATTTCCTAGGCAATTTCAACAGAATATACCAGGGGCAAGCAAAGATCCTAAATTTTGGGCATCAGGAATATCAATAGTTATGCACATGCAAAATCCCCATATTCCTGCAATGCATTTTAATACCAGATTTATTTGTACAACAAAGAATTGGTTTGGCGGAGGTATGGATGTAACCCCAGCAATAAAAGATGAAAAAGAGAAGAAAAACTTTCATAAAATATTAAAAGCAATGTGCGATAGACATAATAAAAATTATTATAAAAAATATAAAAAGTGGTGTGATGAATATTTTTATCTACCTCACAGAAAAGAACCCAGAGGTATAGGTGGAATATTTTTTGACTATAAAAATGATAATTTTGAAAATGACTTTAAATTTGTCAGAGATGTTGGTGTTACATTTCAAATGCTATTTAATGAAATAATTAAAAAAAAATTAAAAAGAAAATGGACTTTAAAAGATAAAGAGTTTCAGTATATTAAAAGAGGTCGATACGCAGAATTTAATTTGCTCTATGATAGAGGAACAAAATTTGGGCTACAAACTGGTGGTAATGTTGAAGGAATTTTGATGTCATTACCTCCGATTGCAAAATGGAAATAAAAAAATGGATAAAGAGCCAATAACATTAAACGGATTAAATAAACTAAAGGAAGAATTAGTTTTTTTAAAAGAAAAAAAAAGACCTGAGATAGTAGCTGCAATTGCTGAAGCGAGATCCCATGGAGACCTTAAAGAAAATGCTGAATATCATGCAGCTAAAGAAGAACAGTCTCATAACGAAGGAAGAATAACCGAAATTAACGACATAATTGCAAGAGCAAATGTTATTGACGTTACAAAACTAAACAATGAAGGAAAAGTAATTTTTGGATCTACAGTTTATTTAGAAGATTTAGATACTGGTGAAAAAATTAATTATAAAATTGTTGGAAGAGATGAGGCGGATTTAAAACAAAAACTAATTTTCTTTCAATCACCAATTGGCAAAGGTTTGATTGGAAAAAATAAAAGTGATTTAGTTGAAATAAATACACCCTCTGGTGTAAAAAATTTTGAAATTAAAGACGTTAAATATATTTAACTTTTTACTATTTGTTGTACCTGCTTATCTGAAATTTGAAATCCGTTTTGAACCCAAGTTTCTTCTATCCTTTTTAATTTATTTCCTAAGGTTTTACCCTCAGGGATTTGAAATTTAGACATTAATAAATCAGCGCCTATTGGCAAAGTTGGAATTACTTTCTCTTTATAAGTATCTAATAATTTGATTAGTTTTTTCTCTACTTTATTTGAGATAAAGATTTTAAAATTAATTATATCTATTACAGCCTGTCGCCCATTAAAATAAAAAAATTTATTCAAGTTTTTTTCTGTAAAGTTGTTTAAAGTTACTTTTTCTCTATAAAAAAGATCTATCAATTTTAATCTTTTCTTATCTTTGTTAGATATTTTAAATTTATAAAGAAAATAATCAGCATTATCAGTCCCATCAATAACTAAAAGCGCAATTAAGAATATAAAGTCAATTTTTAAAAAATTCTCTGCAGCATATGAATTTTGTTTTTTAAAATTTTTAATATTCTTTAATTGAGGGAAAATTATTTCTACGAGTTCTAAACTTTCTTTATCTTGAAAGAGTTTTAAAAAACCATTTGAACTAGTTATTTTTTTTAGTTCATCGATTAATCTTTCAGATGATATATTTGAAATTCCATCAATATTTTTTTTTATGTTTTTTAATATTTCTGGCTGGTGCTTATGATTTGAGTAATTTAAATAAAATCTTAAATACCTCAAAATACGTAAATAATCCTCTTGAATTCTTTTTTCCGCATTGCCAATAAAATTAATATAACCCTCCTCCAAATCTTTTTTACCGTTAAATGGATCAAATAAATTACCCTCACTATCTGCATAAATTGAATTGATAGTAAAATCCCTTCTAGAGGCATCTTCCTTCCAATCTAAAGAGAATTCTACTTCAGCATGCCTTCCATCAGTTGAGACGTCTTTCCTTAAAGAAGTAATTTCATATTTATGTTCGTCAACTATTGCGGTTATAGTTCCATGTTCAATTCCTGTTTCGTAATAACTTATTTGTTTGTTTTTAAGAGCCTCACAAACTTCTGGGGGAGTTAAATTTGTTGCCAGGTCAATATCATCAACATTTTCTTTTTTTATCACTTTTCTTACACACCCACCCACATATCTGATTTCACTTTTCTCTGAAAAATTATTAATTGCTTCAAAAATTTTATTTGCGGGTGTTGTTAAAGTAATTTGTTTTAAATTTTGACTGATATAATCAAGATTTTTTGATCTGGAAAAAAATTTATCTAAAAAATTTTTCATAAATGGCTGGGGCGCTAGGATTCGAACCTAGGATGCAGGTACCAAAAACCCGTGCCTTACCGCTTGGCTACGCCCCAATACTAGCTTCCTATAACATAAAAATATAAAATTCATATAGTTTTTGCTGTAACACACCAATAATTTTTATATTTTCTTTTAAATTTAGCTTTTGCCAATTTACAACTCTTTAATGAATTATAATAGGCAACAATTGTTGATCCTGAACCAGTCATTCTTACAAACAAAGGATTATTTGTACTTTCTAAGAACAACTTTATTTTTTTAAGTTTTGGATATTTTTTAAGTGCTATTGTTTCAAGGGCATTTTGTTGATCAATCAAATATTTTATTCCAAACATGTTTTTTTTGGGTTTGTTATATTTTGATTTTGTATACTTTCGAACAGAAGAGTATATTTTTTTAGTTGAGCACCCAAAATCAGGCTTTACTAAAGTAGAGTAATATTTTGGAGTATTATAAATCTTTTTTATTCTACCACCTGATGACAATACACAGCTGGATGAAATGGTTCCCAGAATAACATCGGAACCAACCAAGTCACAGATACTTCGAGTTTTTTGATGATTAGGATTAATAATTTTTTTTTTAACCAGATAATTAAACACGCTAGCTGCGTTCATCGATCCCCCACCCAACCCGGCTTCTTGAGGGATTAATTTTTTAATTTTAACTTTAAATTTTTTATTTTTTAATAAATTTTCTTTATCTAGTATTTGAAATAATTTTTGAACAGTATTTTTTTTTCCAATATTTTTAGAAAACTTTCCATAAAAAGAAATATGATGTTTTTTTCCATTATGTTGATTGATTGAAATAAGATCATGTAAATCTATGAAACCAATTATACTTTCAATTTTATGTAAAACCTTTTTTTTTCCAGTGATATTTAATGCTAAGTTTAACTTTGCATTAGATTTAATTTTATTAATTTTCATTTAGGAATTTTTAAGACCCTCAATTACTTTAATATTGATTTTTTCTATCATATCATCTTCGGTGTCATCAAAACTTAATACGTTGTTCCAAAAATATCTTGCTTGAATTTTTCGATTTAATTTCCATAAAATGTCTCCATAATGATCATTCACGATTGGGTCATCTGGCATTAATTCTACAGCTCTTTTTAAATACTTTTCAGCTTCTACATAATCCTCTATTAAAAAATAAGCCCATCCAATTGAATCAATAATATATGGATCATTGCTTTTTAAATCATATGCTGTTTTCAACATATCCATTGCTTCATTAATTTTATAATCACGTTCTAACCAAGAGTAAGCAAGGTAATTCAAAATATATGCATCACTAGGATCAATTTTAAGCGCATGCAATAAATCTTCATCTGACTTTTCATAATTACCCATTCTTTCATAGCTACCACCTCTACGATACAATACATCTGATTTAATAAGTGAATTGTCATCCAGTGTTAAAATAATTTCCGTATAACGATCTATTGCTTTTTCATAATTTTTAGAATTCTTATAAAAATTAGCTAAATCAAAAATCATTTTTATATTTGGATTTTCAATTTTATTAAATTTTGAATCTATGTATTTAATTCCATTTTCATAATCCTGCTCTTGAATTATTATTTGAGCTTCTTTTTTTAATCTAAACCAATAATAAAATTCATCTTCTTTTTTAAAGTTTTTTAAAATTCTTTGTACTTTATCAAATTCATCATTAAGATAAAAATTTTCTGCAACTAATGACAAATTAAATTCAAACTTAGGATTTAAATAGTTTGACAAATTTAAATAAAAATTTGATTTTTCAAAATTATCCTGAGAAGAATAAAGATTAGAGATTAAAAATAAAAACTCACTTACAAGATCATTATGATCTTTACATGAAAAAATTTTTCCAAAATCATCGAATTTTTCTTTGTCTACCCAACTTTTACTCTGTGAAAGTAAAAGTGTTGAATTTATATAATCAATTTGTTCAACAACTAATCTTGCTTCATTTAATTTATCGTTGTCAATTAAATGATTAAGATAAAAGAAAATGTATCTTGAATAATCACCTTGTTGATTATTTATTAAATTAAGAAAAAATGATGAGGTTCTTTTATCTTCAATATAACATCTTTGGAATGTCTCAGCTATAAGAGACAGGTTCCCAAAATTTTTTTTGTTGTCTAATATTTTTTTGTTTTTAAATGTATAAATGTACTGTTTTAAAGTTTCAAATATAACTAGGCTTATCCTATCTTCATCTTGAAATTTTAAACTTTGTGTTAAATATTCATCAGCCTTTTTAAAGTTATTTTTTTTTAAACTATCAATTATTAAAATTATATAAGCATCATAAAAATCTGAATTAGATTTGTTTGCATTATTATTTATTACATTAATTGCTTGAGGTACTTTGTTATCTAAAACTAAAGAGTTAACATATCTTTTTAAATAACTGTCATGTTTGTTAATTAATACTTTGGTTAAGTTAAAAAATTTTAAAGCTTCAGAATTATCTCGATTTTCAAATGCAACAATTCCAGAAAAATAATTTGATAAATCTCTTGAGTTGAAATCATTAAAAGTAGCACTTTTAGAATACAAAGGTGTCTGATAAGATATCAATATTAATAGTACTAATTTTAGAAATTTTAGGAACATGTAACCATACTATGACTAAAAAAGTGATAAATCAAAATACCAAATTAAACCAAGAACTAATCAATACTATTGAGCCAAAATTTATATTCTCAGATAAGCCAATAAATAGATTTAATATTTTAGAAACGGACAATGACACCCTGCAAATTAATAAAGAAGAATTACTTAAAAATTTAAAAGATCAAATAAATTCAATTGAAAATTGTAAATTGAAAGAAAATTCAAACAAAATCATTTTAGGTGAGGGAAATATAAATAGCCCTTTAATGTTAATTGGAGAATCTCCTGGGGCTGAAGAAGAAAAATTGGGTGTCCCATTTAGAGGAGAGGTTGGCGAACTTCTTAACAAAATGCTTATAGCTATCAATATTAAGAGACAAAATATTTATACAAGTTATGCAATCAATTTTAGACCACCTGATGACAGAAAACCAACCTCAGCTGAAATTAAAAGATACTCAGTATTTTTGAAGGAGCATATATCTATTATAAACCCAAAGATTATTGTTTTGATGGGTAGTTCGGCAATGGAGGCTGTAACAGGAATAAGTGAAAAAATAACTACTGAAAGAGGACATTGGAAGGAAGTGATTTTAAAAAACAAAACATTCCCTTTAATGATAACTTTTAATCCATCTTATTTAATCCGTTTTCCAGAAAATAAAAAACACTCATGGGAAGATTTAAAGAAAATTAGAGACAAAATCAAAGATCTTAAGTTAAAAATTTGATGAAGATAATTGCTGGGGTTGATGAGGTTGGTAGAGGAAGTTTAATTGGGCCTGTTTATGCTTCAGCAGTAATTTTAAAAAAATCAATTAATTCAAAGTTATTAAAAGATTCAAAATCATTAAGTAAAAAAGAAAGAGAGTATCTATGTAGATACATAAAAAAAAATTCTACTTGGTCTATAGGCAAAGCTTCTGTCAAAGAAATAGAAAAACTGAATATACTTCAAGCAAGTTTGCTGGCTATGAAAAGAGCCATCAAAAAACTTGAGAGAAAACCAACACACGTTCTGATAGATGGAAACAAAACTCCAGAGTTAGAAAATTATAATTTAAAATCAGTAATTAAAGGAGATAAAAAAATCCCCTCTATTTCGGCAGCTTCAATAATTGCAAAAGTATCAAGGGATAAGTTTATAACCACCTTATCAAAAAAAAATAAAGGTTATGACTGGGATAAAAACTTCGGGTACGGAACAAAACATCACTTAAAAGCGTTGAAAAAATTAGGTATTACCAAACATCATAGAAAAACTTTTTCACCAATATCTAAAATAAATTAACACTACATCTAGTTACTTTCTAATTTTGAAACACTAATCGAATCTAAATTTTTCAATCTCAGGTTGACCGTAGAATCCATTTGGAGTCTAATTAATTTTTACAAATGAAAACCGATTTCAAAAATAAAATAATTAATGGAGATAGTCTCGAAGAATTAAAAAAAATTCCACGTGAAACTATTGATTTAATTTTTGCTGATCCTCCTTACAACTTACAATTAAAAAGTGAATTAACTAGACCAGATAGATCAAAGGTTAGTGCGGTAAATGATAAGTGGGATCAATTTGAAAATTTTAAAAAATATGATGATTTCACCTACGAATGGCTTAGTGAATGTAAAAGAATTTTAAAAAAAGATGGAGCTATTTGGGTTATAGGAAGCTACCATAATATTTTTAGAGTTGGCACAGCAATACAAAATCTAGGTTTCTGGATTTTAAATGATGTTATTTGGAATAAAAATAATCCAATGCCAAACTTTAGAGGCACGCGTTTTACTAACGCTCATGAAACTTTAATATGGGCTTCTAAAAGTGAGAAATCAAAATACACATTTAATTATCAATCTTTAAAATGTTTAAATGATGATCTTCAAATGAGATCTAATTGGGATCTTCCAATATGCAATGGATCTGAAAGACTCAAAAAGGATGGAAAAAAAATTCACTCCACACAAAAACCAGAAGCACTTTTACATAGAATTTTACTAGCTACATCAAATAAAAATGACCTCATACTTGATCCTTTTTTAGGATCAGGAACAACAGCTACAGTAGCAAAAAAACTAGGGAGAAATTATTTTGGAATAGAAAAAGAAAAAAATTATTTTAAAGCTGCTGAGCAACGCATAAAAACTGCAAAGCCTATTGAAGACGATTTATTAGATACACTAAAAAATAATAGATCAAAACCAAGAATTCCTTTTGGTTCGTTAGTCGAGCTTGGCATAATTAAACCTGGAACTAATATTTTTGATAATAAGAAAAAAATAACAGCCAGAATTATGGCTGATGGTAGTATAAAACATAATCAAGCAGAGGGTTCTATACACAAAGTTGCGGCTACTATTTTAGGAGCTGAAAGTTGCAATGGATGGACTTTTTGGCACTGTGATATAAATGGACGAACTTATCCTATTGATTATCTAAGACAAAGATTAATTTCTAAAAATTAACTTTTATAAATTTTACCCAAATAACTTTCTAAAAATTTTTTATTTTTAGTTAAAAGTTTTAAAAAAATATTTCTAAATATGATCATAATTGGATTTGATAAATGGAATGCAAATTGATTGAAATTAGATCTACTTTTAATCATTTTTGTTCTCTTTAATCTAATATTATAAAAATTATTATTATTTATTAAACATTCATATAATTCACTAGCCCCCTCTATTGATTGGGAAGCTCCCTGTGCAAATGAAGGTGAAAAAGCAAAAAATGCATCTCCTACAAGGAATATATTTTTTGGAGGATTATATAAATTTTTACTTACAAATATTGGAAATAATTTAATATTTTGAAGATTTTCCAAAAAACTTTGAGAAATTTTTTTGGATAATTTAAATTTAATATTTCTTATAAAAGAACTCTCGGTAAAAAGATTATAGTTCTCTTGCTCATTTGAATTTAATTTATGTTTTAAAATGCCAATAAAATTTAAATATTTATCATTATTAATTGGATAAACAACATAATGAAAATTCGGTCCTAAGAACAAAGAAATATTTTCTTCATTTAAATTTTGAAAATTTTCTCTTGATATAGTTCCTCTAATAGCAATCGTATCATTGTAAATTGGTTTTGATTTATTGTTTGAAATTAATAACTTACCCTTAGAAAACACACCGTCTGAAATAATTAAGTAATCGCAAGTTATTTTTTTTTTATCAAATATTAATTTTATTGAATCTTTATCGTAAACAATCTGTTCAATACTGTGGTTATATTTAATTATATCTTCATTTATTTGTTTTTTTAAAAATTGAAGCAATTTTGATCTTTTCAATGTTGTGTATTTACAATTTTCATAATTAAATTTTGAAATGTCTAAGTCACAAATTTTTTTTGAATTTTTAATTTCATAAAAATCAATTTTTTTTGGATTAAATTTTTCTTCTTCAGTGAAAGAAGTGAAGCCTATTTTATTTAAAAGCTTTACACTATTTACCGACAACTGAATTCCATAGCCATCTTCCATTTCTATGGAATTCCTTTTTTCATAAATCGTAACCTGATAATCCTTATGATCTTTGAATAAATTGGCAATATACAAACCAGAAATTCCAGCACCAATTATTGCAATTTTTTTCATTTATGACTTTCTAAAAATTTAACTATCTTTTTTGTAAATGTTGGCAGTGTATAATTTTGAAGCTTTGTTGGATCAATCCAATAATTATTTTTATTTAAATTATATTTATTTTTAAATTCAATTTTAATATTCATACTCATATTAGACATTTTAAAATTCAAATCTTTATCAAAATTTTTAGGATTATTTACTTCCTCCATCGGGAAGATATTAAAATTTTTCAAAAAATTAAATTTATTATTTTTGATTAATAAATAATGATTATTTTTTTTATAAACATTTAGCTTGTAAAAAGTTTCCTTATCTTTTTTTTTAAATTTTACTAAATCAAAATTTTTATTTTTAAATGATTTACATTTTTTTACTAATGGACAATTCTTACAATTAGGACTAACAGGTTTACAAATTAGTGCTCCTAATTCCATTAAAGCTTGAGCATAATCGCTAGATCTTTTGATAGATGTTCCAAAAATTTTTTTCTTCTCATGTAAATTTTCTTTTTTTATTTGATCTTGTTTTTTTAAAAATAAGTATCTCTTAAGTACTCTTTCAATATTACCATCTAGAGGAATTATTGGTTCATTGAATGCAATTGCAGAAATTGCACTTGCTGTATAATCTCCAATTCCTGGAAGAGACTTTAAATCTACAAAATTTCTAGGTATTTTTTTATTAAAATTTTTAACAACTATTTGAGCTGTTTTTTTTAAATTTCTTACTCTTGAATAGTATCCAAGACCCTCCCAAAGTTTAATTAATTTTCTATCATCGTATTTAGATAATTTTTCTATTGTGGGAATATTTTTTATAAATCTGTTAAAGTAAGGTATTACCGTTGCAACCTGGGTTTGCTGCAACATAAATTCACTTACTAAAGTATAGTATTGCTTTTTTGTTTGAGAAACATTCTTTCTCCAAGGTAAAGATCTTTTATTTAAATCATACCAATTAAGAATATTATTTGTTATTATTGGATCTTTCATATGCAATCTAAAAATAATACTAAGCAGAGAAACGCTAGCATTCAAGGATTAAGATCTTTCAAAGACACTTTGCCAAAAAATGTCAAAAAAATAATTAATAAAAAAGGTCATGTATATTCAGAAACACTGAGCAATTGGAAATATTTAGTTGGAAGCGAATTATTTAAAATTTGCTATCCAAAAACATTTAAAAATTCAAATAAATTTGGTGTTAGCACCTTAGTGGTTATGGTCAAGCGAGGACATGAAGTTGACGTAGAATATTCGAAAAAAGATATTTTGGATAAAATGAATAATTTTTTTGGATATTCTGTTGTTGAAAAGCTTAAATTTATAAGTTTTGATGAAGAACATGAAATGAAGGGCTCGAGTGAAACAAAATTTAAAAATGTGGCAATTAGCAAATATCAAGATAAGATTAAAGGTGTTAAAAACGAAAAAATTAAAAAATCATTAACAGAGTTAACTAGGGTTTTTAGAGAGAAATGAAAAAAATTATATTCTTAATATTAATATTTTTTAATACAATCTTAAATGTACAAGCTGAGGAAATTAAAAGAATATCTGTTGGGAACAAAGATGCAAAAATAACTATTATAGCTTTTGAATCATTAACTTGTAGTCATTGTGCTAATTTTCATAAAAATGTTTATCCTCAATTAAAGGAGGAGTATCTTGATACTGGACTCGCTAAAATAGAATTTAGACATTTTCCATTAGACATAGCGGCCTTTAATGCATCTAAAGTTTCTCAGTGTAAGAATGATGGAAATTCAGATATCCTTGAAAGTTTATATGCTAATCAACAAAAATGGGTAAAGGGAAGTTCAATCCAGGAGGCAAATAAAAATCTACAAAAATTTTTAAAAAGTGAGGGATTTAGTATTGATTTTGATACTTGTATAAACAATAAGGAAATTGAAGATTTTGTATTAAACGATCGAATCGATGGAGCAAAGAACTTCAAAGTAAACGCAACTCCTACGATAATTATTAACGACGAAAAATTCGAAAAAACTCTAAATTATAAAAATTTAAAAAAAGCGCTAGAAAAACTGATATAAGTTAGTGCATGGAGTTTAAAAAAATCCAATTAAACGGATTTAAATCTTTTGCTGAAAAAACCAACTTCTTAATTGAGGATGGTCTTACGGGTATAGTGGGTCCTAACGGCTGTGGAAAATCAAACATTGTAGAATCTTTAAGATGGGTAATGGGAGAGACCTCGGCAAAAAGTATGCGTGGATCTGGTATGGAGGATGTTATATTTTCAGGAACATCTAATAAAGCATCAAAAAATATTGCAGAAGTATCTATTGAAGTTGAAAACAAAGATAAAGAAGGCCCAATCCAATACCGTGAGTTGGAACAAATACAAGTTAGAAGAAAAATAGAAAAAGATAAAGGATCTAAATTTTACATTAACGATAAAGAAGTAAGAGCAAGAGATGCGCAAATGTTTTTTGCAGATCTTTCGACTGGTGCACACTCTCCATCTATGATTAGCCAAGGAAGAATAGGTGCATTAGTAACTGCAAAACCAACAGATAGAAGGGCTATTTTAGAAGAAGCTGCGGGAATATCTGGTTTACACGTTAGAAGACATGAGGCTGAATTAAGATTAGGTGCGGCTGAGAATAATTTAAAAAGAGCAGATGAATTAAGAAGACAGCAAGAAAAACAGTTGGCAAATCTTCAAAAACAAGCTGAAGAGGCAACAAAATACAAACTAATTTCAGATCAAATTAAAAAAATTGAAGCAGGCTTATATTATTTAAAATTATTAGAAATAGACAAAGAAATTAGAATAGAAAATGAAATTAATACTGAGGCAGAAGGAGAAGTAGAAGGATTTAATAACAAAATATCAGAATTAGAAAATTCAATTAAAGCTTTTACAGATAAAGTAAATCCATTGAGAGAAAAAAATATAGAAAATTTATCAAGGATACAAAGACTTAATTTAGAACTTCAAAGTTTAGATGAGGAAAATACAAGAATTCAAGATGAGATAGAAAGCATCAAAAAATCAATTCAAACACTTGATGATGATATCACGAGAGAAAAAGGGATTATTATAGACGCTAACTCAAATGAAAAAAGATTAAAGGAAGAAAAAACTGAATTAATTGAGACAGACTCGAAGTATTTTGAAACAGAAAAATTATCTAATGAAGAGTTAGAAAGTGCAAAAAATAAACTTAAAGAAGAACAAAAAGCTGTTGATGAAGTTGTAAATAATTTAGCTGAAGAAACTGTAAATATAAGTGTTGGTCCAATAAGAAATGTAAAAAACACTATATCAAGGGTAAAAGAATTAATAGATAGTAATGAAATAAATCAAGCAGTAACACTTCTAGATAGATGTAATATGGAGCTAGATAGTTTTTTAAATGATTTAAAAAATGAGAGATCTAGAAGTGAATTATTAGGTGTTAGTGAAAAATCAAAAAATATAAAATTACTCCAAGAAAAATATGCTGATGCATATAGTAAAAATCAATCAATTAAAAATGAGTCTCTAAAAAGAAATGAGAGAATTAAAACTATTGAAACAGAAATTGAAAGTTGGAAAAATTTACTAACTAACTCAGAAAAAATGGTTAATGAACTAACACAAAGAAAAGAAAAATTATCTAAACAATTAGGTGATTTAGAAAACCAACCTAGAGTACAGGCAGAGAGAAAAGGTCAAATTTCAGAAAATTTAAGAATTTCAGATAAAGAAAAAATTGATAATGAAGCGATTATAGATGAAACAGATCAAAAAATTGAAATGTTAAGAACGCAATTAAATGAAATTCAAGAACAATCAATTCAAATCAGAGAAAGAAAAGCAAGCTCAGGAGCTACAATTGAAGGCCTGCAAAAAAGAAAAAATGATCTTCTCGATAGAATTAGTTCTGAGTTAAATTTGAATGAAGATAATATTTTAGAAAATTCAAATCTAAACGGAGTAGAAGAGCTTCCAAATCCAGTTGATCAAGAAGATGCTTTGGACAAGAAAAAACAAGAAAGAGAAAAATTAGGATCTGTAAATTTAAAAGCAGATGAAGAAACAAGTAAATATGAAGAAGAGATAAAAAAAATGGAACAGGATCGTGCCGACCTTGTTACTGCTATTGTGAAACTGAAAGATAGTATCAATGAACTTAATCAAAAAGGAAGAGAAAGATTAATTGAAGCTTTTGAAAAAGTTAATAGAAAATTTAATGAAGTTTATACAAAACTTTTCAATGGTGGTAATGCCAAACTAGAATTAGTGGATTCTGATGATCCGCTTGAAGCAGGTTTAGAAATGTTAGTTAGTCCTCCGGGAAAAAGACTTCAATCTATAACTTTGTTATCTGGAGGTGAGCAAGCATTGACTGCCCTCTCATTAATCTTTGCAGTATTTTTAACAAACCCTTCACCTATATGTGTATTAGATGAGGTTGATGCACCGCTTGACGATGCGAACGTAACAAGATTTTGTAGTTTACTTGAGGAGCTAATTAAAATCACCAACACCAAATTCATAATTGTAACTCACCATGCTTTAACTATGTCAAAAATGAACAGACTATATGGGGTAACTATGCCTCAAAAGGGAATTAGTCAGCTTGTGGCTGTTGATTTGCAAAAAGCAGAGAGTATGGTTGCTTAAACTATATAAATGCCAAAAGACCCTTTTAAAACTCGCTTAGAGATTGCAAAAAGCAAGATTTCAAAGAAAAATCTCTACAATAAGAAGAATGACCCCTCACCTATAGGAACTGCATTCAAATTGAGCACAGAACTTGTTTCTGCAGTGGCTGTGGGGACAATTATTGGGTTTATTTTTGACAAGACCTTTGGTACTAAACCCTGGTTTATATTAATATTTTTTTTTGTTGGTGTAGTTGCTGGAATAACCAATGTGATTAGATCCGCAAAAAAAATGCAAAAATAAATAAGTATTATGGCAGCAAATCCTATGTCCCAATTCGACGTTTATAGAATTGGACCAGAAATTAAAGTTGGAGCATTCGACATATCATTTACTAACGCAAGTTTGTTTATGATTTTAAGTACTGTGTCTATTTTGTTAATCTTTAATTTAGGATCAAAAAAAAATTCAATACTACCAAACAAAATTCAATTATTAGCAGAACTTAGCTACACCTTTGTATCCAAAATGATTAGCGATACAGCTGGGTCAAAAGCTAAACCATACTTTGCATTTATATTTTCTCTATTCATGTTTGTTTTATTTTGTAACATGTTTGGAATGATACCTTATACTTTTACTGTAACCAGTCATATCATTGTAACATTTGTGCTCGCAGCATTTATATTTATTGGAGTGACTGTAATTGGGTTTATTAAACATGGATTTGGATATTTAAAATTATTTGTTCCAAGTGGAGTGCCTGCAGTATTACTCCCTTTAATTGTTGTTATAGAAATTATTTCTTATTTAAGTAGACCTATAAGTTTATCAGTTAGATTATTTGCCAATATGATGGCTGGTCATACAATGATGAAAGTTTTCGGAGGCTTTGTAATTAGCCTTGGAATAGTTGGTGGGTGGCTTCCACTAAGTTTTTCGGTTGCTTTAACTGGTTTGGAGATCTTAGTTGCTTTTCTTCAAGCTTATGTTTTTGCAATCTTAACCTGCATCTATTTAAATGATGCATTAAATTTACACCATTAATAACAGAGGAGGATATAATGGAATTAGAAGCAGCAAAAATGATCGGAGCAGGTTTAGCAGCAATTGCTTTAGCTGGAGCCGGTGTTGGTATTGGAATAATTTTTGGAAATTATTTGTCTGGTGCAATGAGAAATCCATCTGCAGCACAAAAACAATTTCCTAACTTGCTTTTAGGTTTTGCACTTGCAGAAGCTACAGGATTATTCGGATTGGTAGTTGCGTTAATCATTCTCTTTGCGTTTTAAATTGATGGTTAAAAAAATATATTTTCAGTCAATATTTTTTAGCTTCTTTTTTATTAAAGAAGCTTTTGCAGCTGAAAGCGGAGGTATGCCTCAATTAAATCCAGAGTTTTGGGTTTCTCAAATTTTTTGGCTAATACTTACTTTTGGTATTATGTATTTAGTTTTATCTAAACTAATACTACCAAAAATTAGTAACAATTTAGAATCGAGAAAATCTCAAATATTAGAAAATATTGAGGCTGCTGAGAAACAAAGAGAAGATAGTGATGCAAAACTAAAAGAATACGATGAAATTATATCTAAAAGCAAACTTGAGGCTAATAGTATTTTCAATCAAGCAAGAGAAAAAGCACTAAAAGATATTGGTGCAAAAAGAGAAGTACTTGATAAGCAAATTGATAATGAAATTGCTGAGGCTGAAAAAGAAATAGATGCATTAAGAAAAAATGCGCCAGATAAAATAAATAAAATTGCTATTGAGACTTCATCTGAGTTATTGCAAAAACTAATTGGAGCAGAAGTAAATAATAGTAGTATATCTGCAATTGTTGACGATCTATCTAAAAGAAATGGAGATAAATACTATGGCAATTGATGCAACATTTTGGGTAGCCGTATCATTTATTATTTTTTTTGGAGCGTTAATTTACCTTAAAATTCCTCAAAAAATTTCTGAAATGTTAAATAAAATGATATCTGACATTAAAAATGAAATTGATGAAAGTGAAAAATTAAGAACCGAGGCAAAAACACTATTAGAAAACTCACAAAAAAAATTAGATACAGCTCAGTCTGTTAGCAACGAAATTCTTGAGAACGCCAAAAAAGATGCGGACAGATTAATAATTGAGATGAATGATAAGTTTCATAAATCATCAGAAATTAAAAAAAATTTAGCTGAAAATAAAATAAGTCAGATGAAAGAAGCCGCTTTAAAAGAAATTAAGGACGCATCAATAAAGATTGCCGTAGACTCAGTTAAAAAAATAATAACTACATCTGTAGATAAGTCAAAATTAGATGCTGTGTTTCAAAAAAATTTAGATGAAACTAAAGCAGAGTTAAAAAAAATTAACTCATAATACACTTACAATTTTTCAAAAAAGCTATAAATTATTAAAATGAACTCTATAGTCATTGGATCAGGATTTGGTGGAATCGCAGCAGCACTAAGACTTAAAGCAAAAGGACATAAGGTAAAATTAATAGAAAAACATCCAGACCTAGGTGGTAGAGCTAGAGTTTTTAAAAGAAATGGATTTATATATGATGCTGGACCAACAGTAATTACTGCACCCTACTTAATTAATGAATTGTTCGAGTTATTCAATAAAGATCCAAAAAATTATATAGAACTAACACCACTTAAAACTTGGTACCAATTTATTTTTGAGGACAAAACTAAATTTAACTATTCAGGTGACGAAATAGAGATGAAAGACCAAATTGAGAAACTTAGCAAAGAAGATGTAAATGGATATGAAAAATTAGTTAATTTTACAAAAAAGATATTTGATAAAGGTTTCTTAGAACTTGCAGATGTACCATTTGATAAACCTTTTGTAATGATGAAACAATTGCCTGCTCTATTAAAACTTAAAAGTTATAAATCAGTTTACTCACTTGTTTCATCTTATATAAAAAATGAAAAATTAAGAAGAATGCTTAGCATGCATCCTTTACTAGTTGGGGGAAACCCTTTTACCACCACTTCTATTTATGGATTAATTCTTTATTTAGAAAAAAAATGGGGAATACATTATTCAGTTGGAGGAACCGGAAATATAATTAAAGGTTTTGAAAAATTAATGAATGAGGTTGGTATTGAAATAATAAAAAACAGTGAAGTAACAGAAATTATATCAAAAAATAATAAAATAAGTGGTGTAAAATTAAATAATGAAAATGAAATTGGTGCAGATAATGTTGTTTGTAATGCAGATCCACCTGCATTTTATGAGAAGATGTTAAGCAAAAGCAACGAGAATTCCATGTTGTTTAATTGGAAAAAAAATCGAATGGAATATTCTATGGGTTTATTTGTTTACTATTTTGGAACAAAAAAAATTTATGAGAATGTTGAACATCATACAATAAAGTTTGGAAATAAATATAAAGAACATCTTGATGACATATTTGATAAGAAAAAATTAAATAATGATATTAGCTATTACCTTCATAGACCTACAGCGACTGATAAAACTATGGCCCCAGAAGGAAATGATTGTTTTTATGTGTTAGTACCTGTTCCTAACAATCAGTCAAAAATAAATTGGGAAACTGAAGGTGAAAAAATGAAAAATCTTCTAATTGAAAAAATGGAAAAAGACTTAATGCCAGATCTTAAGAATAATATAGTTGAGGATTTTTATCTAACGCCTGATTACTTTGAAAAGGAGTTAAATACAAAATTTGGATCAGGGTTTTCAATTCAACCTAAATTTACACAATCCGCATACTTTAGATTTCATAATAAGTCAGAAATATATGATGGTTTATACTTTGTTGGTGCAGGTACACATCCAGGGGCTGGGGTACCAGGCGTTCTCTCTTCAGCAAAAGTTTTAGATAAATTATTTTAATGTTAACAAAGAATTATTTAGCCATTTACGCAAAATCTTTTAATTGGGCAGGTTTTTTTTTACCAAAAAAAACCTATGAAAAATGCTCTGCACTTTATGATTTTTGTAGAGAAGCAGATAATATTGCTGATGACGAAAACAATATTGAAATAAAAAAAGATAATTTTATTAAATTTAGAAATAATTTTGTTAATAAAAATTATGATGATCCAATTATTAAAAACATGTGGAGTCTTATTAATGAATTTAGTATTTCAACTAAAATTGTAGACGATTTATTTGAGGGTATTAATTCTGATATAAAAGAAAATGTTAAACTTAATTCAAAAAAAGAATTATTAATTTATTCCTATAGGGTGGCTGGAACAGTTGGATTGATGATGGCTAAGATATTGAATGTTCACAAAGAACAATCTCTAAAATCAGCTATTGATCTTGGGATTGCTATGCAATTAACAAATATCTCTAGAGATGTTATGG
The DNA here is from genome assembly GCA_902558835.1 of uncultured Pelagibacteraceae bacterium. GTDB lineage: Bacteria > Pseudomonadota > Alphaproteobacteria > Pelagibacterales > Pelagibacteraceae > Pelagibacter. The sequence continues at coordinate 31,466 of CACEFK010000006.1, forward strand.
AAGATAAAAAAAATAAAAGATTTTATATCAATGAAAGTTTTGAGGACATAAAGAATACAATCAAGCTTTCAGAACAATTTTATAAAAACTCATTTTACTCAATTAAAGAAATACCATTTAGTTTCAGATTTTCTATTTTAGTAGCAAGAAGGGTTTATAGAAAAATAGGATATAAAATTTTAAACAAACAAAACATAGAAAATTATAAAAAGTCAGGAAAAATTTATGTTTCAAATATTGAAAAAATTATTGAAACTTTTTTATCTATTTTTGACTTAATTAAGTTATCACTTATAAGTAAAAACGATGATAATATTAATCATGATCATAATTTAATTAATGAAGAAATAAATTTAAATGAAAGAATTTGATTACATAATTATAGGTGGAGGTTGCGCAGGTCTTTCATTAGCATATGAGCTGGAAATTTATGATAAATTAAAAGATAAAACCTTAGCAATAATTGAACCTAGAGAAGATTATAAAAGAGATAAAACCTGGTCATTTTGGAAGGTTTTTTCACACAACTTCGATGACTGTGTCAAAAAAAGTTGGAATAATTTTACAATAAATACACCCAATAATACAAAATATGTAAATTGCGAACATACACCATATCAAACAATTGATAGTGGCATGTTCTACGAAAAAATAATTTCAAAACTTAAATTAAATAAAAATATTAAGTTTTTTAAAAGTATTGATGAAATAGATAAATCAAATTCAATTGTATTTAATAGTGTACCTAATTTTGAGAATAAACAGAGTGAGTTGTGGCAACACTTTTGTGGAGTTGAAATAGAAACAGAAAAAGACTTTTTTGATGACGAAATATTCAATTTGATGGACTTTGCTTGTGATCAAAGAAACAAAGTTCATTTTTTTTATACGCTACCATTCACTAACAGAAATGCATTAGTTGAAACTACTTGGATATCTGAACTAAATAATGAAAAACTGAAAGATTATGATGAGCAAATTGATGATTATTTGAGTAAACATCTAAATATCAGAAACTGTAAAATTAACTTCAAAGAAACTGGAGCAATCCCACTTTTTAGACAAAAAAATTTGAAAAAATCAAATGAAATTTACATAGGCTCAGCAGGAGGTATGACTAGATTAAGTACGGGTTATACTTTCCTAAATATTCAAGAACAGAGCAGATATATAAGAGAAAACATAGAAAATATTAAAAATGTAAATTTATTTAAAATTAATTCAAAATATGATTTTTTAGATAAAATCTTATTAAGAGTTCTTAAAAATAATTCAAATGAAATGGGCAATATATTTTTCAAAGTTTTTAATTCAAAACCTAAAACAGCTATCAATTTTTTATCAAATAAAAGCAGTTTTATTGAAGATTTAGAGGTAATTCTAAAAATGCCAAAGTGGAAATTTTTAAAAGAATTAATTTAAAATGAACAATAAAATAAAAAAAATAAATCTAAATCATTCATTTATTTTTTTCTTTGTTGTAAACATTTTTTGTATTTTACTGTTCAAATTTAATAATTTGAATATTTCATCAATTTTGTGTTTACTTTTAATTTTAATTATAGGGGTTTCCCATGGTTCATTAGATCATATTAAAGGAAAAAAACTGCTTAAATTGTTTAATATAAAATCAAGTTATATATTCTACATTATATATATTTTAATTTCGGTATTAGTTATCGTAACTTGGATATTGTTACCGTCAATAACTTTAATTATTTTTTTAATGATCGCTTCCTACCACTTTGGCAAAGAAGATACACAATTTTTGATTAATGAAAAATCTTATTTCACTCAAATACTTTATTTTTTCAAAGGATTTTTAATTATACTTGCTCCTTTGTATTTTCATTTTCAGGAAACAATAGCGATTTTCAAATTATTATTAATCAATAATGAGACATTTTATTCAAGTTTAGATTTTATTGAGACAAATAATGTAATTCAAATAGGAATATTCTGCAGCACACTATCTAGTATTTTTCTTTTCTTAAAGAATTTTGAAATCAAGAAATTTGTTGTTTTTTTAGATTATTTTTCTATTTTGATATTAAATTATTATTTATCTCCACTAATAGCTTTTACTGTTTATTTCTGTTTTTTACATTCAATAAGACATTCAATTTCCCTCGCTATTGAACTTGATCCAAATAGTATAGTTAATGGATTTAAATTATTTATTAATAAAGCTTTACCTTTAACAATTTTAACTGCTATTTTTTCTTTTATTGCACTATATCTACTAAATAATTCATTTAATTTAGATAGTGCAATTTTAAAAATAATATTTATAGGTTTGGCGTCTTTAACCTTTCCACATATATTGCTGGAATATTTTTTAGAAAAAAATGAAAAATAAAGAATTAAAAATATTATTATCTGCCCCTCGCGGTTTTTGTGCTGGGGTAGAAAGAGCAATTGAAATAGTAGAAAAATCTATACAAAAATTTGGAGCTCCAGTTTATGTGCGTCATGAAATAGTGCATAATAAGTATGTTGTAGATGATTTAAAAAATAAAGGGGCAATATTTGTTGAAGAGCTGGAAGAGATAAAGGATAAATCAAGACCGGTAATTTTTTCAGCGCATGGTGTACCAAAAAAAATACCTGAAGATGCAAAAAATTATAAAATGACTTATGTGGATGCTACATGTCCACTTGTTTCTAAAGTTCATAGAGAAGCAGAAAATCTTAATAAAGCTGGTTACCATATAATTTTAATTGGTCATAAAAATCATCCTGAAGTAATAGGAACTATGGGGCAATTAAACGAAGATTCTATAGATCTAATCCAAAATGAGAAAGAGGCCACAAACTATCAAAATAAACTAGACAAAAAATTAGCATATATTACTCAGACTACTTTATCAGTTGATGACACAAAAGAAATAATCAAAATTTTAAAAACCAATTTTCCTAATATAAAAGAACCAATGAAAGAAGATATTTGTTATGCAACTACTAACCGTCAAATGGCAGTAAAAAATATTGCAAAGAATTGTGATATGTTTTTTGTTATTGGAAGTAGAAACTCTTCAAATTCTGTTAGGCTAGTTGAGGTAGCAAAAAAATCTGGCTGTGAAAATTCACAACTTATTCACTCAGAAAGCTTAATACCGTATGATCAAATAAAAAATTGCAATACTATAGGTATATCTTCAGGAGCATCTGCACCAGAAATTTTAGTTGAAAATTTTATTAATGATTTAAAAAATAAATTTTCTATAAGTATCGATGAAGTTGAAATAATTAAAGAAGATGTGGTATTTAAAGTTCCCAAAAAATTAAATTAAAAATGGCTGTTTATACAAAAATAAATCAAAAGGAAATTAATATTATTAATAAAAATTTTAATATTGATAAAATAAAAAGCTTTAAAGGTATCAAACAAGGAATAGAAAACACAAACTATCTTCTTAAATCAAAAAAGAAAAAATACATTTTAACTCTTTTTGAAAAAAGAGTTTTGCAAAAAGAAATACCTTTTTTTATGAAATTAATGGATAATTTGAATAATTCAAAAATAAACTGTCCCAAGCCACTGAAAACCAAAGAAAATAAATATCTTATTAAATTAAAAAATAAAACTGCATGCATCGTATCATTCTTAGAGGGTAAAGATAAAAAAATATTAAATATAAATGATTGTTATGCAATTGGTAAAACAATTGCTCGAATGCATATGGTCACAAATAAAATGAAGCTTAATAGAAAAAATTCGATGGGTATTAGGAATTTAAAACCTTTGTTGGAGAGTATTAAATTTAAGTCAAAAAAGTTTTCAAATTTAAAAGTATTCTTAAATAATAACCTAAAAGATATTAATAAAAATTGGCCTAAACAATTGCCCAAAGGTATTATCCATGGTGACCTATTTATAGATAATATATTCTTCAAAAAAAATAAACTTTCAGGAATTATTGATTTCTACTTTGCTGCTAATGATTATTTTATGTATGAAATTGCTATATGTATCAATGCTCTTTGTTTTGACCAAAAAAAGAGTAAATTCCAAATGAATCATAAAAAAATTAAAAATTTAATTAAAGGATATGAAAGCGTTAAAAAAATTTCAATAAAGGAAAAGAAATCTATAAATATTTTATGTAGAGGTGCAGCATTAAGATATTTGTTAACAAGATTGTATGACTACTCAAATACACCAAAAACAGCATTGATTAAAATTAAAGACCCTAATGAATATTATCAAAAATTGCTTTCTCACAATAATTTAAATTCATTTAAAGACTATTTAAATTAATGATTACAATTTACACAGACGGTTCTTGTTTAACAAATCCAGGTAATGGTGGATGGGCTGCCATTATAAATGATGAAAAAGAAATAAGAAGAATTAGTGGTAGTGAAAAAAACACTACAAATAATAGAATGGAGCTACTTGCTCCGATTAATGCACTGAAGGATATGAAACCTGGTATTGAAATAAAAATGTATACTGACTCTCAATATGTAAAAAATGGAATAACCGAATGGATTAATACTTGGTTAGCTAATAATTGGAAAACATCAAAAAAAGAAGATGTTAAAAATAAAGATTTGTGGATTGAATTATATAATTTGAATAAATCTCTTAATGTTCAATGGAATTGGGTTAAGGCCCATGATGGAAATCCTATGAATGAAGAAGTAGACTTATTAGCTAAAAAAGCTGCAAATTTAGACTAATTTTAAAAAATTTTCTGCTGCTGAAATTTCACAAGATCCAGTGTCTTTTTCTTCCTGTAACTTAATAACCTTCATATCTTCAACATACATCGTGTATCTATTTGATCTAATACCTAAACCTCTACCACTTTTATCAACATCAGCACCAATATCTTTAGTAAAGTTTAAAAAAGGGTCTCCCATCATAATAATTTTATCGCCTACGTTATTTTCTTTTCCCCAGGCATTCATAACAAAAGGATCATTTACAGATATACAAATAATATGATCAACACCTTTTTCTTTGTATTGATCATGCAAGTTAACATACCCAGGTAAATGTTTAGCAGAACACACTGATGTATAAGCACCTGGTAATCCAAATAAAACTACTTTTTTATTTTTGAAAAAATCTTCAATTTTTTTTTTAGTTGGTTCACCATTTTCTAAAACAAATACTTCTGAATTTGGTAGTAAATCGTTTTCGTTTATTTTCATTACGTTCTATCTTTAATATGTTGTTTTACTTTTTCAATATCATTTTCAACAATATCATAATTTTCTTTTTGATCTAAAATAAAAGTTAATTCATTGGGCAATTCTGCTTTCACATTAATTGCACTTTGAATAGCGCCTGGGAACTTGCAAGGATGCGCTGTTGCAAGTACGATATTATTTCCTTTTAAGTTATGTTTATCAAATGCTCCATAACCAATAGCTGTGTGTGGATCTAAAACTACGGCAAATTTTTCATATACATTCTTAATTACCTTTAAAGTCTCATCCTCACTGATTCTAGCTGATAAAAAGTTTTCGCTAATTTTATTTAATTTATCGTCGTTTATTAAATACTGTCCCTTCTCTTTAATATTTTTCATATCTAGAGAAGTCTGTTGATCGTCTCCATTATTAAGATCAAATATAAGTCTTTCAAAATTACTAGCTATTTGTATATCCATACTTGGAGAGATAGTTTCTGAAACTTTTTCTGCTTCATAACTACCTTTTGAGATTGCTCTATGTAAAATATCATTTTGATTAGTTGCAACAATCAATTTTTCTATCGGCAAGCCCATTTTTTTGGCTAAATATCCTGCATATACATCTCCAAAATTTCCTGTAGGCACTGAAAAATTTGTTGATTCACTTGCATCTTCAACTGATAAATAACTATAAAAGTAATAAACACTTTGAGCAATAATCCTTGCCCAGTTAATAGAATTTACACCTGACATTTTAATGTCATTTGAAAATTTCTTATCGGCAAACATGGATTTAACTAAGTTTTGACAATCATCAAAATTCCCCCTAATGGCTATGTTAAATACGTTTTCGTCTTTACCTGTTGTCATTAACTTTCTTTGAACTGGTGAAACACGATTATCTGGATGAAGCACAAAAATATTAACATTTTTTTTACCTTTAATTGCATCAATTGCTGCAGCACCAGTATCTCCAGATGTAGCAACAACAATATTAATCTTTTGATTTTCATTATTTAGGTAATACTCGTAAAAGTTACCTAAAAGTTGCATAGCAACATCTTTAAAAGCTAAAGTCGGACCATGAAACAGTTCTAACACTGTTTTATCTCCAAGCTTTATGAAATCTACAACATTATCTCTTCTAAATGCAGAGTAAGACTTATCAATAATTTTGCTCAATTCAGCTTGTGACATGAAATTACCGATAAATGGATAAACGATCTTTTTAGCTAACTCTGAGTAGCTTAGTTTTTTAAAATCTTTAACTTCATTTTCAGTATATTTCGTTAATTTTTCTGGAATAAATAAGCCTCCATCATCAGCGAGGCCTTTGATAAAAACGTCTTTAAATTCAAAGGTTTTTGATGTGTCTCTTGTACTTACGTATTTCATTTAATAATTTTTTTTCCTAAAATATAAATATATTAAAAGAATTGAAATCGCCATAGAAAACCAAGTAATTGCATACTTCTTATGATTATTTGAAATTTTAGCAGTAATCACTCTTGGTTTTGGAATTTTATAATCACCATTTAAATAAATGACATACTCAGAAAAATTTCTTCCAGTAAATTTTGAAATATCTTCTCTATTCAAAGTAAACCAATAATTTTTCTCAATATCGTTTTCTGGTTTGAATGTGCTTGGTTTGGTTTGTAGCATAAGAGTGCCGATTATTTTATTTTGATCAACTAAATTGATTTCAGGTAGATCTTTTTTTTCAAAAGGTATCCATCCCCTATTTATTAAGTAATTTTCATTACCAATTTTTATTGGATTAATTACTTCAAATCCAGGTTTCCCTGCATCATTTAAATTGTACAAGTAAATTTGATTATTAAAATCAATTTCTCCACTTGTTTTTATTCTAAGATAATTTTTTTTTTCAATATTGGATAATTCTACTGGATCATTTTTTAAGGAATTTTCTATTTGCTCAATTAAATCTATTTTCCAATTTAATCTATAAATTTGCCAAAACCCGAGAGAGAGCAAGGTTAAAATAATAAAGTAAACAAAAACTGAAAATAGTAATTTATTCTTCAAGGATAAATATTAACTTCCCCAAATATAAATTGCAGCAAATAAGAATAGCCACACTACGTCAACAAAATGCCAGTACCAAGCAGCTGCTTCAAATCCAAAATGATGATCTTTAGTAAAATGGCCAAGTCTTCCTCTCCACAAACATACTGCTAAAAATATCGTTCCAATTATGACATGAAAACCATGAAAACCTGTTGCCATATAAAATACAGCTCCATAAATATGGCCTGAGTAAGTAAAAGTAGCATGATGATATTCGTATGCTTGCAATAAAGTAAAAAAGAAACCAAGAATTACAGTTAGTGTTAATCCTTGTATAAATCCTTTTCTATCATCTTCTAATAAAGCGTGATGAGCCCAGGTAACGGTTGTTCCTGATAATAATAAAACTAGAGTATTTATTAAAGGGATGTCCCAAGGATCAAACGTTTCAATATCTTTTGGTGGCCATACATTTCCAACAAATTCATTTGGAAACAAACTTATATCAAAGTAAGCCCAGAACCATGCAACAAAGAACATTACCTCTGAAGCAATAAATAAAGTCATTCCATATCTATGATGAATTTGAACAACGGGAGTGTGATGACCTTGATGTTCAGCTTCGATCACTACATCTCTAAACCACATATATGCACCATAAATCAATAAAGCTAAACCAAGATACAGTCCCCATGAAATACCGTTATGCATATAAAAAATTGCACCTATTGCTAATACTAAGCATGCAAAAGATGTATAGATTGGCCAAGGGCTTGGATCAACTAAGTGGTAATCGTGTTTTTTTTCTGCTGACATTTTTCGTGATTATGATTGTTTATAGTAATCTGTCGAGAAAAAAGTGTACGACATGGTTACATCTTGTAGATTTTTTGTTGTTGGATCGTTTACAAGTTCAGGGTCTAAATAAAAAGTCATCACATAAGTAGCCTTCTCACCAGCCTTCAACTCTTGTTTTTCGAAGCAAAAACATCCTAATTTACTATAATATTTACCAAAACTTGCTGGTGACACGTTAAAACTTGCTACACCATAAGTCGTTTCGTCTCCAATATTCTCAACTTCAAATTCTATTCTGTTGACCTGGCCAACTTTTACATCAATCACGTTTGATTTTGCTTTAAAATTCCATTCAAGATTATTTACATTTGTATCAAATCTCACGCTTACAACCTTATCTAAAACTATTTTTGGCGCTTCTTTAGATACCTGGGTCGTTCCACCGAAGCCTGTAACTCTACAAAACAGATCATACAAAGGCACTGCTGCAAAAGACAATCCCAACATAAGGACAAAAATCCCAGCCAAAAGTAAAGGAGTTAATGTTTTGCTTTTGATCATATCTGTCTATCAAATACTCCAACGTTGTATAAAGTAAAAACAAATAAAAAGACCATAAACGCTAAAATTGCTATTGCAGTTATAATATTTTTTTTCTTTGTTTTCTTGTCAGGCGTTATCATAAAATTTTATCAATTAAAAAAAGAACAAAAATCAAAAATAGATACAAAATTGAATATCCAAAAATAGATTTTGCTTTTTTTGCATCAAATTTGTTTTTTTTAAATTTATAAAGTTCAAAACATAAATAATTATAATAAATTGTCAAAATTAATGATGGGATTAAAAAAGTTATACCCACAAAGCCAATAGCATAAGGCAAAACAATTACTGGTAACATTGATAAAGAATAGATAAATATATTTAATTTTGTACTCTCAACACCATTTGTTAGTGGAAGCATTGGAATTTTCGCTTTTTTGTAATCATCTGATTTATACAAACTTAAAGCCCAAAAATGTGAAGGCGTCCAAAAGAATATAATCAAAAAGAATGTAATCGGCTCAAAAGTTAAAGAATTTGTAGCTATAGTCCAACCAATCACTGGGGGTAATGCTCCTGCAGCTCCTCCTATTACTATATTTTGTGGAGTTTTTCTTTTTAACCAAATTGTATAAACAAACACATAAAACAAAATAGTAAAAAGTAATAAACTAGCTGATATTCTGTTTGAATAATAATCAAGCGCAATTACAGAAAAAATCGAAAGAGAAATTCCAAACACTAGTGCTTGATTTCTATTTACCTTGCCTGTTGGAATGGGTCTTAAACAAGTTCTTGTCATAAGAGCGTCTAAATCAGACTCGTACCACATATTTAAAGCCCCAGCTGCTCCTGCTCCAATTGAAACTAAAATTATTCCAATGATTGCATCTTTTGTTGGAATTATATTAGGAGCCATTAACAATCCAACTGCACAAGTAAAGATAACCAAAGACATTACTCTTGGTTTCATTAATTTAAATAATTCAGATAAATTAAAGGCGTCTTCTTGAGATAAGTTTCTATTTTTTAATTTAGACCTAATCATTAATTTAAAGTTAAAAAATCTTATTTACTAAATTTAGCTAGTAGATTTTTCAACACCCTCTTCATCTTCAAACTTTGGTAATTCTTCAAAAGTATGAAAATTAGGTGGAGATGGTACAGTCCATTCTAAAGTTGTAGCGCCTTCTCCCCATGGGTTTTGTGCTGCAGCTTTTTTCTTATAAAACGCATATGCAAGATTTATAAAAAATACTACCAATCCAATTACAGA
>CACEFK010000007.1 GCA_902558835.1 uncultured Pelagibacteraceae bacterium
AAAAAAACAATTTTTTAAAAATCTAAATTTTACTCATAAAAATAATGTTAAAGTCATTTATAATTTTATTTCACCACTAAAAAAATTTCCAAAAAAAAAGAAAACAATAATCTTTGCTGGTAAATTAAATCAAAGTAAAGGTTATGATATATTTTGTAAGGTGATTAAAAAAATTCTAGACAAATATGTAGATTGGTCTGCAGTTGTTGTTGGTGATGAATCTAGGGAAAAATATAACGTTAAACATGAAAGACTAAAAATATATAACTGGATAAAACACAATAAATTATTGAAATTTTATGAAAAATCCTCAATTTCTGTTGTAAATCCAACTTGGGACGAACCCTTTGGTAGGACTGCAATGGAAAGTGCCTCAAGAGGATGTGCGGTAATAACATCTGTTAGCGGAGGTTTATCTGAAACATTTAAAAATAATATAATACTCAATAAAAATAATAGCCAAAATCTTTACAAGAAATTGAGTTATTTGATAAATAATAAAAAATCTCTAAAAAAATATCAGTTATTGAATTTTAATAACGTCATACACAACCCAAACAAAAGTATTAACGAGCTTAATAGGCTTAGAAATAAAAATTTAATAACAAATAAAATAAATAAAAAATTTTTTAAAGTTCTACATGTTGGCAATTTTGGTTCCAAAGTTAACCATAGATTGTTTAATATTTCAATTGCACATAAAATAACTAATGGATTAATTAGAAATGGTCATGATGTTATTAATTTTGATTATAGAAATTCTAATTTTAAATTTTTTCAATCTTATGACGTTGATCAAAAAATAACTGAAATAGTTAATAATTATCAACCAGATTTAGTATTATTTGGACATAATAATGTTTTAAAAAGAAATACATTATTGAATTTAAAAGAAAAATTTAATTGTAAAACAGCAATATGGTATGAGGATCATGTTATAAAAGGTGATCCAAATTACAAAAATAATATTTCCTTATTAGAAAAAAATAATGATCTTATTGATGAATATTTTATAACAACCTCTCCAGATATAATTAAAACAAAAATTAACAATAAAAAAATTAATTTTTTGCCTATTCCAGTCGATCCTAATATTGAAAACGAAAAATTTTATGAGATTAATAAAACGAAAGATTTATTTTTTGCATTAAGTCATGGGGTAAATTATGGAAAACTTAAAAAAAATACTAATGATGAAAGATCAATTTTTATAAATGAATTACTCAGAATAGGTGATAATAAGTTTAATTTTCATTTTTTAGGTCTTTTTAATGAAGAGCCTAAATGGAATTATGAATTTAACAAAGAAATAGCTATATCAAAAACAGCTTTAAATTTAAGTAGGGGCGGACCCAGCAAATATTGCTCAAGTAATAGAATTGCTACTTTAATGGGTAATGGAATACTTCCATTTATTGATGAAAAAATTAAGTACCAAGATTTTTTTAATAACGATGAAATTGTAATTTATAAAAACCCTAAACATTTATTAACAATACTTTCTAATATTAAAAGTAATAACAAAATGTTAATTAAAAGATCTAAAAATGCTAAAAAAAGTTACTTTAATTATTTTGAAAATACTATTGTTGCTGAATCAATAATCTTTAAACTTTTTAATACAACCAAAAAACATAAATATGTATGGATAAAATAATAACAAATAATGCTTAATTATTTAAAAAAAAAGGGGAATCTTGTTCATAAAACTGCAGTGATAAATTGGAGGAATTTATCAATTGGAAAAAATAATATAATAGGACCCTATGTTGTTATTGGTAATGTACCTCAACACCCTAGATTAAAATGTAACGGAAAAATAATAATAGGTAATAATAATTTTTTTAATGAATACACAAATGTTCATTTACCAACGAAAATAAGAAAAAAAACAATAATAGGGAATAACAATTACTTCATGGAGTCTGTTACAATAGATCACGATTGTGTTATTGAAGACGATGTTATTTTAAGTAGCAAAGTAGTATTAGGTGGTAACGTACATATAATGAAAGGTTCTCAACTAGGAATTAATGCAAGTGTGCATCAAAATCAAGTAATTGGGTCCTTTTCCATGATTGGTATGCATTCTTTTATTACTAAAAAATTAAATCTTACTCCAGGTTATATATATTATGGAAAACCAGCTAAGAAAAAAAATAAAAATTTAATTGGATTAAAAAGAAAAAATATTACATCTAAAATTTTAACTATTGAAACCAATAGATATAAAAAAATTAAATCTAGTAATAAATAAAAGTATGATTAAGTTTTTAAATATTAAAAAACAAGATAAAAAAATTAAAAATTTTATATTAAAAGATATAAAGAAAATTATAAATAAAAATAATTTTATCCTTGGTGAAGAAGTTCATAATTTCGAAAAATCTTTTGCTAAGTTTTGCAACACAAAATATGCTATAAGCTGTGCAAATGGCACTGATGCTCTGACCATAGCATTAAAAATTTTAAATTTACCAAAAAACTCTGAAGTGATAATTCCAGCTATGACTTATTGTTCAACAGCTTTTGCAGTGATTAATGCAGGTCTTAACCCTGTTTTGGTAGATTTAGAAAAAAATAAACCCACTATATGCATCGATGAAATTAAAAAAAAAATAACAAGGAGAACAAAAGTTATAATGCCAGTTCATTTATATGGTTCTGTTGTTAATATTAAAAAAATTAAAAAAATTATTAATAATAAAAAAATATATATTGTTGATGATTGTTCTCAAGCACATGGTGCTAAGTTTGAAGATAAAAGGGTAGGATCTTTGTCTGACATATCATGTTTTAGTTTATACCCAGGAAAAAACTTAGGGGCTTATGGAGATGCAGGTATCATAACAACCAATAATAAGAAATTATATATTAAAGCTAAAAATTTTAGAAATTTAGGTTCTGATAAAAAATTTTTCCATACACAGATAGGATTTAATAGCAGATTGGACACAATCCAAGCTGTTGTTTTAACTCAAAAGTTAAAAAATTTGGAGAAATATAATAAAAAAAGATCTCAAATAGCTAAATACTACGACGAAAATATCACTAATAAAGATATTTCAAAATTGATCTATTCAAAGGGCTCGGTTTATCATCAATATGTTATATTAGTAAAAAATAGAATTAAATTAGAGAAGTTATTAAATGCAAATAAAATCCAGTATGGTTTTCATTATCCTCAATCAATTCATCAATTAGACTGTTTAAAAAATAAATTTAAAAGAAAAAAATTTGAAAACTCAGAAACAATTGCCAAAAAATGCTTGAGTCTACCCATAGATCCAACATTAAAATTCAATGAAATTAAAAAAATTGTATCAGTTTTAAACACTTTTTAATATCGATAAGATTTGAGTGCCAAAATTAATATCTGTATCAACTTTTTTTGAATTCAAAAAATGCAATATTTCATTTTGTAGAGCTTGATTTGATTTAATTTTTACAATTTTGCTAGAACCTTTGTAAATATAAGCTTTAGAATTTAAAAAATTTTTATTAAAAAAATCAAGTTTTGGATATTCTGCATATTGATTATAAATTTTTAAAGGACAATCTAAATCCATTTCGTCAAATATTAACATTCTTTTTTTACCTATAATCTTTATCAATCTTTCTTTTGTTGGGTTTAACCAGCTATTATTAATATCTATAGAAATGTTTTTTAACTTAAGATGTATATATGATATATCAGCAATTTTTTTGTTTAAGATATAGTGTTTTTTGAAAGACATAACTCGTGGTGTTTTATCAAATAATTTTAAAATTATACTTAAATCATGAGATGTTAAATCATAGTCAACATCTACATCACTTCGTATAGGTCCTAAATTTTGTCGTCTAAAACTTAAATACTGAATATCTCCAAGATAATTTTTATTTAATATATCCTTAATTTTTAAAATATAATCATTATAACAATAAACATATCCAAACATTAATTTAATTTTATTATTTAAAATTTTTTTTATCTTAATTATTTGATTGCTGTTTAAGAAACCAGGTTTTTCTAAAAATATATTTTTGTCATTTTTAATTAATTTTTTGACGATAGAGTAATTTTGAGAAGGTGGTGTAGCTACAAATATATTTTTTAAATACTTATCTTTTAATATTTTTTCAAAGTTTTTTTCAATAATAATATTTGGAAATTTTTTTTTTAAAATTACTAAATTTTTATTATTAACATCAAAAACAACTATATTTTTATAACCTAATTTATATAGGGTATTAATTATTATTGTTCCCCAATAACCAGAGCCCAATACAGAAAGTTTAATATTAAATTTTTTTTTCATTATCTACGTTAAAGTTTATCTTCAATTTATTAATAGTAATGGTAAAATAATACAATGAATAAATTAGAATTTGTTAATCATTCATGCATTATTATATCTAATAAAAATATTTCTCTAGCTATGGATCCTTGGACAGAAGGATCTGTATTTAACAATTCATGGAATTTATTAGTTAAAACACCAAATTATTTGATAGAAACACTAAAAAAATCAAATTATGTATGGTTTAGTCATGAGCATCCTGATCATTTTAATCCACCTAATTTGAAAATTTTTAACCATAATACTAATTTTATATTTCAAAAAACTAAGGATAAAAGAGTTGTAAAATATCTTTCTAAAATTTCATCTAATATTAAAGAACTAAATTTTAAAGAAGAATATTTTTTAGATAATTCATTTTCTATTCAAACAATTCCATTTCAATATTTAGATTCTATGTGTTTAATTAAACTAAATGATATTAAAATTCTTAATTTAAACGATTGTGATATTAAAAGTGAAAAACAATTAAAAATAATAAAAAATTTATGCGGATCAATTGATTTACTGTTGGTTCAATTTAGTTATGCTATAGGAAAATCAAATAAAGATAATGTAAATGAACGTAAAATATGGTCATCTACAATTCTAAAAAAACTCTCAGAAACAATAAATTATCTTAAACCAAAAAATGTAATCCCATTTGCAAGTTTTTGTTTTTTTTCACGTGATGACAATTTTTATTTAAACGACTCTATAAATAAGATTGGTCCTACAATTGACATTCTTAAAAAAAATAACCCAAATGTAAATTTTTTGAGTCTATATCCAGGTGATGTTTGGGATTTTAAATCTAAATGGAATAACACTGCTTCTATCGAAAAGTATTCTTCACATTATAATCAAATATCACCAATTAATATTGTTAGAAAAAAAATTGATTTTTCAATTAATCAAGAGGTCTCAGATAAATTTATTAACACAACCAAAAAAAATAATAATTTATTTTATTTCTTTAACTTATTTAATAAAAAAAATTATGAAATATATTTCAATATAACTGATCTTGACATTAAATGTAAATTTGATTTTAAAAGTGGTTTAATAAGAATAAACAGTTTTGATTTAATAAAACCTAGTTGCTCTTTGTCCTCTGAGTCATTATACCAATTATTTAATAGTGGTTACGGTTATGATGCATTAATCATAGGTGGGAGATTTGAAGCTAATAAATCAGGTTTAAAAAATTTGAATAAAATTTTTAAATTTCAAGCTAAAAATTATCAAAATATTTTTTATAATTATCGTAATATTTTATCTAATTTTTTTTCAAAAATTTCTAATAGGTATACTCTTTTCTATAAAAGAGAGAATTGATAAATCTGTGTATTTAAATTTTTAATTTATTTAATGCATTGTTTTTAAATATATTTGCCTCTCTAATATATCTCCTTACCATTTGTGTTGATTTATGACCCGTCATAGCCATTATGCTTCGCTCATCAGCACCCGACTCGGCAGCGACTGTTGCAAAACCTGACCTTAAACTATGACCAGCAAAATTTTTATTTTCTATACCAGCCAATTTTAAATATTCTTTTATTATAAGAACTACAGATTGATCTGTTAATCTATTTTCAGTTAAAGTTGATCCTTTAGAAAATCTTCTAAAAATTGGTCCAGATTTTATTTTAGAAATTTGTAACCAATTTTTAAGATTAGCCACTGGACAATAATTTTCATTAGTAAAGTAGGGTAGACCCTTCATCATTCCTTCACCGAATTGATCAGTTTTTGATCTTCTGATTGAGATTTTGAGACCCTCAGTTACAAACTCTAAGTCCTCATGGTCAATTGAAATAAGTTCATTTCGTCTAAAACCACCTCCAAAGCCTACTAGAATGATTGCCTTATCCCTTGATTTTTTAATTTCTTCAATTTTTTGTTCATTTATTACATTAATTATTGATTTTAAATGATTGATTAGTATAGGTTTTTTACCTTTTTGAATACTTCCTTTTACCCTTCTTATTCCCATTAAGTTTTCAACAATGATTGGATGTTTTGTATCTAAATAATGCCCTTTTAGCTTATGAACCATGCTAATTGAAACTAATCTTCTTCTTAAAGTGCTTAATTTTGAATTTTTAGAAAGGTGGGTAAGGTATAAAGAAACGATTTTAGGCTCAGATGGCAAAGAATTTAAACCATGCTTAGCACAAAAAGCTCCAAAGTCTTTGAAGTCTGATTTATATGCTCTTAAAGTGTTATTTGCTTTAGAACTTTTGAGGTTATTTAAAGTTGCCTCATGAAGCGATTTTAAGTCTGTTGTCAGTTCATTCATATAATTACTATTGATAACAATTAATTATCGTTAGTAATATATCAGGTATTTTATAATGTCAAATAAAATAATTTATTAATTTAAATGACAATTAATGACATTGTGAGAACAAGAAGTATGAAATATTATTTAAAGATGGGCATAGATGGAATAATTGAACCGATATATTTCTTAATAACTTCTTTTGGTTTTGCAATATTAAGCTTTATTAACTATAGAAAATCTGGAAAAACACTTGAAACTATTTATCTTTCAATATTAACTGTTTTCTTTATAGTCTGCTTCATTATTTTAAATTTTTATTGATGAAAGGTACTAAATTTCAATTAAAAGTCTGGAATTACCTTAAAACTATACCAAAAGGCACTGTTAAAACCTATAAACAGGTAGCAATAGCTATAAAAAGACCTAAATCTGCGCGTGCTGTAGCTAATGCATGTGGAAAAAACCCTTATGCCCCTAAAATACCATGTCATAGAGTAATTCGGTCCGATGGAGGCCTTGGTGGGTACTCAGGTAGAGGTGGAATTAAGACTAAACTGCGTTTATTGAGGTCTGAAAAAGTTGATATTTAGTGGCTTTTTTGGACTATTTTATGTTCAAAAATATAAGTAAAATCAATGATTTTTCAATATTTAAGCGTATTTTAGCATGAATAGTGTTATGCACCCTTCAGGTTGTACTATATATCGAGATATAACAAAATAAAACACCTCTATGGCCGTTTAAAACACATATTCTATAACTGCATTGCTCTGCTTTTCAATGATAACAAGGCTTATTTTAGCATCAAATTTTAAAGATTTTTTTATGAATTTTTGTTCCCCTACCCACTTGCTTTAATAAGAATTTTGAATTTTTTACATAATTTGCTTAAAAATACATTGGTATTAAACACTTTTAAGCATAGTACTTTATTTTCTCTTTAAAGCTTACCATTTTTGCCTTATATTATTTAAAAGGGTATCTATTATTTCTAATTTTCTTTTACAAACACAATGATTTATTTTAATTTATATTTATTAGAATAATAATTTTGTGTAATAATTACAATAGTTTAAATAAGCATATTAAAGTATTACTTTATATATTAGTAAATATTTATTTACTATTAGTTAGAACGAGTAAGCAAATACTCTCTTCTAGAAATATATAAACCACTGAGAACAATGATAAACAAACCTAAATAAGTCCAATTATCAGGTAACTCATGAAAGAAATAGTAACTAATCAGTATATTTGTAATTATCTCTGTATAGCCCAAAGGAGCTAATTTAGAGGCATCAGCGTATTTAAGTGATAATATGAGGAAAAGATGCGCTACAGAGGCTATAAGGCCGATTAAAGCCATTAAAATCCACTGATTTGACGTAGGATTAACCCAAACTGAGGGCATAAATAGGCTAATTATTATGGTTCCTATTAATCCTGATAGTAATAAGGTTAAAAGAGGATTGTCAGAGGTACTGAGCTTCCTCGTGATAATAAGATAAAAACCATAGCAAATTCCATTACCTAAAGCAGCCATGGTGGCTAAATTAAGTTCTATAAAGCCAGGTCTGATGACAATTAAAGTTCCAATAAAACCTAATGATACAGCAGTCCATCTCTTCACCCCTACTTTCTCATTTAAAAAAAATGGAGATAAGGCTGTAACACAAATTGGAGCAACAAAAGCTAAGGTTAAGGCTTTAGGAAGTGAAATTTCCGATATTGCATAAAAGAACAAATAGGTAGAAAACACAAAAATTAATCCTCTAATTAATTGAAGGGCTGGTTTTTTCGTCCAAACTAATGAATGCCTATAAAAGATAAGCATTAGTGATAATGTAAAGACTACAGTAAAAAAATATCTTGCCCATGTTATCTGTAAAACATCCATAGATGAGCTTAAATATTTGGCAAAAGCATCCATTACAGGAACAATCATCCAAGCAGATGCATTTAAAATTATAGCCTTCATAAAAGAAGGATATCTCTTAATAGAAGTATTTTAAAGCAAAGAATACAACAAGCGGGACTGTTATAAACGACATTAATGTAGAGACAACAATGGTGCTCGCGATGTTATCAACTATTTCCTTAGGTGAATACATTGAACCAATAAGATAATTTAATATTGCACTAGGCATTGCTGATTGAATTAATATAACACCCGCACCAAACCCTGATAAATCAAAATATATTATTATGATAAAACCAATTATTGGACCAATTATTACTCTTCCAATTGAAGAAATTATTGAGCTAGTTAGAGAAAATACTTTTAACTTTGTTAATGCTATACCTAAAGACATAAGTATTAAAACAATAGCACTATAAGTTAATAGCTCAGTAAGATTAATTATAGCCTTTGGCATTTCTAGATCAAAATACAAAAAACCAACAGAAAATATTATTGCATAAAAAGGTGGATTTTTAATCAAAATTTTAAAATCAAATTTTCTATCAGCAAGAAAAACACCAAGAGTAAAGTGTAGTAAAATGATTAATGAAGATATAGATGCAGCAATACCAAGACCTTGAGAACCATACGCAAAAAGACATATCGGTATGCCCATATTCCCATTATTTGGCAGGATAAAAACTGGTACCTCTCTTATAATGTCTTTAGTTTTTAATAAGTATAAAATTATTATTCCAGTTAAAGTAAAACCAATAATTGCTATTAAGTAATAAATAAAATAACTAGCATAAATATCAAAAGATATACCTGTTGAGGTTATAGCGTAAATAACCATAGATGGTGTACCTACATTTGAAGCAAAACTGGTAATAAAAGAGTTATCAAAGTTTGGATTTTTTTTACCTAAGTAGTATCCAATACCAACTATAAAAAAAACTGGAAATAAAACTTCAAAAAGTTTTAAATAAATTTCCATTAACCAAGCAATCTAATTAATGTTGGTGTTTTTAATATATTTTTATTTTTCTTAAATATCGATAAACAATTATGGCAATTAATTTCAGATGTTTTATGTGTAATTATAACAATTGTTGCTTTATTATTTTTCTTATCAGGTGTCTGAATCAATCTTTTTACAGATATTTTATATTTAGCTAGGCGATTAGTTATTTGAGATAATACACCAGGTTTATCTTTTACTTCAAACCTTAAATATAATGAATTAACGTAATTGTTTACATTGTATGGTTTTAAAGATTTAAGCTTTGAAACAGTAACACCAAAAGGTTTCTTTATGTTACCACGTAAAATAGATAACAAATCAGAAAGTAATGATGATGATGTAGGACCTGGTCCTGCTCCTTCCCCTTGTAATACACTTTCACCAACTGGTTTACCTTGCAGGATAACTGCATTCATTACACCATTTACATTACCAATATAAGATTTTTTACTAACCAAACATGGATGAACAGTTTCAAAAAGATGATTATTCTTTAACTCAGAAATTCCCAGTAACTTTATTCTTAAATCTAATTGATTTGCAATTTTAATATCTTTTAATTCAATTTTTTCTATTCCTTCCATTAAACATTTATGTTTTGAAATTTTACTGTTAAAGGCTAAAGCAGATAAAATTCTTACTTTGGCAAATGCGTCAAAACCGTTTAAGTCTAATTTAGGATTACCAGGTTCAGCATAACCAAGCATCTGTGCTTTTTTTAAAACATCTGCAAAATTCTCATTTGAATTTTCCATTTCAGATAAAATGTAATTTGAAGTACCGTTAAGAATTCCATAAACTTTTGATATTTTGTTTGTTGCTAATCCTTCTTTAATAGATCTTAATATTGGGATACCTCCAGCAACTGATGCTTCAAATTCTAGATTAACTTTATTTTTTTCTGCTAATTTTGCTAAATCATTCCCATGTTTTGAAATTAAGGCTTTATTAGGTGTAATAACATGTATTTTATTTTTTAAAGCAGTTTCTACAACTTTTTTTGAAATGCCATCTGATAGACCTATAGCTTCAAATAGTATATCGATTTTATTTTTCTTAAAAATCTCTAAAGGATTTTTATAAAATATTTTTTTATTAACTTTAAATTTTCTTTTTTTATTAATATTTCTAGCAGATACAGCAACTACTCTTATTTTCTTTCCTGTTTTAATTTCAATATCTCTCTTTTTGGTATCTATTTCATTTAATAAATAATTACCTACCTGGCCGAGCCCTATTACAGCAATATTTATTAATTTACTCATTTACTTATATCCGGATATTTACTCTTTTTTGTATAGTCATCTATATAAATCTCATATTCATCTAATGTCATTGATGTTATATCGTCTGCCTTTTTTAATATTTCATTTAATTTTTTTTGATTAGTTTTACTTTCAATAGAATTTTCTGTCCAATACTGAGAATCTTTATTTAGAGAACAATTAGATATAATTAACGAAAAAAAAATTATTAAAAAACTTCTCATTTTAATCCAGTCTTTTCGGGGAAATTAAATTTATTATTTAAATTTTGCACGGCTTGACCTGCCCCACCCTTTATTAAATTATCAATAGCTGAAAGAATTATTATTTTATTTCTATATTTAGATTTACATACTGAAATATAACAATTGTTAGTATTTATGACGTCATTAGTGCTTAACAATGTGCCAGACTTTAATATTTTTATAAAACTTTCATTTTTATAAAAACTAATTAATGTTTTTAATACTTTTGTTTGTGAAATATTATTTTCTAAATCAACATATATAGTGCTCAGAATGCCTCTAAACATTGGTGATAAATGAGGAGTGAAGCTAAACTTAAATTTTTTCTTAGTAAATTTTCTTAACGTTTGATCTATTTCAGAATTGTGACGATGAAAACCAACTCCATATGCACTTAAAGACTCATATAGATTTTTATCTTTATATTTTTTGTGAACTCCTCTACCAGCACCTGAATATCCAGATTTTGAATCAATTATAATGTTATTAAACTTAATTAAATTTTTCTTAAATAAAGGAAATAGAGGAAGCAATATTGATGTCGGATAACATCCTGGACATGAAATAATATTATATTTTTTAATCTCTTTTCTATTAATTTCAGGAAGCAAATAAATACTTTTTTTTATTAAATTAGTTGCTCGATGTTTTTGTTTATACCAGTTTAAATAATCAGAAGCTTTTTCTAATCTAAAATCTGCAGCAAGATCTATTAGAGTATGATTTTTGCTTAAATGTTTAGATATATCCTGTGCTTCCCCATTTGGAAGTGCTGTAAAAATAATATGAACGTCTTTTAATAATTTTTTATTAAATTTTATAATTTTTGGTAATTTATATTTAGATAAAGATTTATCGTAAAATTTGACGTGTCTACCCACAGAAGAGTTTCCACAAAGGTATTTAATATTAATATATTTGTGTTTAACTAATAATTTAATTAATTGAACACCAATATATCCTGTTGAACCAGCAACTAATGCATTAAGCTTAGGCATTTTTTATTATAACAGTTAAAAATTAAAAAAAAATTATCTTTTAGAGAATTGGAAGCTTCTTCTAGCTTTTCTTCTACCAGGTTTCTTTCTCTCAACTGCCCTCGAGTCTCTGGTAGTAAGTTTCTCTGTTTTTAAGGTGGCTTTTAGATTTTCATCAAATAATACTAAAGCTTTTGAAATTCCATGAACCATAGCCCCTGCTTGGCCAGTAGGTCCTCCCCCTTTTACACTGCATCTTACATCGTAATCTGTAGCCTGATTTATAATTTCAAAAGGTCTTGTTATTTGCATTTTATGAGTTTCATCAGCAAAATAATCACTAAATAATTTACCATTTACATAAATTTTACCAGAACCTTTTTTTAACCAAACTTTAGCTATTGATGTTTTTCTTCTTCCTGTAGCATATTTGCTATCTTTAAAATCTAATTTTAATTTAGGAGATTTTGAAGTTGGTTGAGTATTTTCCATTTTAGTTTCTGGCTATATTTTTACTATTTAATTTATCTAACTCAATAACAGTAGGATTTTGTGCTGAATGTGGATGTTCATTTCCTGCATAAATTTTTAATTTTGTTAATTGTTTTCTGCCCAATACTCCTCCAGGCAACATTCTTTTAACTGCCATTTTTAAAGTTTCTCCAGGTTTTTTTTCATGAAGTTTCTCAGGCGTTGTAACTTTAATTCCACCTGGATGACCAGTGTGTCTGTAATATTTTTTATCTTGAAATTTTTTTCCAGTGAATTTTGCTTGTTCAATATTTTTAACAACAACGAAGTCACCATCGTCCATATGAGGAGTGTATGTAGTTTTATTCTTACCTCTTATGATATTTGAAACTACAGTTGCCAATCTTCCAACTACTGCATTCTTTGCGTCTATTTCATACCAAGATGAAGCTAATTGGTCTTTTTTAGTGAATTTTGTCATTGTGCGAGGATTAATACTATTAATAATTACAAAGTCAATTTTATATTTAGCTTGAATTATGTAGCTTATATGCTAGAAATTACTTGCCGATTTGATCCTATTGCGGGCTTATAACTGCTAAAAAGGAATTATTCACAACATTGCAAATTGGTAGGCATTTGAACTGTATTGTGCGCCTTACATAAAGTTAAAGCACTAAAAAAGGAGTAAAATGAGTACAAAAAGAAATAATCCAGAAACTATTGCCATACACGGTGGTGACTATAGAAGCGATCCAGCAACAAATTCTGTGGCTGTACCAATATATAGAACAACATCCTATCAATTTAATAGTACAGAGCACGCAGCAAATCTCTTTGCACTAAAGGAGTTCGGAAATATTTACACTCGAATCATGAATCCTACTAATGATGTTCTAGAAAAGAGATTGTCAGCACTTGAAGGAGGTCTAGCAAGTCTGACTGTTTCTTCAGGACAAACGGCATCTACTTTTGCAATCTTAAATGTTGCACAAGCTGGTGATAACATAGTTAGTTCAACAGATTTATACGGTGGAACTGTATCCTTGTTTACACATACTTTAAGTAAACTTGGAATTGAAGTTAGGTATGCTGACCCTTCAGATCCTAAAAACTTCGAGAAAGCTATTGATGACAAAACAAGAGCTTTTTATGGTGAAACATTACCAAATCCATATTTAAGGGTTTTTCCAATCAAGGAAGTTTCCGATATTGGAAGAAAACATAATATACCATTAATAATGGATAACACGGCTGCTCCAGTTATTTGTAAACCAATTGAACATGGTGCTGCAGTAGTTGTTTATTCACTTACAAAGTATATAGCTGGACATGGAACAGTTGTTGGAGGCGCTCTAGTTGATGGTGGTAATTTTGACTGGACTGCAGATGCTAAACGACAACCATTATTTAACGAACCTGATGCTAGTTATGGCGGAGTTGTTTGGGGTAAAGCAGTACCAGAATTAACAGGTGCAAATGTATCATTTGCAGTTAGAGCGAGAGTTACGTTGCTTAGAGATCTTGGTTCCGCCCTATCACCTGATAATGCATTTGGTGTTATTCAAGGTTTAGAGACTGTAGCTTTAAGAATGAAACAACATTGTGAAAACGCGGCTAAAGTAGTTGATTACTTAAAAAAACATAAAGCCATTAATAGAGTAATTTATGCTACTGAACATGAGAAAGAAATATCAAGTCGTGCAACAAAATATCTAAAAAATGGAAATGGTGCATTAGTTGGTATTGAATTAGCTGGAGGAATAGATGCTGGAAAAAGGTTTATTGAATCTTTAAAAATGTTTTATCATGTTGCTAATATTGGTGATGCAAGAAGTCTAGCTATTCACCCTGCTACAACTACACACAGTCAGTTAACAGAAGATGAACTAACTGCAGCTGGAGTAACACCAGGGTATGTGAGACTTTGCATAGGTCTAGAACACATAGATGATATTATTGATGATTTAGATCAAGCTTTAGATAAATCCTCTAAAGGTAATTTAAAAGCTGTCAGTTAATTTGAGATTTTAATGTCTACTAATAGAAACTAAATAATAGCCTCTTTATATTTTACAATATAAAGAAAATACAAAGTTGAAAGTATTATAAAAACAGAATTTATCTGGTGTAGAGATGCATAAAGCATTTTTACTCCAGATAAAATTGTAAGAACTCCCAAAACAATTTGAAACAATAAAGAAATTCCAATAATGAAGATTGGAGTTCTTAAATTTGTATTTCCATTTTTTAAAACAAAATAAAGAATGTAAAAATATATTATGACAATTAAATATGCTAAATTCCTATGAATAAATTGAACAAGTGATTGATCATCGAATACTGCGAGACTAAAAAAATCACTGATCATACTGTCATCAGGAAAGTATGATGAGCCCATTAAGGGCCATGTATTATAAATTTTTCCTGCATCCATTCCAGACACAAATGCTCCAATTATTAATTGCAAAAATAATAATAAAAGAAAAAATTTAATTGAATTTAATTGAATATTAATATGATTAATTTTTATATTTGTTAGTTTTAAAAATTTCCAGAAAACTAAAGACAAAATTACAAAAGCAATAAATAAATGTATTGATAATCTATAATGGCTAACATCAACTCTATCAACTAAACCACTTGAAACCATATACCATCCCATAAATCCTTGAAAACACACTAAGAAAAAAATTAGTGAATATTCTTTTAAAATCCAAAAACCATTTTTAATTGTAAAATAGATCATGGGTAAAAGCACAGTCAAACCAATTAATCTACCCAATTGACGATGTCCCCATTCCCACCAAAAAATTATCTTAAATTCATTTAAAGTCATATTAAAATTTTGCTCTTTGTATTCTGGAATTGCTTTATAAAGATTAAAATATTCTATCCATTTGTCATTTGTAAAAGGAGGCAATGTACCAACAAAAAGTTCCCAAGTAGTAATAGATAGGCCAGAGTCAGTTAATCTAGTTAGCCCCCCTACTAAAATTATAAGCACGATCATCAATAATAAAGTGATCATCCATATTTTTAATTGAGAATTTATAGAATAATTCTGACTGTACATGATTAGATAAATATAATAATTATTAATTAAACCAATAAATTAAATGTCGCCTAAAAACAAAAAAAAATTAGAAATAATAAGATCTAAATTAGATAAGTTAGATAATAAGTTGTTATCCTTGATTAAATTTAGAACAAATCTTGTAAAAGAAGTCTTAAAACTTAAAGAATTTAAAAAAGAAATAGTGGATAAAAAACGTATCAATTTTATACTTAAAAAAATTCACTCAAAATCTAAGAAACTTAAGATTGATCCTAAAATCACTAATCGTATATGGAAAAATATGATTTTATCTTATATCGATTACGAAAAAAGAAACTTTAAAAAGAAATAATTATTTACTATGTGGTGGAAGTTTTTTTTCCACAAACATTTCATGTTTTCTTGTGTCTGGATTATATTTTTTTGCTGAAAGTTTTACTTTAGCTTTTTCACCACCAGCTGGTTTTTTAACGTAATAGTAGTAAGGACTATCTGGTTTCGCCTCAGGTACCATTCTTACTTTAACATGTGTTTTTTTTGCCATTTTTTAATTCTTTTAATTTATTTGAAATTTTTATTAACTTATTTCTAAAATTTTCAGTTCTTATAGATTTATCTGCAATTTCGTCAAGCTTTAAAGAATCGTCATTATTTAATATTTTTTTTACACCATTTATTGTCATGCCTTGATCTTTAAGTAAAAATTTAACTTTTTTTAGAAGATTTATTGTTTTTTCATCATAATATCTTCTGTTTGAATTCAATATTTTTGGTTTAATTTGTTTAAATTGAGTCTCCCAAAATCTAATTACATGTGTCGGTAAGGCTCCTTTATTATTTGATTTAAGTTTTAATATTTTAGCTACTTCTCCAATAGTTTTATAAGCACTATCTAATTTATCCATTATCCTTCAAATTAACTAATTCTTTAAATTCTTTTGATGGTTTAAATAAAACAACATCCCTACTTGAAATTTCTTTTGTTTCTTTTGTCTTAGGATTTCTTCCAATCCTAGATTTTTTTTGTCTAATAGAAAAAGTACCAAATTTAGATAATTTTAATTTTTTTTCCTCTTTAATGTTAGATACAATAGTTGACAAAAAATCTTCAATTAAATTTTCAGATATTTGTTTTGAAAAACCAAGCTGCATATAAACCAAATTAACTAAGTCTTTTTTAGTTAAATTCATTCTCATTTTTTAAATATTTTGCTTAATCTTTTCTATCAAATTACCTTTTACAATTCTATGACAAACATCCAGAGAGTTTGAAAACCCTATATGGTCAGTTCCTCCATGACTTTTAACTACCGGAGAGTCTAAACCAATGAAAATTGCTCCATTATATAATCTTGGATCTAATCTTTTCTTAAATTTTTTTAGGTTTGATATATTTAGTAAAGATGAAATTTTGCCTAACAATGTACCTGTCATCGCATTTTTTAATTCACTGGTTATAAAATTTGCAGTGCCCTCTGCTGTTTTTAAAGCAACATTTCCGGTAAAACCATCTGAAACTATTACATTAACCTCTCCATCCATAAGATGATTTCCCTCTATATAACCAGCAAAGTTATAATTATCTGATTTTTTTTCATTTAATAATTGATAAGTTTCTTTGATAGTCTCATTTCCTTTTAATTCCTCTGAACCGATATTTAATAATGCTACGTTTGGTTTCTCATTCGGATAAAGTGACGTATATAAAGAAGCTCCCATAATTGAAAAGTCTGATAAATTTTTAGAACTACATTCAATGTTGGCACCTAAATCCAATACAACACTCATACCCTTTTTATTGGGCCATAAAGCAGATAGCGCAGGTTTATCGATATTTTCTATCATTTTTAAATTCAATTTTGATACAACTAGTAAAGCTCCAGTATTACCAGCTGATATAACTATATCTGCTTCTTTATTTTTAACACTTTGTATTGCAAGCCACATGCTAGTATCTTTACCTCTTTTTGCACCCTCCAGAGGGCTATCTGTGCTTTCAATTTTTTTTTCAGTATGAATTATTTCAAAAAATTCTGCAGGTATTTTTCCTTTAATTAAGTGATCTATCTGGTTTTTATCTCCAAAAATTTTAAAAAAATTATTTTTATTTGAAGAATTGTTTAAAATAATCCCGTCTATTATTTTTTTTGGTGAGCCATCACCGCCCATTGCATCAACTGCAATTTTAATCAAATCTGACATTTTTATAATTGAATATTATATACTATTCTTTTGGGTCTAAAACTTGTCTTCCCTTATACATTCCTGTTTTAAGGTCAAGATGATGAGAAAGTCTATATTCACCCGATTTTTTATCC
Source organism: uncultured Pelagibacteraceae bacterium (assembly GCA_902558835.1). Lineage (GTDB taxonomy): Bacteria > Pseudomonadota > Alphaproteobacteria > Pelagibacterales > Pelagibacteraceae > Pelagibacter. Next base: position 17,871 of record CACEFK010000007.1, read on the forward strand.
TCAACTATATTTTTAGTTGAAAATTTCATAGTCTGGGCTCTTCTCATTCCAGTTCTAGAAGGTGTTTGTTTTCGTTTAGGTACAGCCATAATTATGGGTTACTTACACTTTTTAAGTAAGAATTCAAAGTTTTTTTTGATAAATTTGAGTTAAAATTATCAAAATAATCAAGTAATTCTTCATTATTTTGAAAATCATTTAAAAAAATAGAAATTTTTTTTAATTTGTCTGATTTTGATAAATCATCCCAGAAGTGTATTTCGGAAACCATGGAATGAAATAAATTAATGTAATCTTTCATTTTTTTATTTATAGACTGATCTCCATATCCTATTTCTCTAATACTCAACTCAAGTTGTCTAAAATTATAATCATAAATTTCTTGTAGAACTTTTTTATTTTCCTCCTTTTTATAATTTTTCAAAAAAAAAGAAAAATGCAGCAAAAATAGTGTCAGTCGATCAGAGAAATTGTCATCTCTTTTAAGGTTTTTATATAATTCTTTATTTCTAGTGAAATTAATTAAATTGTTATAAACATATATATATTTTTCTTTCATGAATAAAATATTATATATAATTATATTATCATTTGTAGTTACAAATTGTTCATTTAAACCTGTGGTAAAACACCATGGTGTTCCGTTTCTGGAGAAAAAACAAGCTGATCTAATAATAAATGAAAGCAACAAAAACGATATAAGAAAAATTTTAGGAAACCCATCTACTAGAAGCAAGTTTGATAACGACATATGGATTTATATTGAAAGAAAACAAACTCAATCAAAACTTAAAAATCTTGGTAGAATGAAAATTTATAAAAATGACGTATTGGTTTTGGAAATAGATGATTTTGGCATACTTAAAAATAAAAAATTTTATAACAAAGATGATATGGAAAAAATAAAAATTGTTGAAAGTACTACAGAAGCAGGGTTTCAAAAAAATTCATTTATATACGATTTTCTAGCTAGTATGAGACAGAAAATGAATGACCCTCTTGGTGTGAGGGCCAAAAAACGAAAAGAAATCAACCAGCGATAACTGCCAATAAAAGTAAAGCTACAATATTAGTAATTTTAATCATAGGATTTACTGCTGGTCCCGCTGTATCTTTATAAGGATCTCCAACTGTATCACCAGTGACAGCAGCTTTATGAGCCTCAGAACCTTTTCCACCGTGATTTCCATCTTCAATATATTTTTTTGCATTATCCCATGCACCACCACCCGCAGTCATTGATACTGCAACAAACAAACCAGTTATAATAACACCAAGTAACATTGCACCAACAGCAGCTAGAGCAGCAACTTGTCCACCAATTGACAAAATTATAAAATATAAAACGACAGGAGATAAAACTGGAAGCAATGATGGTATAATCATTTCCTTGATAGCAGCAACAGTAAGTAAATCTACTAACTTAGCATAATCAGGTTTTTGTTTTCTTTTCATAATACCAGGAAATTTTTTAAATTGTCTTCTTACTTCAACAACAACCGCTCCTCCTGCTCTTCCAACAGCTTGCATTCCCATTGAACCAAAAAGGTAAGGCAACATTCCACCAATTAATAAACCAACAACTACATAAGGATTAGATAAATCAAAAGTTACGACAATACCTTCTAATGCAGATCCTGCTTCTTTTGAAAAATGCTTGATATCCTCCGTGTAAGCGGCGAATAAAACTAAAGCGCCTAAACCAGCAGAACCAATTGCATAACCTTTTGTAACAGCTTTAGTTGTGTTACCTACTGCATCTAAAGCATCTGTTGTTTTTCTAACTTTTTTATCAAGATTAGACATTTCAGCAATACCACCAGCATTGTCAGTAACTGGTCCATATGCATCTAAAGCAACAACCATCCCCGCTAATGCAAGCATAGTTGTAACTGCAATAGCAATACCAAAAAGTCCAGCAATAGAATTTGTAATAAGAATTCCAGCAACAATTATTAATGCTGGTATTGCGGTTGCTTCCATAGAAACAGCTAAACCTTGAATAACATTAGTACCATGACCAGTTGTTGATGATAATGCAACAGATTTAACTGGTCTATAGCTTGTTCCTGTATAGTATTCAGTTATCCAGATCAATAATCCAGTAATAACTAAACCTATAACACCACAATAGTATAGATCCATTCCATTGAAGGTTTTGTCATTTACAGTGTATTCGTTTGTAAAACCAATTACATGATCTGTAACAGGCCATAGTATTACTAAAGATGCTACTGCAGATACAACAAATCCTTTATACAAAGCATTCATAACGTTATTACTTTTTCCAAGTTTAACAAAAAATGTTCCGATAATAGATGTTAACAAACATGCAGCACCGATTGATAAAGGATAAATCATCATATTTAGATCACCAACAAAGAAAATTGATGATAAAACCATTGTTGCAACAATTGTAACTGCATAAGTTTCAAACAAATCAGCAGCCATACCAGCACAGTCTCCTACATTATCACCAACGTTATCTGCAATTACAGCAGGGTTTCTAGGATCATCTTCTGGAATTCCAGCCTCAACTTTTCCAACCAAATCAGCACCAACATCCGCACCTTTTGTAAAAATTCCACCACCTAATCTTGCAAAGATAGAAATTAGGGAAGCGCCAAAACCTAATGCAACTAAAGCATTTACAATTTCTCTTTCATCAACATTAGATTTCAATAATATATAATAATAAACAGCTATAGATAATAGCGCCAAACCAGCAACCAACATTCCAGTTACAGCACCAGATTTAAATGCAACGGATAGACCTTGAGCTAAGCCTTTTCTAGATGCTTCAGCTGTTCTAACATTGGCTTCTACAGAAACTAACATTCCAACATAACCTGCAATACCTGATAAAGCAGCACCTATTAGGTAACCTAGACCTACTAATGGACTAAATGCAATACTTACAATAACTAAAACTACAGCACCAACAATAGCAATAGTTTTATATTGTCTTGCTAAATATGCCTTTGCACCAATTTGAATTGCAGAAGCAATATCCTGCATTTTTGCATTTCCTGCACTTGAATTAAGAATGTTTTTACCAGTTAAAAATCCATAAACGATAGATAATAAACCAGCTCCAATTGTGTATAATAGTATTGTTTCGACTGTTCCGCTCATATTAACCTTAAGTTGTTGGTTGTTAAATTTTTAAGCCCGCACAATACAAAAAAAGATAGAAAAGACAACGATTAACTTCTAAAACCGATGAATATAACCTTTGGATTTAGCTCCTATTTTCTTGCCTTTTTCATCGAATATCAAAGATTTATCTTTACCAGATATAATTTTACCAATTTTAGTTATTTTAATTCCTGTTGTTTTAGAAGCTTTTTGAATGATTCTGGCTTTATTAATATCTGCAGTAAATAATACCTGATAATCATCTCCATTAGAAATTAAATTAATTTTATTCAATCTTTTTTTTTTAATTAAATTACTCAATTTATTGGAAACAGGTATTTTGTCTTCAAATAAGTGAAATGATAAACTTTGTCTATTAATCATTTTTACTAAATCATCAATTAATCCATCTGAAACATCAATAGAGCTGTTTGCAAATTTCAATAAATATTTTGTTAAATTTAAAGGTAAATCTGGTTTGTAATATTTATCTACAAAGAATAATTTGTCTTTATTTTTAAATTTTACTTTATTACTTAATGCTTTAAGTCCTAAATAACTATCTCCCAAATTTCCAGTCACATAAATGTCATCATTTGATTTAGCTTTATTACGATAAATTATTTTATTTGAATATCCTAATGAAGTAATTGTGAAACTTAATTTATTTGAAAAAGTTGTGTCACCGCCACATAAATCTATATTAAATTTATTTTGTTCTGATTTAAGTGACTTTGAAATTTTATATAAATTATTTTTTGTAAATGTTTTTTTATTACCTGAACCAGAAATAAAATAAAATTTTGGTTTAACACCTTTACAAATTAAATCAGAAATTGATGATCTTAATATTTTTTTAATTACTAAATCTGGAGATTTAAAATCATAAAAATGCGTACCAATATTGTATGTATCAACAGATATAACAACACCTTTTTTTTTATCAAAAAAAAACATCATCGTTTAGATTAAGAGCAGATTTATTTTTTTTAGCTATTTTAAAAAAATAATTATTTATTAGATCGAATTCATGCATTGTTAGATCTTAATTTTTTTCCAACGTTGTCTAATAAAGCATTAAGATACTTTGTTTGTGAATCTTCAAGAAAAAAATTAGATGAATTTAAATATTCTTTAATAATTATATTAATAGATAAATTTGGCTTATACATAAATTCATAAGTTGCTGCTTTTAAAATTGTTTGAAAAACTTTGTCTAATTTTTCAAATACAAATTCATCCCCTAATTTATTATTTAATTCATCTAAAATAAGATCGTTTCTTTCTATCGTTCCTAAAACAATATCTTTAATAAATTTTTTAAATCTATGTTTTGGAAAATCTAAATCATCATCTTCATTATAAAATTTACCATATAATTTCTGAATAATTATAACTCTAGGGTTATTTTTTGGATTAAAATGAGTTCTCATTTTTGAGACAAAACTGAAATCACAGCTTCTGCAGCTTCAGCACCTTTTTTTCTTCTTGCTCTTGCTTGAGCCATATTAAGACAGGTAATTATTCCATTTCCAATTGGTTTTTTACTATCTATAGATAATTTCATTATGGCATCTGTTGAAGCTTGAGAGATAAAATCAAAGTGTGGGGTTTGACCTTTAATTACACATCCTAAAGCTAAAAAACCATCATATTTTTTTAAATTTTTAGAGATTGTAACTGGAATTTCAAAAGCACCAGGTACTTTAATAATTTTTATTATATTTTTTTTTGGAATTATTTTTAAAGCACTTTTTATTAAACCATCAGCAATATCTTTATAATAATCTGCTACAACAATTAAATATTTTTTTTTCATCAAATTAATTCCTGTTTTGTAATTTTTATACCATAACCATCAAGACCAATAACTTTTTTTGGTGATTTGGTGATTAATATCATGTTTTTAATTTTTAAGTCTTTAATAATTTGAGCTCCAATACCATAATTTCTTATTAACTTGTCATTTCCCTTTTTATAAAAGTCTTTGTTTTTGTAATCTTTTAAAGTCTGAGTTACTGATTTTAAATTTGAGTCTTTGATAAATACTAAAACACAATTTTGATATTTTCTAAAATAATTTAAGGTCTTGTTAAATGAATTTGGTAATGATTGATTTATTAGATAGTTTTGGACGACATTAGATGAAATTACTCTTACTCTTGGAGTAATACCTTTTTTTATTTTACCTTTTATTAATGCGAAATGTTCTGAGCCATCTAAAAGATTCTCATAAATTCTAATATTGTATTTTTGATTTTTTACATCAATCTTACTTTGCTTTTTAAGTTTAATAAGCTTTTCTTTTTTTAGTCTATATGCAATCAGATCTTCTATCTTTCCAATTTTTAATCTATGTTTTTTTGCAAAATTAAATAAATCCTGACCTTTAGCCATTGATCCGTCTTCATTCATAATTTCACAAATTACTGCTGAGTTATTTTTTTTTGCTAATTTAGATATATCAACTGAGGCTTCAGTATGTCCTGCTCTTACAAGCACTCCACCATCTTTTGCAATAATTGGAAACACGTGACCAGGCGAAACAATTTCATTTTTATTTACATTTTTTTTTGAAGCAATTTTGATTGTTTTCGCTCTATCTTTAGCAGATATACCTGTTGTTATTCCTTTTTTTGCTTCAATAGAAATTGTAAATGCTGTCTTGTTTCTTGATTGATTTACTGGAGACATTAAAGATAAATTTAATCTTTTTGCTTGAAGTGAATCAAGTGCTAAACAAATTAAGCCTCTTCCGTATTTTGCCATGAAGTTAATGTTCTTTGCATTCGAGTCTGTTGTTGAAATAACCAAATCTCCTTCATTTTCTCTTTTTTCATCATCAACTAAAATAAACATACCACCTTTTTTTGCTACGCTTATAATTGACTCTATTGACGCAAAATTATTTTTTTCCATTAAAATAATTCCTAACGTATTTTGATAAGATATCTATCTCTATGTTGACTAAACTAGATTTTTTTAAAGTTGATAAATTCGTTTCTTTATACGTGTGAGGGATAATCCAAATTTGGAAACCTTTTTTAGTCACTTTTGAAATTGTAAGAGAAATACCGTTCACACAGATTGATGCTTTTTCTATTAAGTGTTTTCTTTCCTTTTTAGGTAAATCAAAGTCAAAAAGGAATGATTTATCTATTTTTTTAATACTTAATACTTTACCAACAGTATCAACATGTCCTTGACAAATATGTCCTGAAATTTTTGTCCCATATTTTAAAGGTAATTCTAAATTTATTTTATCTTTTATTTTTAAAAATTTGAATTTTGAACGAATTATTGTTTCTTTCGACAGATAAAATTCCATAATTTTAGATTTATATGAAATTAAAGTTAGACAAACACCGTCACAAGCAACAGACAAACCCATGTCTTTATTGGATACTTTAACATTACTTTTTACAAAAATGTTAAGACCTTTAGGTCTTTTAATAATTTTAGTAATAGTGCCTTGGTTATAAATTATTCCGTTAAACATTATTTCTAACTATATAGTGTTATTCTGTCTTTTCGTAAATTGAGATTTAGACTAATTTTTGTTTTATATTTTTGATTTAATATATTTTGACTACTAAATTTCAAATATTCGAAGTTTTTAGAAAGGTTTTTTGGACTTTTATATAAATAAAATTTATTAAATATTTTATTCTTTATGAGTGAATTTGTTAATATATCTCCTCCTTCAATTAACAAATTTCTACATCCATAATTATGTAATTTTTTCAAAATTGATTTAATGTCAAATCTATTATTTCTATCAATACGAGATTTAATTAGATGAATTCCTTTTCTTTTAAATTTTATAATTTTTGATCTATCAGCTTTATTATAAAAAATTAAAGTATTTTTGTTATTAGAAGATTTAATTATATAACTGTTTGTATTAGAATTTAGCTTGTTGTCTAAAATAATTCTTTTTGGAGAAAATTTTTCAAAACCCTTCAAACGACAATTTAATTTTGGATTATCTTTATTTAGTGTTTTGTAAGTAATCATCAAACTATCATTTTGATATCTCAACATATGTGTAAACTGATCTGAATAAGAATTTGTAATCTTTTTCTGTTTCTTGCTGTAAATAATATTGTTTTTTGAAACAGCTATTTTGCCAGTAACAAAGGGTAATTTTTTCTTTCTATTAAAAAAATAAGGTAAATAAAAACTTTCAATTTTGCTTTTTAATAAACCTTTTTTTACAATTATTTTTTTTGACTTTAAAATTTTAAAACTTTTATTTCTTACTCTTTTATCTATGTCAGTAACACCATATATAACCTCTGAAATTCTTGATTTTATTATCGCGTCAGTACATGGTGGTGTTAATCCATGGTGACAACAAGGCTCTAAAGTAACATACATTTTTGAGCCTTCCAATTCTTCAAAACTATTTTTAATCGCATTAAATTCAGCGTGCGGTCTTCCATTAAATGAGGTTTGTCCTATGGAAACAATTTTATCATTTTTGACAATAACACAGCCTACAGAAGGATTTGATCCAGTCTGTCCGTGACGAGATTTAGCCAAGTCCAAGGCTAATTCCATGTAAAATTTATCTTTAGATGAAAATTTATCTTTTTTTGTAGACATCAAGCTTGTCCACGAATTGTACGAAATCTTTTTCTTCTCTAAAATTTCTATAAACAGATGCAAATCTTACATATCCAACTGGGTCTAAATCTTTTAATCCATCCATAACCATTGTCCCAATTGTGTTTGTTGAAATCTCTCCTTGTCCTAGTTCTTCAAGAGATCTTGAAATATTACTGATGAATTTTTCTATTGTAGCCGTATCTATTGGTCTTTTTTTCAGGGCTATGTAGATTGATTTAGATAATTTATCTCGATCAAATGATGATTTTCTTCCATTTTTTTTAACAACCATCAATTCTCTAAATTGAATTCTCTCAAATGTAGTAAATCTTTCACCACATATGCACAATCTTCTTCTTCTTATTGCGGTACCATCTTCAGTTGGACGTGAGTCTACAACAGATGTATCACCTTTTTTTTCGCACGGACAAATCATTTACTAAAGGTTCTTATATATAGGAAATGAAGAAGTTAAAGAAATAACTTCATTTTTTACTTCGTTTTCTATTTTGCTATTATCTGTTGGGTTTTCAGATAAACCTTTCAGAGTTTTTGTTATTAATTCACCTACTGTTTTAAACTCATTTAATCCAAATCCACGAGTTGTAGCCGCTTGAGTTCCTAATCTTATTCCAGATGTAATCATGGGTTTTTCTGTATCAAATGGAATACCATTTTTATTACATGTAATGTTTGCTCTAGACAAACTCTCTGCAGCAAGATTTCCTTTTACATTGTAAGGTCTCAAATCAACCAACATCAAATGTGTATCTGTTCCATCTGAATAAATTTTAAATCCATTATTTTTTAAAGTTTCTGCTAACATTTTTGCATTTGCTAAAACAGATTTAATGTAATCTTGAAATTCTGGTTGTAGCGCTTCAAGAAAACCAGCTGCTTTTGCAGCAATAATATGCATTAAAGGTCCACCTTGGTAACCAGGAAAAACAGCTGTATTGAATTTTTTAGCAAGTTCTTCGTGATTAGTTAAAATTATTCCTCCTCTTGCACTTCTAAAAACCTTATGAGTTGTTGAAGTAACCACATGAGCATAATCACAAGGATTAGGGTATCCTTTACCAGCAACTAAACCTGAGAAATGAGCCATATCAACCATCAAGTATGCTCCAACTTTATCTGCAATCTCTCTAAATCTTTTAAAGTCAATTACTCTAGAATAAGCACTCCCACCCGCAATTATTAATTTTGGTTTATGTTCTAATGCAAGTTTTTCAACATTATCATAATCTATCAACTCAGATTCTTTATCTACATCATAGCCTACAGCATTAAACCATTTACCAGACATTGAAATTTTTAATCCATGAGTAATGTGACCACCTGAATTTAAACTCATACCCATAAACGTGTCACCTGGGCTTAAAAGAGCTAGAAACACTGCTCCATTAGCTTGTGCTCCTGAGTGTGGTTGAGCATTTGCAAATTTACAATTAAATAATTTTTTTAATCTTTCAATGGCAAGGTTTTCTGCTACATCAACATGCTCGCAACCATTATAATATCTTTTACCAGGATAACCTTCGGCGTATTTATTAGTTAAAACCGATCCTTGTGCCTCCAATACTGCTTGAGATACTATATTTTCAGACGCAATTAACTCTATATGTTGTTGCTGTCTGATCAATTCATCTTTAATTGCTTTATAAAGTTCTGGATCTTTTACCGATAAACTGTCTTCGAAGAAACTTTTATAACTATCATTTAAATAATTTTTTTCGCTCGACATAATTATATTTTCTTAACTCTTCTTGAGTGTCTACCTCCCTCAAATTTTGTATTTAAAAAAACACTTACAAATTTCAAAGCATTTTTTTTAGTTATCAACCTTGAACCTAATGTAATGATGTTTGCATCGTTATGCAATCTGGATAATTTCGTTGATTTTAGATTAAAACATTGTGCAGCGCGAATATTTTTATGCTTATTTGCCGCAATATTCATGCCAGTCCCAGATCCACACACTAAAATACCAACATGACTCTTGCTTGATTTAACTTTTTTAGCAACTTTATGTGCATAATCAGGATAATCAACGCTGCTATCATCTTTAGGACCAAGATCCTCAAATTTTACTTTTTTATTCCTTAAATAATTTTTAATTGTTTCTTTTAATTTAAATCCAGCGTGATCTGATGAAATAAATATTTTTTTCAAATTAATTAAATTTGTAGTCTAAAACACAAGCAACTAAATGTATCCTGTCCTCTTCACCACCATTAAATGCATTGTGATATTTAGTATTATTTGTTACCCAAACTGAACCATCGGCAGGCATATGTTTTGCAACATTATCAATAACCATATGACATCCAGGATTTGTGATTATTGGAATATGTAATCTTGGTTCTGGATCTCTGTGCCAACTTAAAGTTGATCTTGGTTGTTTTAATAAAATTCTAATTCTTCCTAGTTTGTATTTTGATGACAGTAAATCAAATACTTCTTTGAAATATGTATTTTTGTATTCATCAATAAATTCAGAATAAGCTGACTCATCTATAGTCTCGTCTCTTAGAACTTCTTTACCTGTTGAATCTGGTTTGGTCCAAAAAATTCCTCTAGCTTTATGTCCTTTAATAGAATCTGGGTCTCCAGGAATTTGAGTCAAAGAAATAGCTCCAAAATTAGTAATACCCTCTGGTCCTTCAAAATTTTTAATTTTCAAAACCTCTTTATAAGCTTTTTGTAGTTCGTTAATATCAAATTTGATATCTTGTTTGTGAAAGTCTTGAAAATTTAGTGTCATTGTGTATTTTACCCTTTAATTGTTTAATACTCTATTTAAGCTATATTTGTATATTACATTTGTCGCATTTTTAAAGAAAATTAAAATATGATTACTGGAAAATATCCTTCATTGAGACTTAGACGCAATCGAAAAGAGTCGTGGAGCAGAAAGTTAATACAAGAGAATACTCTAAGCTCTAATGATTTTATATTGCCTGTATTTCTAACTGAGGGATCAAATAAAAAACAACAAATTAGCTCTATGCCAAGTGTTTACCGTTATTCGATAAATAGATTGAGCCAAATTGTCGATAAAGCAATAAAATTAGGAATACCGATGATAGCTCTTTTCCCAAAGACACAAAACTCAAAAAAGAATGAATTGGGAACAGAATCACTGAATGAAAATAATTTAGTTTGTAAAGCGATACAAGAAGTCAAAAAAAGATACAAAAACCAAATCGGTATAATGTGCGATGTTGCTTTAGATCCTTACACATCTCATGGTCATGATGGTTTGATCAAGTCTAACACTATATTAAATGACGAAACAATTGAGGTTTTGATCAATCAATCATTACTTCAAGCTGAGATGGGTTGTGATGTACTGGCTCCTTCAGACATGATGGATGGCAGAATAGGAAAAATAAGAAAAGCTTTAGATAAAAACAAATTCCAAAATGTTCAAATATTATCGTACGCTGCAAAATATGCTTCAAGCTTTTATGGACCTTTTAGAGATGCAGTCGGTTCTAAAGGTTCTTTAAAAGGAGACAAAAAAACTTATCAGATGGATTATAGAAATTCTGATGAAGCTTTAAGAGAAGTTGCATTAGATATTAAAGAAGGTGCTGATATGGTAATGGTTAAACCAGGTATGCCCTACTTAGACATAATAAAATCAATAAAAGAAAAATTTAAATTGCCTGTATTTGCCTATCAAGTATCAGGAGAATACAGCTTAATTGAAACAGCTATAATGAAAAAATTAATTAATAAAGATGCTATATATGAAAGCTTAGTTGCTTTTAAAAGAGCTGGAGCCAATGCTATAGTAAGTTATTACGCTGATAGAATTGATAAAATAATAAAATAATTATTTTAACGTATTTAAGAATAATAACCTGCTATTTGGATAATTTAAATTATTTGGTCTTAATATAGTTTTATCCAAATAATCGCCTACTAATTTCAAACCATTCAATAAAGTGCCAAGATCATTAACTTCTATATCTTTTTCAATCAAAAAATTAGGTACATATTTTTTTTCATTTAAAGAACTTGCATAATATACAGTTTTGTTACCTTCTAAATCTTTTTCAACTAAATTTTCAAGGGCTAAGTCATATCCTAATATTTTAAGTAACTCTAATTCCCAAAATATATATTTTTTTATCCAATCTTTTTCTTTTAAAATTAAAAATAAATTTTGAATTATAAAATAAACTTTATCGTTAGATTGAGACTCTGCTGTTAATATTTTGATCAAATTCATAGCAGATGTAATACAGGATAACTTTTGCTTATGATCAAAATATAATGGGGTATAGGCATTTAAAATTTCAATTTTAAAATAACCTATTCTGTTTTCATTTTTAGAATTGTAATTAACATGGAGTTTGTTACCAACTTGAAGATAATTTTTAATTTTTTTTGAAGTACCGCCAAATATAATTCCAGATATCTTTCCTTTATCTTTTGTAAATAATTCAGCAATTAATGAATTTTCATTATATCTATTTTTACTTATTAAAAATCCTTCGTCTGACCAATTCATTTTTTATTTGTATTTTTTAAACATTCTATAGCAGCATTTTGTTCAGCCTCTTTCTTTGATTTTCCAGTCGCTATAAAATATTTTGTATTGGGCAATTTTACTCCAACTTTGAATATAGGTTTGTGTCTTGGACCTGTATTTGAAATTAATTTATAAATAGGTAATTTTTTAAAATTTTTTAAAGTTAGTTCCTGTAACTTTGTTTTTGCATCTATTTCGGTAACTACACTTTTTTCAATATGATCTTGCCATAAATTTAAAATTATTTTTTCAACAACTGCAAAACCTTTGTCAAGATATATGGCTCCAATTAATGCTTCACAGCTATCAGATATAATTTTGTCCTCAATTTTTATTTTTTTATTGTTGGGATTAAATGTTTTAACGTAACTAGCTAAATTAATTTTTTTTGCTATATCCAAACAAGTTTTTTTATTCACTAGCGATGCAAATTTTTTATCAAGAATACCTTCTTTTTCCTCAGGGTAAATTTCTAAAAGCTTTTTTGCTATCACTAAACCTAGAACTCTATCACCCAGAAACTCTATCTTTTCATTATTTTCATTTGGGTTAAAACTTTTATGTGTAAGAGCTTGGGTAAGTAGATCTTTATTTTTAAATTTTAAGTCAATTTTTTTTTCTAAACTTTGATAGTTAATTTTCATTAATTAATTTTATTAAAGGTTCTATTAAATCTTATTGACTTATGCCATTTCCAAAATTCCATAAAACTTCCTATTTTTTTATCAGAAGAGAAAAATATAAATTGAGCTTTTCCTACTAAATTATCTTTATGCACATACCCTACACTTGTTAAGTACCTGCTATCTTTAGAACAATCCCTGTTATCCCCTAAAAAGAAATAATGATCTTTTGGTACAGTAAACACATCAGAATTTTGATAAGTATAATCTTTTAAATAAACAGTATGAAATTTTTTACCATTTGAAAGTTTTTCCTCAAATCTATAAACGTCAATACTTTTGTCACCACAGAAAATTGTAGTTTTGTTATTAATTTTAGATTTAAGAATTTCAGAATTATTTAAATATAAATTAGAGTCTATAAATTGAATTTTATCACCAGGTAAACCAATTAATCTTTTAATGTAATCTGTTCGATTATCAGCTGGTGTTTTAAATACAATTACATCACCTCTTTCAGGACTACTAAACATAATTCTTTTGTTTAATATTGGGGGACTAAAAGGAAATGAGTGTTTGCTATATCCATAGGTATATTTTGTTACAAACAATCTATCACCTACTAATAGAGTAGGTTCCATGGATGATGATGGAATATAAAATGGTTGTAGTAAAAGCGATCTAATTATAACTGCAATTATTAATGCATAAATTAAAGTTTTTATATTTTCTGAAAAAAAATTTTTATCTAATTTCATGATGTTTGAATAATTGCAAATGCTGTTGAATAATTTTTTTCATCCGAAATTGATAAAAAACATTTAAAATTTTTGATTTTAAAGTTCTTTTGTACGATTTTTGTAATTTTTTTATTTTTAACGTAATAAGGCTTTCCCTTTCTGTCATTTACAACTTCTATATCTTTAAAATTTAAATTCATACGAAAACCTGTGCCAAGAGCTTTAGAAAATGCTTCTTTTGCAGCAAATCTCTTCGAAAAAAAAGATACCTTATTTTTTACTGCATTAGATTGTTTCAATTCTTTAGAGCAGTAAATTCTTTTTTTAAATAAAGGATTTTTAATCGATTTTTGAATTCTTTTATTTTCAACAATATCAACGCCAATACCAAGAATTTTCATTTATCTTTTTATAATTTTTTTTAAGTTTTTAATTACTTTTGAAAGTCCGTCAAATATTGACTCCCCAATTATAAAATGTCCAATATTATACTCCTCAATATCTATTATTTTTGTTAACATTTTGGTGGTTTTATAGTCTAAACCATGACCAGCATGAACTTCTATATTTAAACTTGATGCTAATTTTGCACTTTTTTTAATTCTGTTTAATTCACTAGTATAATTTTTTTTTGATTTAACCAGGTTTGCTAGTTTTCCAGTATGTATTTCAATACAATCAGCATTTAATTTATTAGCAAGTCTAATGTCATTTGGTGAAGGGTTAATGAATAAACTTGTTCTTATCTTTGCTTTTTTAAATTTTTTAATTATTTTCTCTAACTTATTAAGATTGTTTTTTATATTTAAACCTCCCTCGGTAGTAATTTCTTTTCTATTTTCTGGAACTAAACAGATAAAATTTGGTTTTATCTTAAGTGCTTTATTAACAATTTCTTCGTTCATAGAAATTTCAAGGTTTACAGGTACATTTCTTAAACCACAGATTTTTTTTGCATCAATATCATTTATATGTCTTCTATCTTCTCTTAAATGAATTGTTACAGAATCCGCTCCATAACTAATAACTTTTTTAGCTGCGTATAGTGGGTCTGGATGTTTCTCTCCACGAGCGTTTCGTAAAGTTGCGATATGATCTATATTTACACCTAACCTTTTCACTTAATAAATCTGCTTCCTGGGGTTGTTATTGGTATAGATTTAAGTTCTGGTGGTAATTTATTTACTTTATAAGTTGGAACATCAATTTTTAAATGAGATGTTATTCCAGTTTTTATTTTTAAAGATTGTTTGGTTGATCGATCAATAATAGATGCAAATCCAATTAATTTTGCTTTTGATTTTTTAATCAATTTAACACATTCTAAACTTGATTTTCCTGTAGTGATTACATCTTCTATAATTAATACTCTTGCACCTTTTTTAATATTAAAACCTCTTCTTAGAGTAAATTTACCATTTACCCTTTCGCAAAAAATTGTTTCTTTTTTAAGCAATTTTCCTATTTCATATCCAATAATTACTCCTCCCATTGCAGGAGCTAATATTAAATCAATTTTTTTAAATTTTTTTTTAATTTTATTTGCTAAGGATTTACAAATTTTATCAGCTAAATTAGGGTAACTTAAAAGTTTTGCACATTGAATGTATTTTGAAGAATGTAGACCTGAGGATAGAACAAAGTGACCTTCTAATAATGCATTAGTTTTTTTTAAAATATTTAAGGATTTTTTGAGTGAAAGCATTTCTTTTTTCTTCGTGTCTAATTATCTTAAATTTTATACTCTTTTGTTTTAGCTCTGCAATAAAATTAGTAAAATTCTTAAGGTTTCTAATAATTAATTTAAATTTAAAATTAATATAATTGGGATTTTTACCAACCATTTCTAAGCTCGATATATTTAATTTATGACTTCCAATGAGCGAGCTTATATCTCCTAATTGACCTGGCTTATCAGGTAATGACATCCATAGAGTAGTATTGTATTTTTTTGTTTTTTCCTCTTTTTGCTCTCCTTTATCATGCCAGTATCTTCTTATTGCTGCTCTAGCTTTACCTGTTTTAGTTGTTGGTATCCAGTGAAGTGAGGGTGAATTATTTTTAGATGTTATAATATTTACACGATCACCATTTCTTAAAATAGTTTGTAGTTCATTTTTGTTTCCATTAATTTCACAACCAATTGCTGAATTGCCAATTTTAGTATGAACAGCATATGCAAAATCTATAGCTGTTGCGTCTTTGGGTAATTTAATTACTGAACCTTTAGGTGTGAAACAAAATACGTTTTCTTGAAACATTTGTAGTTTTGTATACTCATATGAATCTTCGGGGTTTTCATTTTTTTCTATAATCTCAACAAGATCTTTTAACCAATCGTACTCCTTCCAGCTTAAAGAATTAAATTTTTCAGAAGATTTATACTGCCAATGAGATGCAACACCTCTCTCAGCAAATTCGTGCATTTCTTGTGTTCTAATTTGAATTTCTATTGGTTTTTTGTTTGAACCAATTACAGATGTATGAATAGATTTATAACCATTAATTTTTGGAGAAGAAATATAATCTTTAAATTTTCCTGGTATGCAATTCCATTGTTTATGAAAAATACCAAGCGTTTTGTAACAATCATCAACATTTTTTAAAATTATCCTAAAACCAATAATGTCTGTTATTTGCTCAAGGGAGACTCTTTTTTTTTGGACCTTTCTCCAAATTGAAAAAGGTGTTTTTTCTCTACCATGTATCTCAGCATTAATTTCATTATCATTCAAGATTTCACTTAACTCAAAAGATTGTTCTTCAAATAAATCTTTTCGATCTAATTTTATTTCATCAAGTCTTTTTTTTATTAATTTTCTTGCATCATTATTTAAAATTTCAAAAGATAAATCCTCAAGCTCGTCTCTTATTCTGTGCATTCCCATTCTATCAGCTAATGGCGCATAAATTTCCATAGTTTCTTGAGCTATCCTTTTTCTTTTGTCCTCTTTAGTAATCGCTTTAATGGTTCTCATGTTATGTAGTCGATCAGCAATTTTAACTAGCAGAACTCTAATGTCTTTTGATGTTGCTAAAATTAATTTTCTAAAATTCTCAACTTTAGAATTAGCGCCAGCTGAATTTTCAAATGCTGAAATTTTCGTTACACCGTCTACTAAATCAGCAACCTCATCACCAAATTCTTGTTTTATAGTTTCATAAGTTGCAAAAGTATCTTCTATAGTGTCATGCAATAGACCGGTTGTAATTGTAGCGCTATCTAATTTTAATTCAGTTAAAATATTTGCAACCTCAATTGGGTGAACAGAATAAGGATCACCCGAAGCTCTTTTTTGACTCTTATGTGCTTTAACAGCAAAATTATATGCTTTATCCAATTTTTCAGGATTAAGAAATTTATTGTAATCCTTAACTTTATTTATAAGTTCATTTGAATTAAGCATAATTGATATTATACCATTAAATCAAATTTGTTTAATAGATCTAATGTCTCTATCAGGAAGCAGAGAAATCAAGGTTTTAACATCAATTTGTTTATCAGGATGGATCCAATTCTTTTGAATCTCAAATAATGGAAATAATACAAAGTTTCTTTTGTGCATCATTTTATGAGGTAAATTAATCTTAGAATTTTTTTTTGATACCAAATTATTAAAATCAATTATATCTAAGTCGCATGTACGAGGTGCATTTTTTTTTGCTTTCTTTCTACCTAATTGATTTTCTATAGATTTACATATTTTTAATAGTTCTTGAGGATTGTAATAACATTTTAATTTTAAAATTATATTTAAGAACTTAGGATTTCGTGGGTCAGGCCAGGAAGGGGTTTCATAATAACTAGATACCGAGAGAAAATATAAGTTATGTTCTGCTAATAAAAATTTTGCTTTTTCTATATTTCTTTTTCTTATACCTAAATTTGAACCTATTCCTAAAAAAACAATTTTAGCTTGATTTTCTAATATATCTTGACTTTTCACGATTCCAATCTCTACTTTTTTTTGTTGCTCTTTTATCATATTGCTTTTTCCCTTTTGCAACAGCTAGTTCTATTTTAGCCTTTCCCTTTTTAAAATACATTTTTGTTGGAACTAATGTGAAACCATCTCTTTGCATTTTACCTATCAATTTATTTATTTCTTTTTTATTAAGAAGCAATTTTCTATCATCGGTTGGATTATGATTAGAGTAACTGGCTTGCTTGTATGGAGATATATGTGAATTAATTAAAACAATTTGACCTCCCTTTTCAACAGCATAAGACTCAGCAATATTGACCTTGCCATCTCTTACTGATTTAATCTCTGATCCCTTTAAAACAATTCCTGCTTCAAAAAGATCTTCAAAAAAATAGTTAAAACTAGCTTTTCTATTTAAACAAATGATTTTCAAACCAGGATTGGTTTTTTTGTTCATTAAATTAACTTAGCAGACTGAAGAGCTTTTTTTACAATTTCTTTTGTTGCGTCTGTTACTTTTACAAGTGGTAGTCTTACGTTGTCATCACAAAGTCCTAAAAGTTTTGCAGCATATTTTACAGGACTAGGATTGCTCTCAACAAACAATGAGTGATGAACTGGTTGTAATATTTTATCCAATCTTTCTGCTTCTTTCATTTCGTTATCGGTGTCTGATTTTGAGAATTTTTGAAAATCTGAACAAAGTTTAGGTGCAATATTAGCTGTTACACTAATAGTGCCTACCCCACCACGTTTATTAAATTCAAAAGCATTATCATCATTACCCGTTAATTGAATAAAATCTTTGCCCATTTTTTCAAGTGTCTGATTAACTCTATCCAAATCACCCGTTGCATCTTTAACGCCAACTATATTTTTTAATTCATAGAGTCTAGCCATTGTATCCACTGACATATCAATCACAGATCTGCCAGGAATATTATAAATTATAATTGGAATGCCACACTTGTCATTAATTGCTTTATAATGTTGATACAAGCCTTCTTGAGTTGGTTTATTGTAATAAGGTGTAACTATCAAAGCTCCATTAGCTCCTGCTTTTTCTGCATGTGTGGTTAAAGAAATAGCCTCCTCAGTTGAGTTTGAACCCGTACCAGCAATAACTGGAATTTTTCCATTACTTTCTTTTATACATAAATCTATTACTCTTTGATGCTCATCATGACTTAAGGTAGGGGATTCACCTGTTGTACCAGCCGGCACAAGTCCATTGGTACCATTATCAATGTGGAAATGTATTAATTTTATATATGCTTCCTCATCTAGACCATTATTTTTAAATGGTGTAATTAAAGCAACATTTGATCCTTTGAACATAAATACTTATAACATAGTTTAAAGATTCATATACTAAAAGATT
>CACEFK010000008.1 GCA_902558835.1 uncultured Pelagibacteraceae bacterium
CTAAGTGTATTTAAAGACTCTGAAGAAAAAAATATTCTTAAAAGATTAACATCATTTAGTTTATCAAGAAATTTTTAAGGACTTAATAAAGACTTTATCCACTTCCCAGAGTTATCTTTATTGTATTTTAATCTTTCGTGGATTCTGTTCTCACCATCTAGCCAAAATTCAATACTATCTGGAGATAAAATCCATCCAGACCAGTGACTTGGTCTTGGTACATCTGATTTGTTGCTATATTTTTTTTTGTAATCTTGTATAGATTTTAACAGTTGTTCTCGCGAATTTAATTCTTCACTTTGCTTAGAAGCCCATGCTCCTATCCGGCTTTCATACGCTCTAGATGAATAATATTCATCTGCAACCTGATCAGAAACTAATGACACCTTTCCATTAATTCTTATTTGTCTTAGGAGACTTTTCCAATGGAAACACATCGCAGCATATGGATTTTCTTTTAATTCATTTCCTTTTTGACTATTTAAATTTGTATAAAATACAAATCCATCCTTGTTGAAATCTTTAAGTAAAACCATTCTAACTGAAGGAATATTTTTTTTATTTGACGTGGCCAAAGCAACAGCGTTTGGATCATTTGGCTCAGTTTTCTTTGCTTCCTCCATCCATTCATGAAATAATTGAATTGGATCATCTATATCAAGAAAGCAACTATTAAGACCTAAAGAGTTTTTTTGATTCATAATTTAAACAAAATAATCTATATAATATAAATAATGTCATTTAATACTTTTGGAAAGCTATTTCGTTTCACAACTTGGGGAGAGTCTCATGGGCCTGCAATTGGTTGTATTGTTGATGGTTGCCCTCCAAACATAAATCTTAAAGAGCAAGATATTCAAATAGAATTAGACAAAAGAAAACCAGGACAATCTAAATTTACAACTCAGCGAAAAGAGGATGACAAAGTTCAAATATTGTCAGGAGTATTTGAGGGAAAAACTACAGGAACACCCATTTCACTTATAATCTACAATAAAGATATGAGATCCAAAGATTATAGTAATATTAAAGATAAGTTCAGGCCAGGTCATGCGGATTTTACTTATTTTAAAAAATATGGAATTAGAGACTATAGAGGTGGTGGTAGATCTTCTGCTAGAGAAACTGCAGCAAGAGTTGCAGCCGGTGCAATAGCAAAAGTTGTACTTCAAAAAAAATTAGGTAAAAAATTTAAAGTAATTGGTGCAGTAACTCAGCTAGGAATTCTTGGATGTGATACAAATCAATGGAACGATAAAGTAATTTCAAAAAATCCATTTTTTTGTCCAGATAAATCAATGATTAAATTATGGGAAAAATATTTGCTTGGTGTAAGAAAATCAGGATCCTCATGCGGAGCAGTGATTGAAATAAGAGCAAGAGGTATCCCAGTTGGTTTAGGTGCTCCAATTTATTCAAAATTGGATACCGACATAGCTTCAGGTCTAATGAGTATTAATGCAGTTAAAGGCGTAAATATTGGTGCAGGAATGAACTCAGCACAATTAAGTGGAGAACAAAATTCAGATGAAATTTCTTCAAAAGGAAATAAATTAAAATTCAATTCAAATAAAGCGGGTGGAATTCTTGGTGGAATTTCTACGGGCCAAGAAATTGTTGCATCTTTTGCTGTCAAACCAACATCTTCAATTTTAACTAGTAGAAAAACTATAAATAAATTTGGGAAAAATACTTCAATATCTGTTAAAGGTAGACACGATCCTTGTGTAGGAATTAGAGCTGTACCAATTGGTGAAGCTATGATGAACTGTGTTTTGCTTGACCACTACTTAATGAATAAAGCCCAGTGTAGTTAGCTTA
Organism: uncultured Pelagibacteraceae bacterium; assembly: GCA_902558835.1. Classification (GTDB taxonomy): domain Bacteria; phylum Pseudomonadota; class Alphaproteobacteria; order Pelagibacterales; family Pelagibacteraceae; genus Pelagibacter. Next base: position 1,822 of record CACEFK010000008.1, read on the forward strand.
AATTAATTTTTTACGACTCTTATTGTATCTTTTTGAAACAAAATATCAGCAATTTTCTTAGAAATTTGAGAACTGTTTAATCCAGCTTTATCATACATTTTTTTTGGATCATCTTGTTCAATAAATTCATCCGGTAAAGTCATTGATCTAAATTTTAAACCTTTGTCAAATACTCCTCTTTCGGCTAATAAATTTTTAACATGAGAACCGAAACCACCTATTGAACCCTCCTCAACAGTTATCATAAGCTCATGTTCCTTAGCAGATTTTAGTATAAGTTCTTCATCTAAAGGCTTAGCAAATCTGGCGTCTATTAAAGTTGTTGAAACTCCTTTTGCTTTTAATTCCTCTGCAGCTAACTTGCACTCTTCAAGTCGAGTACCGAGGTTCAAAATACAAACTTGTGTCCCTTGTTGAACAACTCTCCCTTTACCAATTTCAATTTTTTCGTCTATTGATGGGAGATCAACACCTACTCCAGTTCCTCTTGGATATCTAATTGCAGAAGGTCTATCATTTATATCTACCGAAGTATTAATCATTTTAACTAGTTCAGCTTCATCACTTGCTGCCATTACTATAAAGTTAGGCAAAGTTGATAAGTAAGTTATATCAAATGAACCAGCATGTGTTGAGCCATCAGCACCAACTAATCCTGCTCTATCTATCGCGAATCTGACTGGTAAACTTTGGATGGCAACATCGTGGACAACTTGATCATATGCTCTCTGTAAAAATGTAGAATAAATTGCAGCATATGGTTTGTATCCTTCGGTTGCTATACCGGCTGCAAAAGTTACAGCATGTTGTTCCGCTATTCCAACATCAAACATTCTATTTGGAAACTCCTTGCCAAAAATATCCATACCAGTCCCTCCTGGCATTGCTGCTGTTATTCCTACTATTTTGCTATCTTTTTTAGCATGTTTAACTAACGTGTTTGCAAATACTTTTGTATAAGCTGGAAGATTTGATTTGCTCTTTACTTGTTTGCCAGTCTCAACATTAAATTTTGACACTCCATGATAATGATCATTTGCTTTTTCAGCATAAGAATAACCTTTTCCTTTTTGAGTTTTGATATGAATCATTATAGGACCCTCATGTCTTGATTCTTTTGCATTTTTTAAAATTGGAACTAGGCTTGATAAATCATGACCATCTATAGGACCTGCATAATAAAAACCAAGTGAACTAAACAATGTACCCCCGGTAACTGCTGAACGGAAAAAATCCTCTGCTTTTCCTGCTTTAGCACTAAATCTTTTTGAAAATGCAGATGCAATTAATTTTAAGGTTTCTCGAAGACTAAAATATATTTTACCAGTAAATAATTTTGCCAAGTAAGTTCTCATTGCTCCAACTGGTTTTGCAATTGACATGTCGTTATCATTTAAAATAACAATCATTTTTGTCTTAGATGCTCCAGCATTATTCATGGCTTCATAAGCCATACCTGCGCTAATTGCTCCATCTCCTATAACAGCTATTACATTAGAAGACTTATTTTCTAATTTATTTGCCTCTGCAATTCCTAATGCAGATGAAATAGATGTTGAACTATGTGCTGCTCCAAATGGGTCATACTCACTTTCAGATCTTTTTGTAAAACCTGATAAACCATCGCCCTGTCGTAAAGTTCTAATTTTATCTTTTCTTCCAGTTAAAATTTTATGTGGGTAAGATTGATGGCCAACATCCCATATTAATTTATCATTTGGGGTATCAAAAACATAATGAAGTGCAACTGTCAATTCAACAACTCCCAAACCAGCACCAAGGTGACCTCCTGTTTCTGAAACAGCACTTATCATTTCCTCCCTCACCTCATCTGCTACTTTTTGTAAATTATTTTCAGAAACTTTTCTTAAATCAGATGGAAAATTGATATTATTTAAAAATTGATAATTTTTTTTCATTTTTTTCTATTCAGTATATAGCCTAATGTTTCATTTATTTTTTCAGATCTTGAACCATATTTTCTTAAATTCTTATTAATATCTTTTATTATCTTATCACAATACTTAAGCGAGTCATCATAGCCTATTAAATTTATAAGTGTTGCCTTGCCTTTTTTTTGATCTTTTCCTGTTTTTTTCCCAGCTTCCTTAGAATTACTTTTCAGATCAATTAAATCATCAGCTATTTGGAATAATAAACCAATTTTTGATCCAATATTCTCAAAAAATTTAATTTCTTGGATTGTTTTTTTCTTAATTATTGCTGGAGCTGCACAACAAAAACTAAATAACATTCCAGTTTTTTTTATTTCCATTTCTAATATTTTATTCCTTGATATTTTCTTTCTCTCATAACTTAAATCTAAATATTGCCCACCAGCTATTCCTAGATGTCCTGAACATTCTGATAATTTTTTGATTAGGTTGATCTTTATCTTTTCATTTAATTTCAATTTAGGACTTGATAAAATTTCAAAAGCTAAAGTCAGTAATGAATTTCCTGCCAGAACTGCAGTAGACTCACCAAATTTAATGTGAGCTGAAGGTTTTCCTCTTCTTATATCATCATCATCCATGCAGGGTAGATCATCATGAATAAGAGAATAAGCATGAATACATTCAACAGCCGACCCAACTATTATCAATGTTTTATAATCTATTGAAAATAATGACCCTAAGTCCATTAAGATTTTAGATCTTATTTTTTTTCCACCTGGAAACAAACCATACTTCATGGGTGACTTTAGCTGAGAATATTTCTGTGAATTAATATATTTTTTAAGGAAAATATTTGTATCCTTAGCTATTTTATTAAGCTGTTTTTTCATTTTTTTTAGTTATCTCTTTAATCTTTTTATTTGTCTCTTCTCCAATAGATTTAAAATTTTTATGAAATTTCTTTTCAATAATATTATTTAATTTTAGAAGTTCTTGATAACTATCAACTGAATTGTTTAAATCATTTTCCTTTTCTAGAGACTCTATAATCTTATTTGCTTTTTCTGTAAGCTCCTCAACTGAATACTGATCATAATCAAGTGGTAATATTTTATCTTTCATATAATAATAATTATTAATACATGAAATCTATTCAATCAAATATCAAAAAAGCAAAAAAATATTTAGATAATAATCATTGTGTTGCGGTTCCAACAGAAACCGTTTATGGATTGGCTGCAAATGCTTATTCGAATAGTGCAGTTAAGAAAATATTTAGTCTTAAAAAAAGACCATTAAACAATCCTCTAATTGTCCATTATTACGATATTCGAAGACTTAAAGCAGACTGTGATATAAATGATAATTTAGTTAAACTTTACAAAAAATTTTCTCCAGGTCCGATAACTTATGTTTTGAAATTAAAAAATAACTCAAAAATATCAAAATTTGTTACTAATAATAATAAAAGTATTGCGGTACGTTTTCCTAAACATAAATTGTTAAGAAATTTATTAAAAAATTTAGATTATCCGGTAGCGGCACCTAGTGCAAATATATCCTCAAGATTAAGTTCAGTTAAACCATCTGATGTAAAAGAAGAATTTGGTTCAAAAGTAAAATATATTTTAAATGGAGGAAAAAGTAAAATTGGAGTTGAGTCCACAATACTAAATCTTTTAGAAAAGCCCTCACTTTTAAGATATGGAGGCCTAGATACTAAAAAAATTGAAAATGTTTTAAAAAAAAAATTATTAATTAATGCAAATTCAAAAAAAAAATTATCACCTGGTTTATTTCCGTTACATTACTCACCTGGGATACCTTTGAGAGTCAATGTTAAAAAACCAAAAAAAGATGAGGCTTATTTATTAATAAAAAAAAGAAAATCAAAATTAAAAAACTATTATTATTTGTCCAAAGTGAAAAATATAGATGAAGCTGCAAAGAATTTATATTCAACTTTAAGAAAAATTAAAAACGATGGTTTTAAAAAGATTGCAGTAGAAACGATACCAAACAAAGGTCTTGGCAAAACAATTAACGATAGATTAAAGAGAGCCTCTAAATATTAATGACAAATTCTATTGAAGTAATCAATCTATCAAAAAAATATAAAGATAAAGAAGCGGTGGCTAATATAAATTTTAAAATTAATGAAAATGAAATGGTTGGTTTATTGGGACCTAATGGATGTGGAAAAACTACAACTATTGGAATGATTTTAGGATTATTAAAACCAAGTAGCGGTAAGGTTTTAATCAACGGTGAGAATATTGAAAAAAATAAAATCTCGCTTCTCCATAAAATGAATTTTATTTCACCATATATTGAATTACCTAAAAAACTTAAAGTTAAACAAAACTTAATTGTTTATGGAAAATTATATAACATTCAAAATTTAAATGATCGAATAGATCACCTTGCAAATAAACTTAGATTAAAAGACCTTTTAAACAAAATTACTGGGGAACTTTCTTCTGGGCAAAAAAACAGGGTAAGTCTTGCTAAAGCTTTAATAAATGATCCAACGGTACTTTTGTTGGATGAACCCACTGCTTCACTAGACCCTGAAACTGGTGATTTTGTAAGATCGTTTTTAGAAGATTACAAAAAGGAAAAAAAAATATCAGTTTTGCTTGCCTCACACAATATGGAAGAAGTAAAAAGATTATGTAGTTCTATTTTAATGATGAAAGATGGTTTAATAGTGGATAGAGGAACTCCTGAAGAGTTAATAACAAAATACGGAAGAAGAAACTTAGAGGAAGTATTTTTAGAAATTGCGAGAAAATAAAAATGAATTTAATCAGAATTTATGGTCTTTTTTTAAGACACTTTTATTTAATAACTAGATCATTTCCAAGAATATTAGATTTAATTTATTGGCCTTCAATTCAAATTACCCTTTGGGGATTTATTTCTAATTTTTTTGCAGCTCATAGCTCTTATTACAGTGGTGCAGTAGGAGTTATTCTTTCATGTGCAATTCTTTATGATTTTTTATTTAGAACCAGTATTGGCTTTAATATGTTATTTTTGGAGGAAATTTGGAGCAGAAATTTTACAAACTTATTTATTGCACCAATGAAAATTAGCGAAATAATTGTCTCTCTAGTTTTTACCGCTTTAATAAGAGCATTAATTGGTTTAATCCCAGCTATACTATTAACTTCTCCATTGTTTGGTATATCTTTGCTAAAACTTGGTCTTCCTTTAGCATTTCTTTTCTTGAGTCTGTATTTATTCGGAATAACACTTGGTTTATTTGTTTCAGCAGGATTGTTAAGATTTGGACCATCTTTTGAGAATATTGCATGGTCTACCATGTTTTTATTAGCACCTTTCGGCTGTATTTACTATCCAGTTGAAACACTGCCAGAAATCTTCCAATCAATCGCTTTCGCACTTCCATTAGTTTATATTTTTGAAGAGACTAGAAATATCTTGGTCAATGGAATGGTAAATTATGAAAATATCATTAATGCAGTCTATCTGAATGTGTTTTATTTAATTTTGTCTATATTTGTATTTTATTACTCTTTCGACAAAGCAAGAGATAAAGGAACTTTAATAAATATAGGTGAATAAACTGGTGCGCCTGCTAGGAGTCGAACCCAGAACCTCCTGATCCGAAGTCAGGCGCTCTATCCAGTTGAGCTACAAGCGCATATAGTATTAATATTATATTTTATGGAAAAAAACATTAATTTTATAGTCAAAGAGGATGAGAAGAATTTAAGGGTTGATGTTTTAATTAACAAAAGAGAGGAATTAATAAGCAGAACTAGAATTAAAAATTTAATTTTAAAAGAAAAGTTAACACTAAATAACGAAATAATTAAAAGTCCCTCAAAAAAAGTCTCAATAGGTGATAATATAAATCTTAAGATTCCAGAACCTGAAATAGCATCACTTAAACCTTACGAATTTAAATTAGAAATAATATACGAAGATGATGATCTATTAGTAATTAATAAACCTGCTGGAATAATCATGCATCCAGGAGCTGGAAATTATGATAAAACAATTGTTAATGCATTGATGCATTATGATAAGGGTTCTTTGTCAAATATAGGTGACGAGTTAAGACCTGGTATTGTTCATAGAATTGATAAAAACACATCTGGTTTAGTTGTAATTGCAAAAAACAATGAAACTCATGAAAATTTATCAAAACAATTTAGTGATCATACAATTATAAGAGAGTACCAACTTTTAATATGGGGAAAATTAAGACCCTCCTCAGGAAGGATTGAAACATTTATAACTCGTAGTTCAAAAAATAGACAATTAATGGAAGTTAGTAGTTCTAAAGGTAAGAAAGCTATAACAAACTATAAAACACTTGAAATTTTTGAAAATCAAAAAACACCAACTTTAAGTTTAGTTGAATGTAAATTAGAAACAGGAAGAACACATCAGATAAGAGTTCATATGAACTTTAAAGGTAATAGTCTAGTTGGAGATGACAAATATAAAAAAAAATATAAAAAATTAAAAAATATTGATTTTGATATCCAAAATTCAATTACTAAATTAAATAGACAATTCCTGCATGCAAAAACTTTAGGATTTATACATCCACGTACTAAGAAAGAGATGATTTTTTCCTCACTTTTGCCACAGGATCTAAATAATATTCTTAAAATGCTTAGAAACACTGAAGAATAAATTATTGAAAATTAGGTATAATTAATTAAATAAACACTGCTATGAGCACAACGATGACTAACAATTTGCCAACCCTTTCTAATGAAGGTGGACTATCTGCATATTTAGAGCAGATTAAAAAATTTCCGATGTTAGCTGCAGAAGAGGAATATATGCTAGCAAAAAATTGGAAAACGACTGGTAATATTAAAGCTGCAGAAAAACTAGTCACTAGTCACTTAAGATTAGTTGCAAAGATTGCTATGGGATACAAAGGATATGGTTTGCCTATTAATGAAATGATTTCAGAGGGAAATGTAGGTCTTATGCAAGCTGTTAAGAAATTTGAACCTGAAAAAGGTTTTAGATTGGCGACTTATGCAATGTGGTGGATTAAGGCTTCTATCCAAGAATATATTTTAAGATCTTGGAGTCTCGTCAAAATTGGAACTACTACTGCTCAAAAAAAATTATTTTTTAATTTAAAGAAAATTAAAAATCAAATTTCTCCAGAAACTGAAGGAGACTTAAGAGATGAGCACGTTGATCATATAGCTAATAAGCTCGATGTAAGTAAAGAAGAAGTCGTTTCTATGAATAGAAGACTTTCTGGAAAGGAGTTCTCACTAAATGCTCAAGTTGGGGAAGATGGCGATGAATGGCAAGACTGGTTGGTTGATAAAGAACTTGATCATGATTTAAAATTTGCTCACCACGAGGAAATGGAACAAAGAAAAGATTTATTAAAAGACTCTATTAAAGTTCTTAACGATAGAGAAAGAGAAATTTTATACTCAAGAAGACTAAATGATGATCCAACTACTCTAGAAGATTTAAGTAAAAAATATAAAATTAGCAGAGAAAGAGTTAGACAAATAGAAAATAAAGCATTTGAAAAACTCCAAAAGCACATGCTTCTATTAGCTAAATCAAAAAATCTTTTACCCGCAAACTAAACTTCAAAAGGGTTTTCAATTAAAATAGTATCATCTCTTTCTGGACTAGTTGAGATGCTTGATACTTTTGCACCGATAAAATCTTCAACAGCAAAAATATATTTTTTTGCATTTTCAGGTAATGAGTCAAGATTTTTAACTCCATTTGTAGATACTTTCCAACCTGGAAAAGTTTCATAAATTGGTTTTATTTTTATTTGATCTTCTACAGCGGCAGGTAAATAATCTAATCTTTTACCATCAAGCTCATAAGCAACACACATTTTAATTTCATCTAATTCATCGAGTACATCTAATTTCGTTAAGGCGATACCATCAATACCTGAAACTTTAATAGTTTGCCTTACCAAAACACCATCAAACCATCCACATCTTCTTTTTCTACTTGTAACAGTTCCAAATTCTTTTCCACGTGTTCCTAAAAGTTCACCAACATCATCTGTTAACTCTGTCGGAAAAGGACCTTCCCCAACTCTTGTTGTATAAGCTTTTGTAATTCCAAGAACATAATTTATCGAATTAGGGCCACAACCAGTTCCTGTTGCAGCGCTTGAAGCAACAGTATTAGATGAGGTTACAAAAGGATAAGTTCCATGATCTACATCAAGTAAAATACCTTGGGCTCCTTCGAATAAAATTCTCTTTTTTTGTTTTTTAAATTGATCAATCTTTAGCCAAACTGGCTGAGAAAATTCTAATATTTTTGGTGCTATTTTAAGCAAATCAAATTTAAGCTGATCTTTTTCAAAAATTTTTTTTCCTAGGCCTTTTCTCATCGCATTATGATGAACTAATACAGAATCGAGTCTTTGATCTAAATTTTTTTCAGATCTTAGATCCATAACTCTTATAGATCTTCTTCCAACTTTATCTTCATATGCTGGTCCTATTCCACGTCTTGTAGTTCCTATTTTGCTTTTTCCTGCTGCATCCTCTCTAATCTCATCCATTTCTCTATGAAAAGGCAAAATTAAATTTGCGGACTCCGAAATAATAAAATTATTTACATTTACTTCTACACCTTTAGATTTTATTTCTTCTATTTCCTCTAACAAAGCCCATGGATCTACGACAACTCCGTTGCCAATAATTGACATTTTACCTTTTCTAACTATTCCAGATGGCAATAATCTTAATTTATAAGTAACACCATCAATCACTAAAGTATGACCAGCATTGTGACCTCCTTGAAATCTTATTACAACATCAGCCTGTTCAGATAACCAATCAACAATTTTTCCTTTACCTTCGTCACCCCATTGAGATCCAACAACGACTATATTTTTCATTATTTAAATTTTCTGTTTACTTTTAAGGAAGTGAGATGGTTAATTGGGCCATGACCTTTTCCATATTTCGGGTTTGATTTAATTGCAGAATTTACATACTTAATTCCTAGCTCACAAGATTTCTTTACTGTTTTTCCACATGATAAAAAAGTTGTAACTGAGCTAGATAATGTACAACCTGTACCATGAGTATTCTTTGTTTTGTAACGCTCGCTTTTGAAGATCTTTATGTCTTTTTTGTTTATTAAAATATCTATTACATTTTTATGTTTTAAATGACCGCCTTTTATAAGTACATTTTTGGCTCCTAATCCGATAAGTTTGTTAGCAGCAAAAATCATATCCTCTTTTGTTATTATTGTTGTTTTAGTCAAAAATTCTGCCTCTGGGATATTGGGTGTAATAAGTGATACTTTTTTAATTAATTTTAATTTTAATAATTGAATAGCTTTACTATCTATAAGTTTAGCCCCTCCTTTAGCAACCATAACTGGATCTAATACGATTTTTTTAACTTTAATTACATCCAGAGCTTTCAGTACCATTCTAATAACCTCTGAAGAATGTAGCATACCAATTTTTATTGCATCAGGTCTTATATCTTTGCAACTATAAATAATTTGATTAAAAATTTCTTGTGGATTAATTCCAACAATTGATTTTACACCTGTGGTATTTTGTGATGTAACTGCAGTTATTGCAGTCATTGCATAAGAACCAAGTGCAGTGATAGTTTTTATATCAGCTTGAATACCTGCTCCACCAGATGAGTCAGATCCTGCAATAATTAAAATTTTAGAATTAGGCTTCAATTTATTTAATTTTTTTTGTAATCATATTCACACATTTATATAGAAGAGCTTTATTTTCACTTTCTCCCATTACTCTTATTTTAGATTCTGTTCCTGATTTTCTTACTAAAATTCTTCCATTACCTTTGATTAATTTATCTGCATTTTTTATAATTTTTTTTATCTCTGGTTTATTAATTATATTTTTATCTTTAACCTCGATATTTTCTAAAAGCTGAGGTGTTTTCTTAAATTGATCAAAAAATTCACTTGCCTTTTTTCCTTTTCTTAAAGCAAAAAGAGCTTCTAAAGCTACTAGCAAACCATCTCCTGTAGTTGCAAATTTACCTAAAATAATATGTCCAGATTGTTCGCCGCCTAAATTAAAATTATATTTCTGCATTTTTTCTTTAACATATCTATCTCCAACATTTGCCCTTAGAAATTTTATTCCTTTTGATTTAAAATATTTTTCTAACCCATAATTTGACATTAATGTTCCAACAACTCCCCCCTTTAACATTTTTTTGTTTTTCCATCTTGTTGCTAAAGCAGCTATAATTTGATCTCCATCTATTATATTGCTTTTTTCATCACACATTATAATTCTATCAGCGTCCCCATCTAAAGATATTCCAATATGTGCTTTATATTTTTTTACAGCAGATCTAATTTTTTTTGGAAAAGTTGATCCGCATTTTTTATTAATATTTAAACCATTTGGTTTAATTCCTATTGCTATGACTTTAGCTCCTAATGATTTCAATAATTCAGGACCTGCCTTATAACCAGCACCATTTGCACAATCGATTACTATTCTTAGTCCTCTTAAATTGAACTCTTTAGTGAAATTTTTTTTTAATATTTTAATATATTTTTTGGTACCTGTTTCTAATCTTTTAACCCTTCCTAATTTTTCAGAATGCGAAAGGTTTTTTGAGATTTTCTTATCTATAAGTCTCTCAATTTTTTTTTCTATTTTATCTGATAATTTCATTCCATCAGGACCAAACAATTTTAAACCATTGTCAAAATATGGATTGTGAGAGGCGGTGATCATTATACCCATATTAGCCTTCATTTCTTTTGTTAGCATAGCCAACCCATTAGTTGGTAAGGGTCCTAGAGTATAAACATGCATACCAGCTGAAGCCAAACCTGAGACAAGAGCTGGCTCAAGTGTATATCCTGACAATCTCGTATCTTTTGCAATTATTGCCATTTGTTTTCTTTTTTTTTGAGATTTAAAGTATGTTCCGCTAGCAAGTCCAAATTTAAAGAACATATCTCCATTAATATATTTACTATTGACTGCTCCTCTTATTCCATCTGTTCCAAAATATTTTTTTGTCATTAATTTTTGACTATTTCGTTAAAAACTTTAATTCCTTGCTTAACTTCATTAACATCATGAATTCTTAAAATCTGAATACCTTGCATTAAAAGATATATTGAAGAGCCCATAGTTCCGCCAATCCTTGTTTTGCTATCATTTTTTTTTGATATATCTTTAATAAATCTTTTTCTTGAATTGCCTACTAATATAGGAAAACCTAATGAATGAAAAATAGAAACACCTCTTATAAGATTCATATTATGTTTCAAATTTTTTCCAAATCCAATTCCAGGATCTAAAATTATATTATTGTGTTTAATACCCTTGGACCTTATTAACTTAATCTTATCATCAAAATAATCATATATATCTAATAATTCATTTTTATATTTCGCCTTCTTTTGCATATTTTCTGGTGTCCCAACTGAATGCTGTATTACAAATGGAATTTTATACTTTTTTAAAATATTTATCGTTTTGGGATCATAACTTAACCCTGAAACATCATTAATCAGTTTAACTCCCATCCTAATACCTTTTTCCATAATCCTAGACTTTCTTGTGTCTAAAGATATTGGTATTTTTTTTACAATAAATTTTAATATCTTATTAATTCTAATCCATTCTTGCTTTTCATTTACAGGCTTCGATCCTGGTCTTGTAGATTCTCCACCAACATCTACTATAGATGCACCACTTTTGTACAAACTAATAGCATGAGTGATACCCTTATTTTTTTTATTAAATTTTCCTCCGTCCGAAAAACTGTCGGGTGTAAGATTTAATACTCCTAAAATATTTGGAATTTTTTTAAAATTAAAATTAGAAAAATTTATTTTTTTTGATTTAATTTTCTTGATATCTGCATTTATTTTTTTTTTTAAATTTTTTGGTAAGTGCTTGATTTGATTTATAGAAATTGTTTTTTTTGATTTTCTTGTGATTATCTCAATATGAGAAAAAGATATTTCTTTAATTTCATGTAATGGAATTGATTTTTTTTTATTTACTAAATATTTTGATTGATTGCCAAAATAGAAATTACACGCTCTTGTGTAATATCTTTGCATTATTTATTAATGAACTAGTTTTGGTTTTAAACCCATTGCACCTAAAGCAGAGTCTTTATTTTTATCCTCTTCTACTAAATCTTTCTTATCTTCAGGATGAATATTTTTGTTAATTAAGTCCTCAATTTCCTTACCTGTCATAGTTTCATATACCAATAATGCTTTAGCTAGTTTATGAACATCTTCAATTTTTTCAGTTAAAATACTTTTTGCTTTTTCGTATCCTTTATCAACAATTTTTCTAATTTCTGCATCAATTTTTTGTGCTGTCAATTCTGACACGCTTTGATTTCTTGCCACCGATCGTCCTAAAAAAACTTCATCTTGATTTTCACCATAGGTTAAGGGACCTAGTTCTGTTGTCATTCCAAATTTTGTGACCATATCACGAGCCAAACCTGTGGCTGTATGAAGGTCAGAACCTTGTCCTCCCCCAGCTCCAGTTGTAATTTTGTCTTTTCCAAATATTATCTCTTCAGAAACTCTACCTCCCATAGCAATAGCAATATGTGAATGAAATTCAGCAATCGAGTGATAGTCTTTATCTCTCTCAGGTAAACGTACTACCATACCGCCCGCCATACCTCGTGGTACAATTGTAGCTTTGTGAATTGGAGATGTGTCGTTTACATTTAAAGTTACTATAGCATGACCAGCTTCGTGGTAAGCTGTTATCTTCTTGTCATCCTCTGATACAACTTTAGATCTTCTCTCTGCACCCATCATTACCTTGTCTTTTGCTTCCTCAAATTCAAGTAATGTTGTGATCCTTTTACTTTTTCTTGCTGCTAACAAAGCTGCTTCATTAACAAGATTTGCAAGATCTGCTCCTGAAAAACCTGGTGTACCTCTTGCAATTGTTCTTAAATTAACATCTGGAGCCATTTTTATTTTTTTTACATGAACTTTTAAAATTTTTTCTCTTCCAATGATATCTGGAAGACCAACAATAACTTGTCTATCAAATCTTCCTGGTCTTAATAATGCTGGATCAAGCACATCTGGTCTGTTTGTTGCAGCAATAATAATGACACCTTCATTTGTATCAAAACCATCCATTTCAACTAATAACTGGTTTAACGTTTGTTCTCTTTCATCATTACCCCCACCTAGACCAGCTCCTCTACTTCTTCCAACTGCATCAATTTCGTCAATAAAAATTATACATGGAGAATTTTTTTTACCTTGTTCAAACATGTCTCTAACTCTAGATGCTCCTACTCCAACAAACATCTCTACAAAATCTGAACCTGAAATAGTGAAAAACGGAACTCCTGCCTCACCTGCAATAGCTCTAGCTAATAAAGTTTTACCTGTTCCTGGAGGGCCAACAAGCAATGCTCCTCTTGGAATTTTTCCACCCAACCTACTAAATTTTTTCGGATCTTTTAAGAATTCTACTATCTCTTCTACTTCTTCTTTAGCTTCTTCTACACCAGCAACATCGTTAAACGTAACTTTACCTTTTAGTTCGTTCATCATTTTTGCTTTTGATTTCCCAAAACCCATCGCTCCACCTTTTCCACCTTGCATTTGTCTCATAAAGAAAATCCATACTGCAATAAGCAGTAACATAGGAAACCATGATAAAAGCACACCAAACAACGAAGGCATTTTTTCCTCTAGAGGTGCTGCTGAAATACTTACACCTTTCTCTGATAATTTTTCTATTAGATTTGGATCATTAGGAGCATAGGTTGAAAAAGAATTTCCATTTGAATAAACACCTTTAATGTTATTTCCTTGGATTTCAACTTTTAGAACTTCACCGTTTTCAACTGAATTTAAAAAATCTGAAAATATTATTTGATTTCCACCTCTAATATTAGACTGAGGATTCTTAAACATGTTGTATAGACCTATAGTTAAAAAAACTATAATTCCCCACATTGCCAGATTTTTTAAATTCATAAGTTTAAAATAAGAATTATTATTAAATTAACAAGTGACAAAATATCAGTTATTTTATCAACTTTAACGCTCTTTTGATACTAAAACTGAGTTATTTACCTTCTTTATTAAACAGTTTCCTAAAGTGGTCATAAATGAGTTATCATTTTTAATTCGATAAATTAAGTTATCAATTTTTTTTCCTCGTACTGGGTAGTATTTTTTACCAACAGCTTTTAACACTTCTGTTAGAGACCTAAAAACTACTTCTTCTGGTTGAAGGAAAAAATTTTTATTCAAAATAACAAACTTATTAATATTTGAAATTGTTGAATTGTCTTTTAAATTTCTTTCTACAAAATATTTAATTGACTCATTAGCAAATTTTAAATTTTTAATCGTTAGATTAAATTTATCATTATCCAATCCCTCTAATTCCAAGTTTTTTATAAAATTTCTAATTTTCACTCTTTTAAATTCATCATTATTATTCGAGGGATCTTCAACATAATTTTTAAAAACTTTTTTGGTAATATTTTCTAAATTTTTTTTAGAAAATTTTAACAAAGGTCTTATCAAATTAATATTTTGCAGGATGGTTCTTTGATCAAATGACACCATACCATTCAAACCGGTGCCTCTTAAAATTCTAATAAAAAAATTCTCTATTAAATCATCCTTATGATGACCTAATAGAATATTATTTATTTTTAATTTTTTTGCCCTGTTTATCATCAATGTATATCTTTTATCTCTTGCAATAGATTGGATGTTGTTTTTTGGTTTTTTTCCAACCCACGTTAAAATCTCAAGATTAGTAGACAATTTTTTTAAAAGCAATTTTACTAATTTTGCCTCTTTTGTTGAATTATTTCTAAGTTTATGATCAACGTGAAAATATGTTACTTTAAGATTTTTTTTAATCGAATAAATTTTTGATAAAAAACATAAAGCTAGACTGTCTGGTCCACCAGAAACTGCAACTATAAAATCCTCCTTTAATTCAAGGTTTTTTTCAAATTTTTTATAAATTTTAGAAGTTTGTTTATCTTTTAATTTATTTAATAAAAACTTATGAGTCTTGTTTGATGCATTCAAATTTTTTGGACTCATATTTTGCTTTTTGTATTACAGACTGATTTGCATTAGGATATTGCAATTCTACACCATTTATCATTTTACATCCCTGGTCTTTTCCATTTAATTTTTTTTCTTTATTTGGTTTTTTATATTTTGCTTTTGCAAACTGAATATCTTTTGGAATGTCAATCAAAACTGGTCCAGGTCTTCCTGTTGTTGCAACTTTAAAAGCTTCATGCATAACTTTTGAAAGATCATTTATATCTTTAACTAACCAATTATGTTTCGTACAAGGTCTTGTAATTCCTGTAGTGTCACATTCTTGAAATGCGTCTGTTCCAATTAAATGTGTTGGAACTTGACCAGAAATACAAACCAGTGGAACAGAGTCCATATACGCATCAGTTAATGCTGTAACAACATTAGTGGCTCCAGGACCTGATGTAACTAAAACTACGCCAGGTTTTCCTGATGATCTTGCATAACCTTCAGCTGCATGACCAGCACCTTGCTCGTGTCTAACTAAAATATGTTTTATAGAAGGATGATTTTTTAATTCATCATAAATTGGTAACACTGCACCACCTGGATAACCAAAGATATGTTCTACCTTTTGGTCTTCAAGACATTTAAATACAATTTCTGCTCCAGTTAATAATTTTGGCATTAGGCAATCTAGCTGAAGTTGTGCTCATTGGTCAAGTTTAAGAATGAAAATTTTAAATTTTTTTCAAAAAATTATTTATGTCTTGTGGCTTTAGTTTTATCCAGCTCATCATATTGCCTCTTGCCCAAGTACTTTGTCTTTTGGCGTATTGTCTAGTTTTTATGGCTATTTTTTCTTCAGTATCCTTCAAATCTTTTTGTTTTTTTAAATATTCTCTAATTTCATTAACTCCTATGGCCTTGTTGGCACTTTTATCTTTTCTGACTCTTAGTTTCATAAAGCCTTTTACTTCTTTTATTGCTCCATTCTCTATCATCTCACTTGTTCTTACATTAATCCGCTCAATTAATCCTTGTCTTGGGTAATCAATATAAACTTTTAAAAAATCATCTTCCATGAAGTTTGATTTAGTGTTTTTAAACCATTCATGTAGAGATTTTTTTGTAAACTTTTTTACTTCATAAGCTCTGATAGATCTTTGAGTGTCTGTAGGGTTTATTTTTCCTATTGAGGATGGATCTAATTTTAATAGTTTTTCATAAAACCTCTTTTGTCCAAGTTTTTTTTGTAAATCTCTAATTTGAGTTCTTAATTTTAATGAAATATTTGGTATTTTAACCAAACCATCAGTTAAAGCTTTAAAGTATAAGCCCGTACCACCAACAAGAATTGGGGTTTTTTTTCTTTTTTGAACTTCACCAATTTTTTTAATTACTAGCTTAAGCCAATCACCTGTAGAGAAGTTTCTTGTAACATTATGAAAACCATACAAATGATGTTTTATTTTCTGGTATTTTTTTGGATCTGGTCTAGCTGATAAAATTTTAAGCTGTTTGTATACTTGCATACTGTCTGCATTAATAATTTCTCCATTAACTTTTTTTGCAAACTTAATTGCAAAACTTGACTTTCCTGAAGCTGTAGGACCTGAGATTAATATAATCTTGGATTTTAAATCCATGATCAATCTAGCTTAACACCGATGTATCTTCGTTGATTTTGATTGTTATAGATTGCGAATAAAAGTGTCTTTTGATTTGAATTTAAAACTTCTTTAGCAATATTTCTTAAGTCATCTGCTGATCTGATTTTTTTCTTCTGAGCTTCAATAATAATACTGTTAAGCTCTATTAAATTTGCTACAGGGCTGTTGTTTGCAATTTTAGTAATAACAAGTCCTGTAGTTTGGTTTGGTAAATTTCTATTTTTAATATCTTCTTTAGTTAATGGTCTTACTGCAATTCTCAAACTTTCAATTATTTCTTCATTATTATTTTGTTTTTCAGTTTCTTGATTTTTGCTTATTTTAAAATCATCTGAAGTTTCTAATCTTCCTAAAATAACATTTTTAATAATCTCTTTTTTGTCTCTCCAAATTTTAACCTCAACTTTTTTTCCAACTTCTGTTCGTGCAACAATCGCTGGAAGTTCTTTCATTTGATTTATTTTTTCTCCATTAAATTCTAAAATAATATCGCCAGCTTGTATTCCCGCATTTTCTGAAGGACTATTTTCAGCAACACTTGCAACAAGTGCTCCTCTTGCTTTATCTAATTTTTCAACTTCAGCAATTTCTTTTGTTACATCTTGAATTCTAACTCCTAACCATCCTCTTTTTGTTTCACCAAATTCGATTAATTGTTTAATTACAATTTGAGCACTGTTAGATGGTATGGAAAATCCAATTCCAATAGAACCATTACGTCCAAGAATTGCTGTATTAATTCCAATTACATTTCCTTCCATATCAAACAAAGGCCCTCCAGAATTTCCAGAATTTATAGATGCATCTGTTTGTATAAAATCTTCATATCTTGATAAACCAATTGACCGATTTCTTGCTGAAATAATTCCAGCAGTAACAGTTCCGCCTAAACCAAACGGATTTCCAATTGCTAAAACCCAATCACCAATTCTTGCTTTATCAGAGTCGCCGAATGCAACTGGGATAAACTTTTCATCTGTTTCTAATTTTAAAACAGCAATATCCATTAAAGGGTCAGCACCAAGAACCTTAGCTTTAAATTCTTGGTCACCGTTTACCCTAACAATAATGTCATCAGCATCTTGGATAACGTGATTATTCGTAACTACAATTCCTTTCTCGTCTATTATAAACCCAGAACCTAAAGCAGCTGATTGTCTTTCCTGAGGTGTTCCAAATTCTTTAAACATATCCTCAAAAGGAGATCCTGGAGGAAATTGAAAAGGAAAAGGATTAGAATTTGTTGTGATAGTAGTTGTTGTAGAAATGTTTACAACAGATGGCATTAATTTCTCTGCAAGATCTGCAAAAGAAGCAGGAACTGGTTTGGAGTTTACATTTAACGAAAAGCTAAATGATATAAGTAGGGTTAAGAATATAAGTTTAATTTTATTCATATTAACTCTTAATAAAATAAATAATTATAAAACCTATCAATGCAAAAATGAGTCCACCTGATCTAAGCTGACTATCTTTAACAAGTTCTAATTTTTTTAACATACTTTTCATTTTTGCTGGAAATAAGGCGTACAAAATTCCCTCAATAAATAAGAAAAGACCAAAAGCTATAAATAGCTCACGCATTTAAAAATTATTGTTGGATTTCAGGTTTTATATTTCCAAAAAATTTAAAAAATTCACTATCAGGTGATAAAATTAATGAAGTTTCTCCACCAATAAGAGCTTTTTCATATGCCTGCATAGCTCTGTAGAAAGCAAAAAATTCTGGATCTTGACCAAAGGCGTCAGCAAATATTTTATTTCTTTGTCCATCACCTTCCCCTTTCATTATCTCAGATTGTTTTTGAGCATCTGCTAAGATTACAGTAACTTCTTTGTCTGCTGTTGATGTAATAGTAACGGCCATCTCTGCTCCTTTTGCTCTAAATTCTTTTGCTTCTCTTTCCCTTTCGGTTTGCATTCTTCTATAAATCGCATCACTGTTAGCTTGAGGTAGGTCTGCTCTTTTAATTCTTACATCAACAATATTAATTCCAAAGTTTTGTGCTTCGTTATTAACACCTTCTTTAATCAAAGCCATTTGCTTCGATCTATCTTTAGATAATAATGTTTGTAATTCTTCTTGACCTAGTACATTTCTAATTCTTGAGTTTATAATTGTCGATAATCTAGATCTTGCAACTCTTTCATTTCCAACTGAAATATAAAACTTTAGTGGATCAACGATTTGAAATCTTGCAAATGCATCAACAATTAAACGTTTCTGATCTGATGCAATAACCTCTTCAGGTGGTGCATCTAAGTTTAAGATTCTTTTATCTAAATAAACAACGTTTTGAATAAATGGAATTTTAAAATTTAAACCTGGTTTCATTATTATTCTTTTTGGATCACCAAACTGAAGAATAATTGCTTGGTTAACCTCTTTTACAATGATTACTGATAAAAAAGCAACTACACCAATTGCTACTAATACTCCTGCTAATATTTTTCCAGCTTTCATTTTAATTCGTCGCTTTCTTTTTTAACTCAGGCAAAGGCAAATATGGAACTACACCTGAACCTGCATTTTTTTCTATAATTACTTTATCAATATCTGCTAAAACTTTTTCCATAGTTTCTAAATACATTCTTTCTTGAGTAACTGCTTTTGCGTTTTTATACTCGTTGTAAATTGCTATAAATCTACTTGCTTCACCTTCAGCTTTTGCAACAACTTCTTTTTTATATGCTTCTGCAGCTTGTAAAATTTTTTGCGCTTCCCCTCGTGCTCTTGGAATTACATCATTTGCGTAAGCTTCAGCTTCGTTTTTAGATCTTTCCATATCTGCTCTTGCAGCCTGTACATCTCTAAATGCGTCAATTACTTGATCAGGTGGGTCAGCTTTTTGAGTTTGCACCTGTGTAATTTGAATTCCACTTTCGTAATCATCTAAAATAGTTTGAATAATTTCCTGAGTTTCAAGCTCAATTTTAGATCTTCCCTCTGTTAAGATTGGCTGGATATCACTTTTTGCAATTACTTCCCTCATTGCAGTTTCAGCAGCTGCTTTAACAGTTCCTTCTGGATCTTGAATTTTGAATAAAAAATTACCAGCATCTTTAATTACCCAGAATACTGAAAAGTCTATGTTAACAATATTTTCGTCTCCAGTTAACATTAAGCTTTCTTGTGGAACATCAGCAACACCGCCACCAGTAGAGAAGCCACTGTCTCTTTCAGATCTAAATCCTATATCCATTCTATTTACCTTAGTAACTTTCGGTGTTTGAACACTTTCAACAGGAAAAGGTATATGATAGTTCAAACCAGGCTGTGTAGTTTTTACAAATTTTCCAAATCTTAATACAACTCCTTGTTCATCGGGTAATACTCTATAAAGTCCGCTAGCTAACCATACAAAAACTAAAACTAATAAAATTAGACTTATTGATTTTCCTCCTGAAGTTTTTCCACCAGGTAAAAATCTTTTAATTTTATCTTGAAGATCTCTAATTAATTCGTCGACATTTGGTGGTGTCGGACCTCTACCTGATCCGTTACCACTACCACCTCCACCTGGAGGTGCTCCCCAAGGACTTTGACCTTTAAAATCGTCTGACATATGCCAAAGTATATAGTGTCTTTATTACAAAAAACAAGTAATGATACTTTTATGACTGATAAAAAACCTGAACTTAGTGCCGCAATGAAAAGTAAGCTAGAGCCTAAAAAATTCACTAAAAATCCAATTCTTGGAACAAAGTACACAATTGCAATCTCTAGTGCAAAAGGTGGTGTTGGCAAATCTACATTTGCAACGAATCTTGCTTTGTCTTTGAAAAAAGTTGGATGCAAAGTTGGTCTTTTAGATGCAGACATTTACGGTCCATCAATTCCTAAAATGTTTGATATTAACGAAAAACCAAAAAGTGATGGTCAAAAATTAGATCCAATTACAAAATATGACATTCAGTGTATGTCGATAGGTTTTTTAGCTGATCAACAAACTCCAATGATTTGGCGTGGTCCTATGGTAACAAGTGCAATTAAAACTTTTACTCAGAAAGTAAATTGGAAAGATTTAGATTTTATTGTCGTTGATATGCCTCCAGGAACTGGTGACACTCAACTTACATTTTCACAAGAAATAAAAATGGATGGTGCAATAATTGTGAGTACACCTCAAGAAGTAGCTCTTTTAGATGTTAAAAGAGGAATAAAAATGTTTGATAAACTTGGAGTTAAAATCTTAGGTTTAGTTGATAACATGAGTTATTTCATAGGTGACGATGGGAAAAAATATAAAATTTTTGGAGAAGGCGGGGTTAAGAAAACTGCAGAGGAATTTCAAAAAGAATTTTTAGGTGAAATTCCAATTAATCCTGAAGTGGGTAAAACTGGTGACGAAGGAAAGCCAATTGTGGAAGCTAACCCTGAGCATGAAATTTCTAAAATATATTTAAATTTTGCTGAAAAAATTAAATCAACTTATCTTTAAGATCAAAAGCAGTCATTAATTCATTCCACTCTCTTTTAGACAGGCCAGAACTTTCAACATCTACATTCTCACCTTTAATAAGTTTTTGAATAATTAATTTTCCTTTTGCAGAAACCTCTGTACCACCAACTCTATAATCCATAAAAGCATCATAAGTTGTGGGAACCCATTTTTTTACAGTATCCAGCATTATGTCGGCATAAACTCTAATTTCATATTGAGCATGACTATCAGCTCTTAATCTTAAAAAATTCATTAAGTTTAATAAATCAGTTTTCCAATACCATTGAGTATAGGTATTTAGTGTTAAATTCATTCTTGCAAGTTCTCTCGCTAAACCTTTTTTATTTTCATCAATAGTTGATCCGTCAAATCTTTCATTAAGCATAGTTTCATAATTATCATAAGTTCTCTCTGCATCACTTTTTAAAAGTTCCAAAACTTCCTCTGCCTGTTTTCCCTCCAAGACATCTCCTCTACCCTGTCTGTTACTAGTTGATTGAGCAGCTAAATTTTCTTGTGATGGCAAATAAAATTCTTTATCTAAAATTGAATATCTTGCAGAATATTCATTAACATTTGCAGTTCTATGTCTAATCCATTGTCTTGCAATAAATATTGGAAGCTTAACATGATATTTAATTTCACACATTTCAAATGGGGTACTGTGCCAGTGCCTCATCAAATATTTTATTAAACCTTTGTCAGTTGAAACTTGTTTGGTTCCTTTTCCATAAGATACTCTTGCTGATTGAACTATGGATGTGTCGTCACCCATATAATCAACAACTCTTACAAAACCATGATCTAAAGCTGGAATTGCTTCATATAGGATTTTTTCAAGCTCAGGAGCAGTAACTCTTTTTGTTTGATTGCTTTGAGATTGTTGATTTTTTATTTCTTCTTGTTGTTCTTTAGTTAATTTCATGATTGTTATTGAATCTGTTGTAATTACTTTTATATTAATAATGTTGGTTTTCCAACTACGACGATAAACGAATTTCGTAATAACCATTGCGGACGTGGGGGCAGTACCCACCACCTCCACCATTACAACTTATGGGGGTGAACTAGATTCGACGGATGACTAAAGGCTATTCTTTCGTTCGGGATTGTTCCACCGTAACGGGCTAAATTATAATTGCTAACGAAAGTTATGCACTTGCTGCCTAATTAACTTAGTTAATTAAGCAAACGGGGTCTGGGGCACCTGGCAACAGAACGCCCCTACTAATTAAGAGGCCTAAATCAATGAATCATCAAAAAAAAAAATTAACTTATTAATTAATGGAAAATAAAAAATTATATTTTTGTAATTTAGATGATTTAAAAAAAAAGAAATATATAGTCAAATTTTTTGACAATATTAATGATGAATTAATTATTTTTATAGACAAATACCAAAAAGTAAAAATATTTTCTTCTATTTGTCCTCACTTTGGAGGTGAAATTATTTATAATGACATACAAAATATACTTCAATGTAAATGGCATGGATGGAAATTTGATAAAAATACGGGAAAATGTCTGAGTCATCCTATAAGATCAAAACTTAATGAGTATGAATTTAAGCAAGAGAATAATAAAATATATATTATAGTTTATGACTGACAAAAAAATTCTTGAAATTACAATAAAAAAAGAAATTGATTGTTCAAAAGATGTGGCTTTCTGGAATTATTGGGATCATGAACACCTAGACATAATACATAGTGGTTTTGCAGAACCACATATACTTTATGAAGATAGAAATTTTATGTACAGAATTGATGCAGTAAAAATTCCTTTTATTCCTTTTATTAAAATTTCTACACCAATGTTTATGGTTCAACATGATGACAATACTCTTTACACATATACAGTTCAATTAGGTATTGTTTCAAGAAATAAAATAACAATAAATGAAATTGATAAACAAAAGTCAGAAATCATTATGAATTATAAATTTCTTTTGAAGTATTGGCAATTACCATTTAAAAACTTATTGAGAAAACTTTTTACCAAATGGAATGAGAGAATATGGAATGAAGATTATCCTGTTAAAATAAGAAGACAAAAAATTTTAAATATGAATTTTAAAGATTTTATAGGTCTACCAATGAAAAGAAGTGAAAGAGAATTTAAAGGTGAAAATTATAAATTAGTTTTACCTGTTAAAAGGTATAAAAACTCTTCTAGGGATCAACATCCGCTGTCATTTAAAAAGGAAAAAAAATAAATATAATCTAAATTTAAAAAAATTATAATTTATAATGTACAAAGATTTAAGCATAATAATCCCATGTAAAAATGAAGTTGAGAATCTAAAATTTATTATACCCAAACTAATTCAATATTCTGAAGATATCATAGTAGTGGATGGAAATTCAAATGATGGAACTGAAGAAATATGTGCAAAATTAAATGTAAAATATGTGTTGGATAATAATTTAGGAAAAGGCGATGCTCAAAGAATAGGTGCAAAAATATCAAATAAAAATAAATTAATTTTTTTTGATGCTGATGGATCTCATGAAGAAAAAGATATTACTAAACTTTATGATAAAATAAGTGAAAACGATGTTGATTTAGTGATATGTAGTAGAAAAACTGGTGGGAGTTTGGATTTAATCTCAAATACCTCATGGAGTGGTTTTATTAGAGCTACTGGTACAGATTTTTTAGCAATAATTTTAAATAAATTATTCAAAACTGAAATAAGCGATGTTTTGTATAGTTTAAAAGCTATTAGTAAACAAAAATTTTTAGATCTAGAAACTAAAGAAAATCACTTTGGAATTGAACTAGATATTATTCTAAGAAGTATAAAAAAGAATTATAGAATATGTGAGTTGCCTAGTAGAGAAAAAAAAAGAGTTTACGGTCAATCAAAATTAAGAACTATTTCAGGAATATATTTTATTTTTCAAATTCTAAAATTTAAATTATTTAACTAATTTAATTACAACTTAGAAGAAAAGTATAAATAATTTGAATAACTAGATATTAAATTCTTACAATATAATTTTTTCAATTTTTTAATATTACCAAAATATTCACGACAATAGGGGGTTAATATATAAGATTGAGAATAATAATGATTTATTTTTGTTGAATATTTACAGTTTAAATCTTTAATAGAATACTCAATTGCTTCTTTTTCAGAAGAAATCATTTTACTTATATAATTTAAATTTTTATTATAAATGAAAATTTTAATTGGAAAATTAATTGCTTCTAAGCTTTTCTTATACTTTTTAAGATTACATGCTCTAGTAGGTAAAAGAAAATTTATATTTTTTTCTAAAATATTGTAATTGTATTTTCTATTATAAAATGAAATTAAAGGTTTTCCATAGAAATAACTTTTAGCGTCATTTTCTGTCTCATATATTTCTTCTCCATTTATATTAAATTTGTGACCAATTGGAAAAATAATAATTTTTTTTGTTTCATTTTCTTCTTTCATAATATTTAAAAATTGGTGCTTAAATTCCTCAATTTTTTTGTGATTATCTCGAATATTTATGAAACAAACAAAATTTAAAAATATGAACACTACAATCATGTATTTAATAAAAGGTTTTTTTATAAATATTGGTAAAAAACAACCAATAAAAAATATAAAACCAACAATACCTCTATTAAAATTTCCATAAGATAAAGGTGGAAAATTAGTTGCAGATAAAAGCACAATATTCAATAAAAATGAAAATAAAATTATTATTAAAAACTTTTTATTATTTTCTCTAATTTCTAATATTTTTTTTTTAATTAAAAAAAAACAAAATATTAAAAAAGTGATTGGTAAGATTAAAGATATTATATTTATATTATTAATTAGATTAAAAAGACTAGTTAGAAATAATTGTGGTATATCAATAATTAAAATTCTTGAGCTAACTAAAAGATTTGAAATAAAAATTGGTATCAGTGTTAAGTCAAAAAATCTAATTCTTGTATCTATATCATTAGGCTGTAAAAAAATTTCAATTAAAACTTTATTATATAAAATATAAATAAAAATTATTAAAAGAAGATTTAAAGTTAAAAAAATGAATTTTTTTTTATTATCTATAAAGATAAAGTAAAAAGGAATGAATATTACAGATATTTCATAAAACAATAATGAAATTATAAAGAAAAAATTAAACAAAAATAAATGAATAATTTTATTTTCATCAAAATATTTTTTTAAAAAAAAACCTGACAATGAAAAAAAAATAAATGAATGTGCAAAAGTTAAAAATAAACTTGATAAAATAATTGAACTAGAAATTGTAGGAAATAAACAGATTAATAAAAACCATACGTCAGTAAATTTCTTTATTTGAAAAATGTAATAAAATAAAAAAACCGAAATTATCCAAGATAAACTGTTAAATGTGTTATAAAAAAACTCACTTGAATTTAAAAAATCTATAAACCTGAGATGTAAAAACATAAAAGGTCTAAAATACAAATGATACCCTGCATTAGCTTTATAATTTAAAATAGAGTCTATAAAATCTCTTTGATGAATATAATTATAGTCTTGCCAATGATATCCGGGGTTAGTAATTAGAAAAATGAAAATTGAAAAAGTTAAAATAGATATTTCATATTTATTTTTATATATAAATTCCATAACTTATATAATTCTTATATTAACAACTTTAATTTTCCAACTTTGATCATAAACCAATTAGATTTTTACCCATAGTAAATTTAAAGAAAATAATCAATATTTCCATTCTTAAAAAAAGATTTAAGATAAATTTAAAACAAGTGATTAATTTAAAAAATCTCTTATTAAATTTAAAAATTTTGTATTTTATCTTTTTTTGATCTCTGCTTGAGCAGCAGCTAATCTTGCAACAGGAACTCTATAAGGTGAACAAGAAACATAATTCAATCCTGCTTTAGAACAAAAAGATATACTTTGTGGATCTCCTCCATGCTCTCCACAGATACCTAACTTTAGATTTTTGTTTTGTTTTCGTCCTTTTTCTACTGCTATCTCAACTAAATCTGAAACTCCTTCATCTATTGAAACAAAAGGATCAACAGAAAATATTTTGTTTTCTAAATAATCATTTAAAAATTTACCACTATCATCTCTACTAATCCCAAAAGTGGTTTGGGTTAAATCATTTGTTCCAAAACTAAAGAATTCTGCATGCTTAGCAATCTCCTTTGCTTTTATTGCTGCTCTAGGTAATTCAATCATCGTACCAACTAAAAATTCTATTTTCAATTTATGTTCTTTTTGAACTTGACTAGCGGTTCTAATTACTAAATCTTTTATTATTTTTATTTCAGCCTCTGTAGATACTAAAGGTATCATTATTTCAGGAAATGCAGATTTAATTTTACTTTTTTTAAGTTGCGCTAAAGCTTCAAATATTGCTTTACATTGCATCTCATAGATTTCCGGAAAAGATATTCCTAGGCGACAGCCTCTATGACCTAACATAGGATTTTGCTCATGGAGCTCTTTGATTCTTGACACAACTTCTTTAACTGGAAGATTAACTATTTTAGCAACCTCATTAATTTCCTTTTCTGTGCTTGGTAAAAATTCATGTAATGGTGGGTCCAACAATCTTACTGTGACCGGTAATCCACTCATAATTTTAAAAATATCTATAAAATCTTTTCTTTGATACGGTAACAGCTTTTCTAATGCTACTGATCTGTCTTCTTTTGTTTTAGATAATATCATTTCTCTCACAGACAAAATTCGCTCTTCATCAAAAAACATATGTTCAGTTCTACAAAGTCCGATGCCCTCCGCACCAAAATCTTTAGCTGTTTTAGTATCTTTTGGTGTCTCAGAATTTGTTCTTACTTTTAATTTTCTAAAATTGTCAGCCCAAGACATTAGCTTAGAAAAATCACCAGATATTTCTGGCTTCACGGTTGAAACATTTCCAGCAATAATTCTTCCACTTGAGCCATCTATAGTAATTACTTCCCCCTCTTTAATTTCCATTGAAGGAGTTTTAAAAGATTTATTTTCATAGTTTATATCAATTTCACTTGATCCTGATACACATGGTCTACCCATACCTCTCGCAACAACAGCTGCATGACTTGTCATTCCTCCTCTAGCAGTCAAAATTCCTTTAGCGGCATGCATTCCTTGTATATCTTCTGGGGAGGTCTCTACTCTAACCAAAATTGTATCTTGCATCATTGCAGTTAATCTTTCAGCCTCTTCTGATGTAAATACAACTTTACCACTAGCTGCACCTGGTGATGCTGGCAATCCATTTGCTATAACATTAATTGAACTTTTTTCATCCAAAGTAGGGTGCAAAAGTGTGTCTAAAGAATTTGGGTCAATTCTTAATACAGCTTCCTTTTTAGAAATTAATTTTTCTTTAACCATATCAACTGCGATCTTCACTGCTGATTTTGCTGTTCTTTTTCCTGATCTTGTTTGAAGCATCCATAGTTTACTATTTTCAACTGTAAACTCTACGTCTTGCATATCTTTGTAATGCATCTCTAATTTTTTCAAAATTTTTTGAAGTTCTTTAAAGACTTTAGGCATAGACTCTTCCATTGATAATTCTTTTACTTTAGCATCTCTCCTAGCTTTTTTCGTTATGTATTGAGGCGTCCTTGTGCCCGCTACAACATCTTCGCCTTGCGCATTAATTAAATACTCACCATATATTTCATTTGATCCATCTGATGGATTTCGTGTAAACACAACTCCCGTTGCACAATCATCACCCATATTTCCAAAAACCATTGATTGAACATTTACAGCAGTTCCCCACTCGGCTGGGATTTGATTTAGTTTTCTATAAACTTTTGCTCTGTTACTTTCCCACGATAAAAATACTGCACTTATTGCTCCTAACAATTGTTCGTGAACATCTTGAGGAAAATCTTTTTTTGTCTTTTCTCTTACTGTTCTTTTAAAATCTTCAATTAATCCATCCCAATCACTTTCATCTAAATCTGTATCTAACAAAACACCTTTTGTAAGTTTATAATTTTCAATTAATTCCTCAAAATGATAACCTTCTACACCCATTACCACATTACCGTACATTTGAATGAATCTTCTATAACTGTCTTTAGCAAATCTTCCATTTGAAGTTTTATTTGCTAAAGCTTTAACTGTTTTATCGTTAAGACCCAGATTTAGAATTGTATCCATCATACCTGGCATTGATACTCTTGCACCAGACCGCACAGATAATAAAAGTGGATTTTTTAAGTCCCCAAATTTCTTAGAAACATCTTTTTCGATTAATTTTAATTCTTTTTTAATTTGAGAAATTAAACTTTTATTTAATCTTTTTTTATCCTTATAAAAAATTTCGCAAACTTTTGTGGATATTGTAAAACCAGGAGGCACCGGAAGACCCATTCTTCCCATTTCAGAAAGATTAGCACCTTTTCCTCCTAAAAAGTTTTTAGGATTTTTAATTTTTTTACTATCCTTAGAATTAAAGTTTAAAATAAGTTTTTTCATTAACGGGAGTCGATTAGAGCAAAATTAACATAATTGTTGAACGTTTTACACATCATTTGGATTAGTTCCAGCCTATTCTTCTTTATGACCAGATCATCTTCGTTCACAATTACATTATCAAAAAAGTCAAAAACCTCTCTTTTGACGCTAGCTAAATTGTCCAATGTTTGAACATAATTTTCATCTTTATTAATGCCTGAAAAATATTTCCTTAATTCACTAATTTTTTTAAATAGGTTTTTTTCTAACTCAGTTTTAAAAATTCCAGGGTCAGTTGTATTTGATAATTCTATTTTATCTTTTTTTAATTCACCGTCTAAAATGTTTGAGGCTCTTTTATAGCTTGCAATGATATCTAAACCATTTGGTTTGTTAATAATTTTATTTAAATGTTTAGCTTTATTAAAAATAATAACAGATTGATCTAAGTTAAAAGAACTAGTTGATGCTTGAATTATATCATTTCTAATATTTTCTTCCTTCATGTGATATTTTAATCTATCCATTAAAAAATCTGATAATTCATTTTGTAGGGATTGGTTATCAATTTCAAAACCTTGATCTAAATACAGGCTTAAAGAATAATTAATTAGATCTTTTATTTTAAAATCTTTTTTATTTTCAACTATTATTCTTATTACCCCCAATGCTAACCTTCTTAGAGCATACGGATCTTTCGAACTTGTTGGTTTTTGATTTAAACCAAAAAAACCAACTAAAGTATCTATCTTATCAGCTAAAGACAGGGCTATGCTAAATGGTTTTTTTGGAACTCTTGAACCTGAACCTGTAGGTAAATATTGCTCACTTATCGCCAAAGCTAAATCTTTATCAAAACCTTGTGCGTTAGCAAAATAACCTCCCATCACACCTTGGAGTTCTGGAAATTCACCTACTAGTTCTGATAATAAATCAACTTTACAAATTGATGCTGACAATTCAACTTTTTCTTTACTGATTAAAAGTTCATCAGATATCATTCCACCCAATTTTCTCATTCTTTGGGCTTTATCGAAATAACTTCCTAATCCTTTAAAATAATTCATTGATTTTAATTCAGTAACTTTTTTGACCATATTTTGAGATTTATCTTTTTTCCAAAAAAATTCTGCGTCACTTAATCTTGCTTCAACTACTCTTTCATTTCCTAATTTAATTAATCCCTTTTTGTCTTTTTTATTTGCAACCACTAAAAACTCATTGGTAATATTTTCTTTATTATCAAATATAGGAAAATATTTTTGGTGGTATTGCATGGTAATAATTAATATTTCTTTTGGAATATTTAAAAATTTTTTATCAAATTCACAAAGAAGGATATTTGGTTGATCTGTTAAATCTACAACTTCATTAAGTAATCTAGGATTATCTTGGATCTTAATATTTTTATTTTTTAATATATTATTAAATTTTTTTTCTATTAATTTTTTTCTTTCATTGTGATCAACGATAATGTCAATTTTTTTAAAAAAACTTTTATAATTTTTAAATTCTAAGAAAGACTTTTTATTTTCCTCAAATTCTTTATCAATAAAAGTTGAGTTAGAAGATGTTAGGTGATGAAAATTAAAATTTAACTTTTTTTTATCAAATACAGCTAGAATTGACTTTAAAGGTCTACCCCAATTTAAGTCAAAAGTTCCCCAACACATTGATTTTTTCCATTGAATTTTATTTAATAATATTGGGATAAATTCCTCTAATAATTCATGTGTGTGCAATTTTTTTGATTTTGTCTTGAAAAAATAAAATTCTCCTTTGTCAGTTTTCTTTTGGTAGAGATCCTTTTTTAAGATTTTATTTGACCTAACAAACCCCTCTAGTGCTGTCTCTGGTGACTTAATATTTGGACCTTTAATCTCCTCAGATTTTAGTACAACATTTTTTTGAACACCTTCAAATAATACCACTAATCTGTTTGGTGTTGAATATGACGAACTTTTTTTAAATAGAATTGATTTTTCTAAAAAAAAATCATTAAAACTTTTAAGTAAGTCTTCCCTTAAATTTTGTTGAAGATTTGAAGGTATTTCTTCACTAAATAATTCTAAAAAAAACTCTGACATTATTTTTGACTATCTAACCAAACGCCAGCTACAGATTTTGTAATATCTCTTATTCTAGCAATATAACCAGCTCTTTGTGCGACACTGATTGCACCTCTTGCATCTAGAATATTAAACACATGACTGGCTTTTAAACATTGATCATATGCTGGTAATGAAATTTTTTTTTCTACCAAATCTTTTGCCTCAGACTCATGCATTTCAAACATTTTCAAAAGTGTTTCTACATTCGCATGTTCAAAATTGTATGCTGAAAATTCTTTTTCGGCTTGGTGAAAAACTTCGTGATATTTTACACCTTCATCATTCCACAATAAATCATAAACATTTTTTTCTTTTTGGGTAAACATACAAATTCTTTCTAAGCCATAAGTGATTTCAACTGATACAGGTTTACAATCAAATCCAGCCATTTGTTGAAAATAGGTGAATTGAGTAATTTCCATTCCATCACACCATACTTCCCATCCCAATCCTGCGGCACCTAATGTTGGACTTTCCCAATCATCTTCAACAAACCTTATATCATGATCATTATGATCTATTCCTATAGTAGACAAACTATTTAAATAAAGTTTTTTTATATTTTCAGGAGAAGGTTTGATTAAAACTTGAAATTGATAATAGTGTTGTAACCTGTTTGGATTATCTCCATATCTTCCATCTGTGGGTCTTCTTGATGGTTGTACGTAAGCTACTTTCCATGGTTTAGTTCCTAGTGATCTTAGGGTGGTAGCTGGATGAAAAGTTCCTGCACCAACCTCCATATCGTAAGGCTGAAGAATAATGCATCCCTTTTTACTCCAAAATTTCTGAAGATTTAAAATTGTATCTTGGAATGTTTGAATTTTTTTTTTTTCTTTTTTTGCTTTAGAAACCATATCTTTGCCAAATTGATCTTTCATCTAAAATACTTGCAATTTGATCTACTTGATTGCTAGATGAAGAAAGTTTTTGACTTAACCATCCTTTTGATTTTTCAAATTTTTTAATAATTACATCCTCACCAAATTTATCTTTTAATATTTCATGTGCGTCACCTATTCCATCAATCAATCCTAAATTTTTTGCTTTACTGCCTGACCAAAACTCCCCTGAAAAAAGTTCTACATCAGATTTGTTTAATTTTGATCCTCTACTTTTTTCAACAACATCTATAAAGTCTTTATGAAGATCCAATTGAATATTTTTTAATCTTTCAATATCCTCGTTTTTTTCTTCTAAAAATGGATCAAGTGTGCTTTTATTTTTGCCTGCAGTATGAACTCTTCTTTCAACACCAATTTTTTTTATCAACTCAGTAAATCCAAAAGAAGAATATATCACTCCTATGGATCCAATTATTGAACTTGAATTTGCATAAATTTCGTCCCCAGCACAAGAAATCAAATAACCTCCTGAAGCTGCTACGTCTTCAGCGAATACAATAACTTTTTTTTTGTGTTTTTTTGCTTGTTGTCTAATAAAACTGTATATTAAATGAGATTGAACTGGTGATCCTCCTGGAGAATTGATTGATATAGCAACACATACCGCTTTTTTCAAAGAAAAAGCCTTTTTAATTAGTTCTTCTTGACCAGCAAAATCAATACCTTGTTTAAATTTTCCTGCATTACCAATAACCCCACTTAATTTTAAGTGAGCAACAATTTTTTTCTTTTTAAAAAAAGAGAACATAGGTAAGTCTTATAGAATTATTTATTGAATATAAAGACTACTTATAATTGAAGAAACTGGTGCGTCAATTGATAAGTAATATATATAAACAAATTATACTAATTTAAAAATGTTATGGGAACAGTTGTACAGCTTAAAAATCAAATAAATGATTCATATTTTCGACTTAAAGAATCGGTTGAAGAAAAACTGGTTTTAACCGAAGAAAAAATAAAATCAAAATTATCTAGTGATGTACAGCTGGTTCAAAAAATGACAGATTATCATATAGAAACTGGAGGAAAAAGACTAAGAGCTTTACTAACTTTGGGTAGTGCAAAATTATGCGGTTACTCTAAAGGCTCTAGAGATATAAATTTAGCTGCGTGTGTTGAATTAATTCACAGCGCAACATTGATGCATGATGATGTAATTGATGAAGGCACTGTTAGAAGAGGAAAAGAAACTTTAAACAAAGTTTGGGATAATCATTCGTCAGTTTTAATTGGAGATTATCTATTGAGTAGATGCTTTGAAATGATGGTAGAAGACGGAAACCTAGAAGTTTTAAAATTATTATCGTCCACTTCATCTAAAATTGCTCAAGGAGAAGTTCTACAACTTCAACACAAAGGTGAAGTTGATATGCTGGAAGAAACATATTTAAAAATAATCTCAGCTAAAACTGCTGAGTTATTTGCAGCAGCAACTAAAGTTGGTGCTATTTTATCTGATGCAGAAAATAAAGAAAAAGATGCTTTAGAATTTTATGGAAGAAACTTGGGATTAACTTTTCAAATAGCAGACGACACACTAGACTATAATGCTGAGCTCAAACTATTTGGCAAAAAAGTTGGTCAAGATTTTTTTGAAGGAAAAATTACCTTACCAATAATTTTACTTTTTCAAAAATTAGGAAATGATGA
>CACEFK010000009.1 GCA_902558835.1 uncultured Pelagibacteraceae bacterium
TAAGAATGCCTGCAGTTGCTACATTAGTACTAGCAGTTGGAGCGGGATATTTAATTGGAGGAGTCCGATCAGCATTAGTTGTTGCTGCTTTGACTTTATTTATAGCATTAAGTCCATGGTGGGATAGAGCGCTAGTTACATTATACATGGCGACTTTTGGAGTGGTTATTTCTTGTTTAATAGGATTTACAGTTGGCACATTATGTTTTCAAAATAAAAAATCGGCAGCTTTTATGCTGGGTATTTGTGATATATTTCAAACATTCCCATCATTTGTATATTTAATTCCTGTAATGATGCTTTTTGGAATTACTGATACTTCTGTATTAATTGCAGTAATTGTTTATGCAACAATTCCTGCAACCAGGTACACCATTGAAGGTTTAAGAAGTGTTCCAGTTGGTTTACATGAAGCTGCAACAATGTCTGGTGTAAATAAGTTGCAAAGATTAACAAAAATTGAGTTTCCATTAGCATTTCCACATATGATGCTTGGTTTAAATCAAACAATAGTTTTTGCTTTGTTTATGGTGATAATTGGAGCCTTTATTGGAACAGAAGATCTTGGTCAATACATTTTAAAAGCACTTTCAGATAAAAATGGTGCTGGTATAGGATTAACACTAGGTATTTGTGTAGCGTTCATCGGTTTAATTTTTGATAACCTAATCAGAACTTGGGTTGAAAAAAGAAAAAAACATTTAGGTATAAATTAATCAAAAAATGAAAAAATTTATTATTTCCATTGATCAAGGTACGACTTCAAGTAGAGCAATATTATTTGATTTAAAAGGAAAACCTATTTTTATTTCACAAAAAGAATTTACACAATATTTTCCTAAGGATGGTTGGGTAGAACATGATCCAGAAGAAATATGGAAAACTACTTTAAAAGTTTTAAAAGAGGTTATTAAAAAAAGTAAGAAGCTTAAAGGAAAAGTATTAACCATAGGAATTACAAATCAACGAGAAACAACTATTTTGTGGGACAAAAAAACTGGAAAGTCAGTTTATAACGCAATTGTATGGCAAGACAGAAGATCTTTCGAATATTGTAAAAAACTTATTAAACAAAAAAAAGAAACTATAATTTATAATAAGACAGGTTTATTAATTGATGCTTATTTCTCAGCAACTAAAATAAAGTGGATAATTGATAATGTTCCTAAAGCAAAAGATTTAATCAAAAAGAAAAGATTGTTGTTTGGAACAGTTGATAGTTTTTTGTTGTGGAAATTAACCAAAGGTGTTGATCATGCAACAGATGCAACTAATGCCAGCAGAACAATGTTATTTAATATTTCAACAAACAAATGGGATGACCAAATACTCAAAATTTTAAAAATTCCTAAAGAAATACTTCCCGTAGTTAAAGATTGTGCTGCTGACTTTGGTTATACTGATCCTTCTATTACAGGTACTTCTTATCCAATCACAGGAATGGTTGGAGACCAACAATCTGCTACGATTGGACAGTGTTGTTTTGAACCAGGATCACTAAAAAGTACATACGGAACAGGTGCGTTTGTACTTTTAAATACAGGAAGCAAAAAAGTTTATTCAAAAAATAGATTACTGACTACTATTGGCTATAGAATTAACGGTAAAACAACTTACGCTTTGGAGGGAACAATTTTCATTGCAGGAGCAGGAGTTCAGTGGTTAAGAGATAAAATAAAATTTATTTCAAAGGCGTCTGATACTGAAAATATTGCAAAGTCTCTTAGTTCAAATAGTGGGATATATTTAGTACCAGCTTTCACTGGGCTTGGAGCTCCTTATTGGGATGCAAGTGCGCGTGGTTTGTTGTCAGGCTTAACAAGAGATACAGGTCCAAAAGAAATTATAAGAGCAACGATCGAGTCTGTTGCTTATCAAACATATGATTTATTTAAAGCGATGAAAAATGATGGGTTGAAACCAAAGTTAATTAAAGTTGATGGTGGAATGGTTTTAAATAACTGGTTCTCTCAATTTTTATCAAATACTATTAATGCAAAAGTTTTAAGACCCAAAGTAAATGAAACTACTGCACTTGGCGCTGCATTTATGGCAGGTCTTCAAATAGGAGTTTATAAATCTTTAAATGATATAGCAAAAAATTGGAAAGCAGATAAAAGTTTTAGTCCCAAGATAAAAAATAAAGAAAGAAAATTCCTAATTGATGGTTGGAATAAAGCAATTAAAAAAACATTAGCATGATTTTTCAATTATAAAGTGAAATCTGTTGTATAAATTTAATTTTTTTTTGACATACACTCTTCGATCAAGTTAACATAGATCATTACAAACAAATACTAACCAAATAAAGGGAGAAGTAATGATAAATAAATTAAAAACTTGTTTTACTGTTGCTGTTTGGTTTTCAATCGTAACTATTTCTAATGCATTTGCAGATGGTCATATGGCTGCAATTAAGAAATGGTCTAACGGTGAGTTTAGTTTATCTACTCTATCTGCTAAAGAAAGAGAGAAGGAGCTAAAATGGTTTCATGATGCTGCTAAGCCATTCGCAGGAATGACTTTAAAAGTAGTATCTGAAGGGATACCAACTCACGTGTACGAGTCTAAGACTCTTACAAAGGCGTTTGAAGAAATAACAGGCATCAAAGTACAACACCAAATCATCGGAGAAGGTGATGTGGTAATGGCAGTACAAACACAAATGCAAACTAACGTAAGTATTTACGATGCATATGTTAATGACTCAGACTTAATTGGTACGCACGCGCGTATGCAACAAGCTGTTAATTTAACTGAATGGATGAAAGGCGAAGGTAAAGCCGTTACTAATCCATATTTGGATTTAGATGATTTCATAGGGCTACAATTTACTACAGGTCCAGATGGAAATCTTTACCAACTACCAGACCAACAATTTGCTAACCTTTATTGGTTCAGAAAAGATTGGTTTGATAGACCTGAAATTAAAAAACAATTTAAAGCTAAATATGGTTATGACTTAGGTGTACCATTAAACTGGTCTGCTTATGAAGATATCGCTAAATTCTTTTCAGAAGATGTTAAGACGATAGATGGTGTTAATATTTATGGTCATATGGACTACGGTAAAAGAGCTCCTGACTTAGGTTGGAGAATGACTGATGCATGGTTATCAATGGCTGGTGCAGGAAGTAAAGGTCTACCTAATGGAGTGCCTGTAGATGAGTGGGGAATTAGAATGGAGCCAGGTTCTTGTAATCCAGTTGGTGCTAACGTATCAAGAGGTGGAGCTACTAATGGTCCTGCTGCAGTATACGCAATTAGAAAATGGGATGAATGGTTAAGAGCTTATGCACCTCCAGGAGCAGCGGCAATGGACTTCTATCAGTCTTTACCATCTCTTTCTTCAGGAAATGTTGCTCAGCAAATTTTCTGGTACACAGCTTTCACAGCTTCTTTAGTAGGAAAAAATCCTAATAATAAAGTAGTTGATGCAGACGGTATGCCATTATGGAGAATGGGCCCATCACCTAAAGGACCTTATTGGGAAGAAGGTATGAAGCTTGGATATCAAGACGTTGGATCATGGACTTTGTTTAAGTCTACTGACGTTGAGAGAAGAAAAGCTGCATGGTTATATGCTCAATTTGCAGTTTCAAAAACTGTATCTCTTAAAAAAGCTGATGTTGGTTTAACTTTCGTAAGAAAAAGTACTGTTAACCACAAACACTTTACTAAGAGAGCACCTGAATTGGGTGGACTTATTGAGTTCTATAGATCAGATAACAGAAATGTATGGTCTCCAACAGGTATCAACGTTCCAGATTATCCGAAGCTAGCACAATTATGGTGGCAGCATATCGGAGAAGTTAACTCTGGTACATTTACACCACAAGAAACTATGGATCGTCTTGCAGATGAGATGGACTTAGTTATGTCTCGTATGGAAGCTGCTGACAAAGCTAGTAACGCATACGGTGGATGTGGACCAAGACTTAATAAACCAAGAGACAAATCTTATTGGTTAAGTAAAGCTGGTTCGCCAAAAGCTAAAGTGAATGAGAAACCTCAAGGTAAAACCATAGCATACAAAGACGCTTGGAAATAACCCTAGGTTAATCTAAATTTAAGAGGGGGCATTTATTGCCCCCTTTTTTTAAGACTAAATTACAAATAATAAATAAATTACAAATATGAGTTTAGAATTAAAAAATGTTGAAAAAAAAGTAGGAATAGAAACTCATATATATTCAACTAATCTAAAATTGGAAAAAAACACTATTAATGTTTTATTAGGCTCTACACTCGCGGGCAAAACAACACTTATGCAAATTATGGCTGGTCTTGACAAACCTACGTCAGGTGAAATTTGGTTTAATGATGAAAATGTTACTGGTAAAGAAGTTCAAAAAAGAAATTGCTCAATGGTTTACCAGCAATTTATCAATTATCCTAATTTTACAGTTTTTGAAAATATTGCTTCACCATTGAAAATTACTGGTGTGAAACCTGATGAAATTAAAGAAAGAGTGGGAAAAGTTGCTGAGCTTTTAAAATTATCAGCTATGCTAAATAAAAAACCCGATGAATTATCTGGAGGACAACAGCAGAGAACTGCTTTAGCTAGAGCACTAGTAAAAGACTCAGATTTAATATTGTTAGATGAACCATTAGCTAATTTAGATTTTAAACTTCGTGAAGAGTTAAGAGAAGAATTACCTAAACTTTTTGAGGATAGAGATTGCATTGTTGTATATGCAACTACAGAACCTTTAGATGCATTAATGATAGGTGGAAATACAGCAACGTTACTAGAAGGACGTATTATTCAATATGGAGAAACTTTAAAAGTTTATAACAAACCTGAAAATTTAATTTCAGCTAAAGTATTTAGTGATCCCCCAATGAATATAGCAGAAATAAGTAAAAGTGGGGACATGTTCAAATTAAAAGATTATAATGTTCAATGGAAATCAGACATAAAGATCAAAGATGGAGACTATAAAATAGGCATTAGACCACACAACATTACCACATATAAAGAAGGAAATAATTCAGTTGAAATTAATGGAAAGGTTTTGATTTCTGAATTAAGTGGGTCAGAAAGTTTAATTCATTTTACCAGCGGAAAACTTAATTGGGTTTCATTATCAAACGGGGTTCAGCAAAAAAATATTGGTGAGAACACAAAATTATTTATGAATGTGGATGAATTTTTGTATTTTGACGCAAATAACAGATTGGTAACTAATGGCTAAAATTACCTTAAAAGAATTAAGTCACAGTTATTTATCAAAACAAAGTAACGATGCAGACTGGGCATTGAGAGGCGTTAATATTGATTGGAAAGACGGAGGAGCTTACGCGTTATTAGGTCCTTCTGGCTGTGGAAAGACGACATTATTAAATATTATTTCTGGTTTATTAAAACCAACTAAAGGAGAAATTTTATTTGATGATAAAGACGTAACAGCTTTAAACCCAGTTGAGAGAGATATTGCCCAAATATTTCAGTTTCCAGTTATATATGACACAATGACTGTTTATGAAAATTTAGCTTTTCCACTTAAAAATAGAGGTCTTTCTAAAACAGAAATTGACACAAAAGTAAAAGAAATTGGAGAAATGTTGGAACTGACATCAACTCTGAATAATAAAGCTGCAGGGTTAACAGCGGATGGGAAACAAAAAATTTCCTTAGGAAGAGGATTAGTGCGATCAGATGTGAATGTAATTATGTTTGATGAACCTTTAACAGTTATAGATCCTCATTTAAAATGGGTTTTAAGGTCAAAGTTAAAAGAATTACATCAAAAAATTAATCGTACTATGATTTATGTTACCCATGATCAAATTGAAGCTTTAACTTTTGCAGACGAAGTAGTGGTTATGCATGAGGGGCAAATTGTTCAAACAGGTACTCCTGTAGAATTATTTGAAAAACCAAAACATACTTTTGTAGGACATTTTATTGGTTCACCAGGTATGAATATTCTACCTTGTGAAATTGCAAATGGTCAAATTAATTTTGAAGGAAAGATAATACCTAGTAATAACAGTTTTAAAAAAACAAATTTTAATAAAACGCAATTAGGTATTAGACCAGAATTTATTAAATTTTCTAATGATGGAATTAAAGTGAAGATTAAAAGAGTTAGTGATACAGGTAGACATAAAGTAATTGATACCGAGTGTAGTAGTGGAAGTATTAAAATTTTAGCAAACGCCACTACTGAAATACCAAGTGATAGTGCGTATATAACTTTTGAACAAAAATATACTTATGTATATGGAGATGATTGGATAGTTGAATAATGAACAAAACATATAATCAAAAAGCCTGGTTCTTTGTTATTCCTGTATTTGTGCTTGTTGCATTTAATGCTGTGGTTCCATTAATGACTGTTGTTAATTATTCCTTCCAAGAAACTTTTGGAAGTAACGTTTTTGCATGGGAAGGAACAAGATGGTTCAAGCAGATTTTACATTCCGAGAGATTTCATGCATCATTAGGAAGACAATTTATATTTACTTTTATAATTCTTCTAATTCAGTTGCCTCTAGGAATAGCTATTGCTTTAACTATGCCTAAAAAAGGTTGGGGAGTTCCTGTTTGTTTAATTTTAATGTCAATGCCGTTATTAATACCTTGGAATGTAGTAGGAGCTATGTGGAATATATTTGCTCTTCCGGATATAGGTTTTTTAGGAAATTCTCTTAATTCACTTGGTTTTGATTACAATTTTACTCAACAAAGTGGAGATGCTTGGTTCACAACTATTCTTATGGATGTTTGGCATTGGACCTCTTTAGTTGTTCTTTTGTCTTACGCAGGTTTAAATTCAATTCAGCCAGCTTACTATCAAGCTGCAGAAATAGATGGTGCTAGTAGATGGGATATCTTTAGATATATCGAACTACCAAAAATGAAAAAAGTTTTAACTTTAGCTATACTTTTAAGGTTTATGGATAGCTTTATGATCTACACAGAACCTTTTGTTTTAACAGGAGGCGGCCCTGGCAATGCAACTAATTTTCTGTCGTTAGATTTAGTAAAAATGGCCTTAGGTCAATTTGATCTCGGACCTGCAGCCGCCATGTCACTTATTTATTTTTTAATTGTGCTTTTAATTTGTTGGGTTTTTTACAGCTTAATGATGAAAAATGAGGGAAGAACATGAAAAAAATAAAATGGATAGTACCAACTTTTTACATAATTTTTTTAATGTTACCTATTTATTGGTTGTTAAATATGTCATTTAAATCAACTACTGAAATTATAAATGTTTATTCATTGTGGCCACAAGACTTTACGTTAGATAATTATAGAACAATATTTACAGATAGCACATGGTATATGGGCTACGTAAATTCTATTACTTACACAGTTTTTAACACTATACTTTCTGTGTCTGCAGCACTTCCTGCCGCCTATGCTTTTTCAAGATATAAATTTTTAGGTGATAAACATTTATTTTTCTGGCTTTTAACAAACAGAATGGCTCCCCCAGCTGTTTTCGCTTTACCTTTCTTCCAATTTTACTCATCAGTAAATTTATTTGATACACACATAGCTATCGCGCTATCTCATTGTCTTTTTAATATTCCTCTAGCTGTTTGGATATTAGAAGGGTTTATGTCTGCTGTTCCTAAAGAATTAGATGAAACTGCTTATGTTGATGGTTATTCTTTTCCTAAATTTTTCTTTAAAATTTTTATTCCTACAATAGCCGCAGGAATAGGTATAACTATGTTTTTCTGTTTTATGTTTTCTTGGGTTGAGTTATTGTTGGCAAAAACTCTTACAGCGACAATAGCTAAACCAATTGCAGCTATAATGACAAGAACTTCAAGTACATCAGGTTATGAACTTGGATTATTAGCAGCAGCCGGAAGTTTAACTATTATACCTGGAGCAGTAGTAATTTACTTTGTAAGAAATTATATTGCTAAAGGATTTGCGATGGGGAGAGTATGATTTTTACAAATCTACAAGCAGCTACAAATACTTGGAATACAGTTGGTAAAGCAAAAGAAAAAGGTCTTTTTGATTTTGATTTTATAAAATGGATGGCTTGGACATGGCCTACGGCAAGTTTTTTTATTTTTATAGCTCTTTGTATTACTGCCATGTATTTCTGGGAAAAAAAGGATCCAGGCGGTAGCCCTAGAAAAGGAATACTCACTCTAAATACTACTAGAGGAGATAGACTTTTTGTATCATTGTTAAGTGCAGCATTTATCCATTTAGCTTGGCTTGGTCTTACGGATTTTAATCTTTGGATCGCTACATTTCTGTCTTCTATTTTTGCAATATTTGTCTTTAGATACGTATAATTAAAAGAATTTACTCTAATTTTTAGTGTAATTAATATATTTGTAATAACTAGAAACTAGAAATTGACTGGTAATATTATTTTTGGTTTAAAAACGTCTTCATCGAGTCATCCATTGCTTTTTCCCAAGGTGTATGATGCACTGGAGCAACTGATCCAGTCACTGGAGATGAAAACGATTTATTTCTATAAGTTAGAATATCCTCTACTTTATGGTGTTCCCATTCTTTGAAATGTTTTCTAATTAATTCAAAGTCAATTTTAGGGTAATCAGACATATTATGTAACTCTTTTGTATATTCTGTTTGAAAATCAATCATTTGATCAGGATTTTCTAATTTCTCCTCCATTGAAACCCACTTATTAATGTCTTTATCTATTTCGTCATTACTAGGCATTTTGATTTTTCCCATTATCACATCTCTTGCATACCATCCCTGACAGTCAAACATATTAAATGTGTGAAATTGATCCTGCATTCCTAAATATAAAAGTTTATGATTATCTTGCCACACAACACCTTTATAAAGCTTTGGTGGATACAATCTGTTATGAGTTTTTAATTTTAAACTTTCATCTAAAAACGGGAAATCATGGAGATACCCAGTACACAAGATCACTACATCAGCATCTTGTTCTGTTCCGTCTTTAAATATAGCTTTTTTTCCTTCCAACCTATCTAAGTAATGAACTTCTCTCATGCCTTTTGGCCATTTAAAGCCCATTGGGTTATGCCTATAACCAATAGTTACACTTTTAGCACCATACTTATTACATTGTAGAGCCACATCCTCAGCAGAATAACTGCTCCCTAAAACAATTACATCTTTTCCTCTGAATTCTTCAGCATCTCTAAAATCATGTGAGTGCATTATTCTTCCTGGGAAAGAATTCATTCCTTCGTACTCAGGAATAAAAGGTACAGAAAAATGACCTGTAGAGACTACCACATAATCGAATGTATCATTTAGAATTTTATTATTTACTTTGTCCTGGTAGCTAATTTCAAACTTATCATTTTTATAAACAGTATTTGTGACTCTAGTATTAAATTTAATCTTACTTTTTATATTTCCTTTACTCACTCTTCCTAAAATATAATCTTGCAGCACTTCTCTTGGAGGGAAAGAGGGAATTGGCTTTCCAAAATGTTCATCAAAAGAATAATCAGCAAATTCTAAACACTCTTTAGGTCCATTTGACCATAAGTATCTATACATACTGTTTGGTACAGGATCTCCATATTGATCTGAACCAGTTCTCCAGTTGTAGTTCCATAAACCACCCCAACTTTCTTGTTTTTCAAAGCAAACTATTTCAGGAATTTTTTCTCCTTTTTTTTCTAAATGTTCAAATGCTCTTAAAATTGAAAGTCCACATGGACCAGCGCCTATGATTGCTACTTTTGACATAGAATTTTTCCTATCATTAATAAATTTATAAATATATCTTACTAACAATTTTTAAAAAAATAAAATTATATTTTGTTATGGGTATTAATTGGAATTATCCTACCACTATGTGGATAGGAGAAAATAGAATTGAAGATTTATCCCTAGCCTGTAAAGAGTTAAATATTTCAAACCCATTATTTGTAACAGACAAAGATTTAATTAACTTAGATTTAATAAAAAATATAATAGTAACATTAAAAAAAAATTTTAAAAATTTAGCTACCTTTTCTAATTTTACGGGAAATCCAATTGGAGAAAATGTAGAAGAAGGTGTTAAAGTTTATAATACCTTGGACTGCGATGGTGTAATAGCTTTAGGAGGCGGAAGTGGTTTAGATGTTGGAAAAGCTATAGCATTTATGTGTAATCAATCTCGACCGTTATGGGATTTTGAAGATATTGGTGATTACTGGACAAGAGCTGATAGTTCTAAAATTTCAAAAATTATTGCAGTCCCAACTACTGCTGGAACAGGATCCGAAACAGGTAGAGCATCTGCAATTATAAATAAAGAAACTGGTGCAAAAAAAATTATTTTTCACCCAAAAATGTTACCTTCGATTGTTATTTTAGATCCTTTACTTACATTGGATTTATCTCCAAGATTAACAGCAGCAACAGGAATGGATGCACTTGCACATAATTTAGAAGCGTTTTGTGCACCAGGATATCATCCAATGGCTGATGGTATGGCAATAGAAGGAATGAAATTAATTAAAAATTCTTTATTTAAAGCATTTACAAATGGAAAAGATATTAACGCTAGAATGGATTTACTTTCAGCGGCTTCAATGGGCTCGACTGCGTTTCAAAAAGGACTAGGAGCAATCCACTCATTGAGCCACCCTGTAAACGGTAAATTTAATGTTCACCATGGCTTATCAAACGCAATATTTATGCCTTATGTTTTAACATTTAATAAACCTTCAATCGAAAAAAAAATAATATCGATTTGTGATTATCTTAATTTAAATAAAAATTTTGATAGTTTTTTAAATTGGATTTTGGAATTAAGAAAAAATTTAAATATTCCACACAAATTATCAGATGTGATGGATTGTAATAATATTGATTTAGATGAACTTTCTTCAATGGCATTTGAAGATCCATCAACAGGAGGAAATCCCAAAAAATTAAGTCAAAATGATCTAAAACAAATCTATATAAAAAGTATTTCTGGAGAATTATTTTAATGAAAAAAATATTGATAGTAGAAGGAAACTTACGAGATGAAAATCAAAGTTTTTCTGAGGCTGGAATTCAAACACATACAGAAAGCCTTAAAGATAGTTTAGCGTTTTTCACAGATAAATTAGAAACCCACGTGGTTAATCCTTCTTCAGATGAAAATATCGATAAAAATATTGATGCACTTGAAAGCTACGATGGTCTTATTTGGGGAGGAAGTAGTTTAAACATCTATAACAATACTCCAGAAATAAAAAGACAAATTGATTTTATGAAAGAGTGTCAGAAAAAAATCAAAAAAATTTTAGCAATTTGTTGGGGCATGCAAGTAGCTGTAACAGCAGCTGGTGGAGAAGTGAAAAAATGTACAAAAGGATCTCATAGAGGTATTGCTTCAAATATAGAAATTAATGAAAATGGTTTAAATCATCCACTTTATAAAAATAAAGATCAAAAATTTAATACTCCAGCATTTAATTTTGATGAAGTTGTAACTATGCCAGAAAATTCAACTTTATTAGCTTCAAACTCAATCAATAATGTTCAAGGAATAAATTTTAAAATTGGTAGCTGTAATATATGGGGCCTTCAATATCACCCTGAGATAACTTACAATAAAATGATCAATTTGATTATTTTTAGAAAAAAGAAACTCTTAGAAAAAGGTGCTTTTAAAG
Organism: uncultured Pelagibacteraceae bacterium; assembly: GCA_902558835.1. Taxonomy (GTDB): domain Bacteria; phylum Pseudomonadota; class Alphaproteobacteria; order Pelagibacterales; family Pelagibacteraceae; genus Pelagibacter. The sequence continues at coordinate 11,599 of CACEFK010000009.1, forward strand.
ATGAAAATGAAATAGATAATCATATTAAACATATAGAAACTGAGAACAATAAATTAGATAAAGTTTCTAGAATGAGAGAATTAGAGAATTGGTTAGACTATTTAAATTTAGAATAAACCTTCTATTTCACCTTTTTTATTCAACTTAATAGAGTCTGCTGCTGGAACTCTTGGTAGGCCAGGCATAGTCATGATTGCTCCACAGATAACTACTATAAATTCTGCACCAGATGATAGCCTTACCTCTCTTAATGGAAGAGCATGACCAGATGGAGCACCTTTTAAATTTGGATCAGTTGAAAAACTATATTGAGTTTTTGCAACACAGATTGGTAAGTCACCGTATCCAGCTGCTTCAAAGTTTTTAAGCTGTTCTCTAATCTTAGTATCGGCTATTACCTCATCAGCTCTATAGATTTCTTTTGCTATTGTCTCAATTTTTTTGAACAATGGTGTTTTACTTTCGTATAAGAATTTAAATTTTGCCTCATCTTTTTCGCATAATTCAGCAACATGAGCTGCTAAATCTTTTGTTCCTTCACCACCATTTGCCCAATGAGTGCAAAGACTTGCTTTAACTCCTAAATCATTACAAAAATCTATTAGTGCTTTTACTTCACTATCTGTATCTTTGATAAAATGATTAACAGCAACAGCAACTGGTAACCCAAATTTTTTAACATTTTCAATATGCCTCTCAAGGTTAACCAATCCTTTTTTAAGTGCATCTACATTTTCGTTTTTTAAATCTTCCTTTGCAACTCCTCCATGCATTTTTAATGCTCTAATTGTTGCAACGATAACTACACAACTAGGTTTTAAATTTGATTTTCTACATTTAATATCTAAAAATTTTTCAGCACCTAGATCAGCACCAAATCCTGCTTCTGTCACAACGTAATCTGCAAGTTTTAATCCAGTTTTTGTTGCAATAACAGAGTTACATCCATGTGCTATATTTGCAAAAGGTCCTCCATGTATAATTGCAGGATTATTTTCTAATGTTTGTGTTACGTTGGGTCTAATAGCTTCTTTAAGAAGAACTGTCATAGGTCCTTGTGCATTTAAATCTTTTGCATAAACTGGTTTTTTATCTCGGTTATATCCAATTGTAATATTCCCAATTCTTTTCTCTAAATCTTCAAGATCATTCGACAAGCAAAAGATTGCCATTATTTCAGATGCAACAGTAATATCAAAACCATCTTCTCTTGGAAATCCGTTGGCAACACCACCTAAATTAATGTTTATTGATCTTAAAGATCTATCATTCATATCCATGACTCTTTTCCAAACAATTCTTCTAACGTCTATGTCTAATTTATTTCCCCAATAAATATGATTATCAATTAATGCAGATAACAAATTGTGAGCTGATGTGATCGCATGAAAATCACCTGTGAAATGTAAATTTATTTGTTCCATAGGAACAACTTGAGCATATCCTCCGCCAGCTGCACCACCTTTCATTCCAAAAGAAGGACCAAGGCTAGGTTCTCTTAAACAAACAATAGATTTTTTTCCAATTTTATTTAATCCATCATTCAATCCAACAGAAGTAGTTGTTTTACCTTCACCAGCTGGAGTTGGAGTGATTGCAGTTACTAAAATTAATTTTCCATCTGGTTTATCTTTAAGAGTGTCTAAATATTCCAAATTTATTTTTGCGATGTGTCTTCCCATTGGGCTGAAAGCTGCACTTTCATCAGGGACATTTATTTTTGCTAAAATATCATTTATTGGTTGCATTTTAGCTTCTCTAGCTATCTGAATATCTGACTTTACATCGCTCATGAATAATCCTTTAAATTAAAAACATTTAACTGTGACTTCTTATCCTTTTTTGAGATATTTGGAAACTTCTAAAAAATATATATAAAAAAAATAAGCACTATTTATATTCTTTGTTATAAAATTATTTCATGCAGAAGTATTCAATATTTAATTTAGTAAAAAATGCTTTCTCTAATCATCAAAATTGGGATTTGGCATGGAAAGATCCAACTCCTAAAGAAGAATACGATGTAGTGATTATTGGTGGAGGAGGCCATGGTCTAGCTACTGCATATTACCTTGCTAAAGAGCACAACATTACAAAAGTTGCAATCATCGAAAAAGGATGGATCGGAGGAGGAAATGTAGGACGTAACACTACAATTATTAGATCTAATTATATGCATGACGAAAATGGATTGTTTAGTGAGTTTGGAATGGATTTATGGAGAAAGATGAGTCAGGACCTAAACTACAATGTGATGTTTTCTCCAAGGGGAATTATTAATCTTGCTCATTCGGATGCCCAAATGAATGCTTATGCAAGAAGAGGAAATTCTATGAGATTAAATGGAATAGATGCAGTTCTTTTAAATAGAGAGCAAGTTAAAGAAATTATTCCAATGGCAGATTTTTCTGACAACGTAAGATTTCCAATTTTTGGTGGTTTGATGCAACCAAGTGCGGGAACAGCAAGACATGATGCTGTTGCATGGGGTTATGCTCGTCAGGCAGACTCAATGGGGGTTGATATTATTCAGAATTGTGAAGTAATTGGTTTTGATGTTTCAGCTGGAAAAATAAATGGCATTAGAACTTCACGTGGAAATATAAAAGCAAAAAAAGTTGGTTTATGTGTTGCAGGAAGCACAAATATTTTAGCGGAAAAATTAAATATGACTTTACCAATTGAAACACATTTACTTCAAGCATGTGTTTCTGAACCAATTAAACCAGTTCTGGATAATGTAGTTACATTTGGTGCAGGACATTTTTATGTGAGTCAGTCAGATAAAGGTGAAATGGTAATGGGTGGAGATTTAGATGGATACAATAGTTATGCACAAAGAGGAAACTTACCAACTCTACAACATGTATTGACAGAAGGGATTGCGATGATGCCATTTTTAAGCAAATTAAAAATGCTTAGAACCTGGGGTGGTATTATGGATATGTCAATGGACGGTTCTCCAATTATTGACAAAACTCATATTGAAGGATTGTATTTAAATTGTGGATGGTGTTATGGAGGATTTAAAGCTACACCTGCATCAGGTTGGACGTTTGCACACACAATTGCACAAGATAGAGTTCACGAATTAAACGCTGGTTATAGTTTAAATAGATTTAATACAGGCCATCTAATTGACGAAAAGGGACTAGGAACAAAAACCTGGATATCTTAAATGCTTTACATAAATTGCCCACACTGCGGAATGAGGTCTCAAAATGAATTTTCTTATGGTGGCGATGCAAGTGTTAAAAGACCAGAACTTAATAAAGAAGTTTCTGATCAAGAATGGGATAATTTTGTTTATAATAGAAAAAGTTTAAGAGGTAAGCATTTAGAGCTATGGCAACATATTTCTGGATGTAGGCAATGGATTAAAGTTGAGAGAGATACAGCAACCCATGAAATTTTCAGAACTTTTAAAGCTGATGAGGAAGTTGCTTAATGACTCAAGCTTTTAGAATTGAAAATAGCGGGTTAATAAATAGAGATAAAAAATTATCTTTTAAGTTTAATGGTAAAACTTACTTTGGTTATGAGGGTGACACATTAGCCTCAGCTTTATTAGCAAATGGAGTTCATTTAGTAGGAAGAAGTTTTAAATATCACAGACCCAGAGGTTTCTTTGGAGCTGGGGTAGATGAACCCTATGCAGTTGTACAACTTTATAGAAATGGTGAAACAGAGCCAAATATAAAAGCTACAGAACAGGAGTTATTTGAGGGTTTAGAGGCAAAAAGTGTTAATTGTTGGCCAAGTGTTAATTTTGATATAGGTGCAATCAATAATTTTTTAAAAATCTTTTTACCAGCAGGTTTTTATTATAAAACTTTTATGTGGCCTAAAAGTTTTTGGTATCGAATTTATGAGCCATTTATTAGAAAAGCAGCTGGTTTAGGTGTAGCTTCAATTAAACATGATAAAGAAAGATATGAACATAAATATGAATATTGTGATTTATTAATTGCAGGCTCAGGACCCTCAGGATTAGCTAGTGCATATGCTGCAGCAAAAAATGGGGCCAAAGTTATTCTAGCTGAAGATAAGCCAAGATTTGGCGGATCTTTACTAACCAGTGATGTCAATATTGGTAATCAATCAGGAAAAGATTGGGCTGAGGGGATAATTGCAGAACTAAAAACAATGCCAAATGTTGTTGTAAAAAATAGATCTCAAATTTTTGGATATTATGATCACAACATGCTTGTTATGTCGGAAAAAGTTAGCGATCATTTACCTGCAACTAAAAAATATCACCCTAATAAAAGACTATGGTACATTCGTGCAAAAGAAGTTTTGATTTCTTCAGGATCAATTGAAAGACCAATAGTTTTTGGAAATAATGATACACCAGGAGTTATACTCTCTTCAGCTGCTAAAGAATATTTAAAAGTATATGGTGTTTTAGTTGGAAGAAAACCACTAGTGTTTACAAATAATGACAGTGGATACGAAACAGCAATTGAATTTAAAAAGCATGGAGTAGATCCAGTTGTTTTAGACTCAAGAAAAAACCCAGAGTCAGAAATAATTGATGAAGCAAAAAATTTAGGAATTAACATTAAAAATTCATATGTTGTTGTTGCAGCACAAGGATACAAAAAAGTAAAATCGGCAGATATTGCAAGTATTTCTGAAGACAAAAAACAACTTGGTAAAATAGAAAATATACAATGCGATTGTATTTGTGTTTCAGGTTTTTGGACACCAACCATTCATTTAACCTCACAATCAGGAAATAAAACGAAGTTTAAAGAGGAAATTGATGCATTTGTCCCAGGGCAATCAAAACAAAATGAAATTACTTTAGGTGCAGCCAATGGAGTATTTACACTGGAGGAAACTTTAAAAACTTCATTTAAAGCAGGAAGTGAATTATCAAAAAAAATTACTGAAAATGATAATGAGATAGCTATTCCAAATGTTGTTGAAAAGAAATCTTCTCAACATGATAAGTTCTGGTGCGTTCCATTGCCAAAAGGTAAAAATTATAAAAGGTTTTTAGATTTCCAAAATGATGTAGCAGTATCTGATATAGAAATAGCTTTAAGAGAAGGATATCGATCAATTGAACACGTTAAAAGATATACCACTTTAGGTATGGCAACAGACCAAGGAAAAACAAGTAATTTAAATGGATTGCAATTAGTATCTGAAATTGAAAATAAAGTTGTTCCTGCAGTAGGTCATACGACTTTCAGACCTCCATATACTCCTGTTTCTATTGGGGCAATAGTAGGAAGAGAGGTTGGAAAACATTCAAAACCAACAAGAAAATCTCCAATGCATTCATGGCATGAAAAAAATAATGCTGTTTTTGTTGATGCGGGTGTTTGGTTAAGACCGAGGTATTATAAAAGAGGAAATGAAAATTTATTTGAGGGATCAAAAAGAGAAGCAAAAAATGTGAGAACAAATGTAGGTGTTTGCGATGTAACTACACTAGGTAAAATAGATATTAAAGGACCAGATGCAGCAGAGTTATTAAATAGGGTCTATACAAATGCATGGTTGAAGCTACCAGTTGGTAAAGCTAGATATGGAGTAATGTTAAGAGAAGATGGAATTGTAATGGATGATGGAACAACTACAAGAATTTCTGAAAATCATTATCATATGACGACAACGACAGCTCAAGCAGCAAACGTTCTTTCGCATTTAGAATATTATTTGCAACTCGTTTGGCCTGAATTAAATGTAAATGTAGTTTCAACTACAGAACAGTGGGCTGGAGCAGCTATCGCTGGACCTAAATCTAGAGATTTATTACAAAAATTATTTCCAAATTCTGATGTATCAAATGAAGGTTTACCATTCATGGGCTATATAGAGGGAGATTTATTTGGTGTTAAAGCTAGAATATTTAGAATTTCGTTTTCAGGTGAGCTTGCTTATGAAGTAAATGTTGAATCTGATTATGGAAATTTTATGTGGGAAAAAATAATGGAAGTTGGTGAAGAATTTAAAATTCAACCATATGGAACAGAAGCATTGTCAACTCTTAGAATTGAAATGGGACATGTTGCTGGGTCAGAACTTGATGGTAGAACAATTCCATACGATAACGCTTTAGAAGGTCTTGTTAGTAAAAAGAAAGATTTTATTGGAAAAAGATCACTAAAACGAACTGCATTTACTGCTGAAGTTAGACAAAGAGTAGTAGGAGTAGTTCCATTAGATAAACAAACAAGTATACCAGAAGGCTCTCATTTAGTTAAAGATGATAAAGCACCATTACCAAACCCCAAATTAGGTCATATCTCTGCATCATGTTGGAGTGTTGAATATGACAATCCTTTTTCTTTGGCAATTTTGAAAGATGGAAAAAACATGATAGGTCAAAAGCTTTTTGCGATGTCTCCACTTAAAAATAAAGTAATACCAGTTGAGATAGTTTCATCACATTATGTAGACCCAAAAGGTGAAAGAGTTAGATCATGACATTAATTTCAGCTTTATCAAATGTTCATATAAAAGGGCAATTCGGAGATTATGAAGGTAAAAATGAAAATAATATACTTAAAATATCTGAAATCAAAAATTTACTAATCGTTCAAATAGTACAGTACAAAAATTCTTCAGTTTCATTTGAGAGCATTGATATTGATGGTTTAAAATTAAAAAATCAACCTTTAACTGTAGTGTTTAATGAAACTACAAGAATTATGTGGAATGGACCAAAAAACTGGCTTTTAGTTTCAACAAAAAAAGATTTAATGAAAAATGTAGTAGATAAATTTAAAGATACAGACTTTGCAGTAACAGATTTATCACATTCAAGAGCTATTATTGAAATCGAGGGAAATGATACAATAGAAGTTTTGAAAAAAGGATGTCCATTTAATTTTAATACATTAGATAAAAATAATTCAATTAACTCAACTTATAATGGTATAGCTTTCACTGTAGATAAGTTGGGTGAAAATCCAAATAAAGTAAGATTATTTGCTCTAAGAAGTTTTGGCGAATCTTTATATCATTCTATTACAGACGCATCTTTAGAGTTTGGTTTTGAATCTTTATAAAATAAATTTTCAGTCTCTTGTTACTATATAAACACCTATAGAAGTAATTAGAAATCCAATTAGATCTAATCTAGTTAAACTTTCATTTAAGAAAAGCCACGCCATAAAAGCAGATGTTGCCGGAATTAAAAAAAATATAGAAACAGTTTTACTTGCTGAGTTATGTTTAATTAAAAACATTAATATTGTAAATGCACCAAATGACACTAAAAATATTTGATGGCTCATTGCAATAATAAAAGTTTGTGAGAAATCGATATATGGATCAACAAACAAAATAATTATTGATAAATGAAATATACATCCACCAAGAGCTTGATTCATATTGCTTACAGACAATGGTAAATTGTTACTTAATTTTTTTTGCCATAAAGTTGAAAATGTAATTGCTAATAAAGCTATTATTGTTGCGATTAGTCCTGTTGCTGGTATTTTAGAACCAACATCAAAACCCAATACAAGTCCTGCACCAGCAAATCCCAACAAAACACCTATCCATTGTTTTGTAGATACTTTTTCATTTAAGACGGGACCACTTAATCCATTTGTGAGAATTGGTTGAAGGGTTACAATTAATGCTGCTATTGCAGTAGGCATGCCTATTGAAATTGAGTAAAATACACCACCGAGATAAAAGCCATGAAATAAGACGCCACTAAAAAAAGATTCAAAAAAGTTTTTTTTGCTTACTATAATTTTTTGTTTTGAATAAATAGAAAATAAAAAAAAACCTAAAGCAACTAAGGCAAACCTAAAAGCTAAAGCAGCAAATGGATCACTATTGTCTATGATAGGTTTGGTAGTTATGAAGGCGGAAGACCATAGAAGTATAAATATGAAGGGGAATATTTTAATCATCATGTTTAATAAACAAATAAATTAAATAAAATCAAACAAATCAGTACCTATTATGAGCAAATTTGAAGTAGTAATAAAATAACAAATCACTTAATGTTCGGCTATGAACTCTAGGTTATTTAGAATTTTAACAATTATACTGTCTTTTTTCTTTTTGACAGGTTTTGTACCTTTTTTTTCATTAGTCGGTCCAAGTGTAACAGCTCTTACTTCAGGTAATATCTATAAAGCTAGTGCACAATTCATAGTTAACCAACATATAGAAAAAGAAACTGGAAAAAATTCATTTGCTTTAATTAAAGATGCATTACTCAATGAAGAAATAGATAAAAAAATTGAAAAAAATTCTTTTGATGAAGATTTTAGACAACTAGTTGAAACAAGAATTAAAATAACTAGACAAAAACTAGATAATCAAAATTTACAAAAAATACTTAAAAAACGAATAGAAGTTACTAGATCAATACTAAATATCAATAATACTAATCAATAATATTTAGATATATCAAGCTTTCTTGTTTAGTTTCTTTACACCACATTTCATAGCTTTCACAAACTCTCCACAAATGATCGAAAGCTCTTTGTGAAATTTCTAATGGAAAATGACTTTTAGTATAATAAAGCTTAGGTATTTTCATTAAAAATTTTACCATAGAGTCTTTTTGAAGCTGTAAAAGTCTAAAAGTTTCTTCATTAATTTTTTTTTTAGTAATCGAGTCAATAAATTCATTATTCTTAAGTTCTAAAAACCATTTATCATGAAATTCCCCAGAACTTAAAACTCCATATTCTTTGGTAGTCATAAAAATTTCGAATGCTTGTATATTATTGATTTCAGGATTTTGTTTTTTAATTTCAATTATATTTGAATAAACAAATTCAGCAGCTCTTAATACATATGGCTTTTCAGTCTTATTAGGCATAAGCTAATTTTTATGCTTAATCATAGCTGAATGAGCTAAAATTAAATTAGGGTCTAAAAATATTTTCGAGGATTTTACATTTTCAAATGATTTAAATGCAAAAATTGCAATAGGAAGCTCTGTACAACCTAAAATAATTTTTTTACACTTCATTTTAATTAAGGAGTCAATTGCAGGTTTAATTGCTTTTGCAGCGGCTTTTACATTACCCATTTTAACTAATTTAATAGCTTTATTAACTGACAATTTTTGTATTTTTTGAGATGGTTCTATTAATTGATAATCTTTGTTAAAAAATTTTTTATAAACTCCAGTTTTAAGTGTACCCTCGGTTGCTAGGAGACCAACTTTAGAGTTTTTTTTACATTTTTTTTTCGTAAATTTGAAAACTTCTTTTGGCATATTGATTATTGGTATATTGATTTTATTTTGTAAATCATTGAACCAATAATGAGCTGTATTACAAGGTATTACTATAAATTTACATTTATTATTTTCGAGAAGTTTACAACCTTTGAGTAAACTCTTTAAAACTTTGTTATATTTTTCTCTACTTGTTTTATTTGTAGATTTGTTTGAAAGATTTTTTGTTTGAGAACCTATAGACTCAGGTCTACCTGGAATATTTGATTTGTTATAGAGTAAAAATAATGGATACTCTTGATCAATCTTTCCTCTATTCAGAACAGCAAGCTTGTTGCAAAAATCAAGACCTGCTTGAGTTCCCATTCCACCTAAAATTCCAATCATGTTTTTTGATTAATTTATTAATTTTTTAACTTAATTCTATAATTAATATTTGTGTTTAAAGGTTGTTATTAAATAAGGTATTGGCTGAATATTAAATTTATCATTTAAATTAAATTTTTCAGCCAATAGGAAGTGTGAAATTATGCAGTTTTTAAGTTAACTGCTGAAGGACCTTTAGGACCATCTTCAACATCGAAAGTCAAAGCTTGACCCTCATCTAAACCGTTCATACCAGCATCTCTTACTGCTGAAACATGTACAAACACATCTTTTTCTTTATCTTCTCTTTCAATAAAACCAAAACCCTTGGTTGGATTGAACCATTTTACTTTACCTTGTAGACTCATATTTATCTTCTTATTTTTTGTTATGTTAATTATTACTTATAATTAAGTAATATTGGCTTTCTTTAGATTTTATAGGGTTTTGTCAACAAAATAGATCAATTAAAAAAATAATTTTTTAAATATTGTCAATAAGCATAGTTAAATAAACAGAATTTATGTCCTCTTTATAGTGTGCAAAAGGTTCACATACAGTGAAACCAGTTTTTTTGAATAGTTTTCTTGCTGGTATAAAAAAATCACCTGCTCCTGTTTCGATACTTAATCTTTTTATTTGGAGCTTTTTAGCTTCATTGATTAAATGGTTGATTACATTAATTCCTTGGCCTTGATTTCTAAAATTATCATGAATTCTTATAGATTTAAATTCCCCATGTTCTTTATCTAAAAATTTTAAAGCACCACAACCGATCAATTTTTCATTATTCCATAAACTCCAAAATTTAATTGATTGTACTTTTAAACCAGGAATATCTAGGACGTGAGCACTTCCCTCTGGTGATGCAGCTCTTAGTTCTATAAAATGTTTTGTTAGAAGCTCATTAACTTCTGGATTATCAAAATTACCCTCTATAGATTTTAACATTTATACCAAAGTTGTGATGTGACCCATTTTTCTTTTTTCTTTTATATCTTTTTTTAAATAATCAAAGAAAAATTCATTATCATTAAATTTTTGCATTTTTCTATAATGAGTAATTTGATCGCCAAGTAAATTCATCATTTTAGCATTAGATATTTTTTTTAATGGAATTTGATCTAAACCGCACACAGCTCTTATATGGTTTTCAAATTGACTAATATTAAATGCATTTATTGTTAGATGTCCTGAATTGTGTACTCTTGGAGCAATCTCATTAACATAAAGATTATCATTTCTATCAATAAAAAATTCTACACATAAAGTTCCTACATATTTAAGTTCTTCAGCTATTAGCATTGCCCAATCTTTAGATTGATTAAAAATCTTTTCATTAATTTCAGCAGGTATTTTTGAATATTTTAAAATTTGATCTTCGTGAGTGTTTTCTATTGGTTCATAAATTTCATATTTATTATTACTAAATCTTGTGATTATAATTGAAATCTCTTTTTTTAATTTTACAAACTTTTCAAGAATATATCCTTTTGAAAAATCAATATTCAATGAATTAAGATCATTACCTGATTTAATTGGATATTGACCCTTGCCATCATAACCAAGTGTTGTTGTTTTTAATATTCCTGGCAAAAAATCTTCCAGAGCATCAATATCAGATTTTTTTTCGATTGAAACATATCTGGTTGTTCTAATATTTAATTTATTAACAAAATCTTTTTCAGCCAATCGATGTTGAATTAATCTGTTAACAGAAGGCTTTGGTAAAACAGGTTTAAATTTGTTTATTTCATTTAATGTTTCAAATGGAATATTTTCAAATTCATAAGTTACTAAATCAACTTGATTTATAAATTCTGATATTTTTTCTTTATTATCGTAACTTCCTGTCACAAATTGATTGCAAAAATTTTGTGCTGGCGCATCTATGTCATCACAAAAAACAACAGTTTTAACACTTAATTTTTTAGCCGCAATTGCAAGCATACTTCCAAGTTGACCACCTCCAATGATACCAAGAGTAATTTCTGACATTTTATTTTGGAGATTTCTTTACAGATTTAGTTTGTGATGTTCTAAAATTTTTAAGTTTTTTTCGAACATTTGAATTATTATTAGCAATTATTGCTGCAGCTAATAAGGCAGCATTAATGGCGCCATCCTCTCCTATAGCAAGTGTTCCTACAGGTATTCCTTTAGGCATTTGCGCAATTGATAACAAGCTATCTAACCCTTTTAGTTTTTTACTTTCAACAGGAACACCAAGTACTGGCACATGAGTAAGTGCTGATATCATCCCTGGAAGATGAGCAGATCCTCCAGCACCTGCAATTATTACTCCTATATTATTTTGCTCAACTTTTGTAGCATATTCATACATTCTTTGTGGTGTTCTGTGAGCAGATATAATTTTTGTTTCAAACGAAACTCCAATTTTTTTTAAGGTTTTTTCGGCCAGTTTCATCACTTTGTAGTCAGATTGACTTCCCATTATGATTGAAACTTTTAATTTACTATTTTTTTTCATGAAAATTGATCAATCTATTTATTTCAAAATTAACTTAAAATTTCAATAAAATTTATAGTATTTAAAATACATATTGATTAGAGTTAAGCATACTATGAATTATAAAATCGACAATCTTCAATATTGTAATTGGTCTAGGAAAATTTTTGAGATTAACAGATCTGCTGGATTAGATGCTGTTCATGTTACTATTGTTTACCATGAAGATTTTGATGAATTACAACTTGAAATTAAAAAATGGGAAAAATTATTTCATGAAAATTCCGATTTAATTTTTCTTGGTAAAAATTTCCAAGATATTGATAAAGCTAATAAACAGAACAAAACTGCAATATTCTTTGGTTTTCAAAACTGTTCACCAATTGAAGATGACATAAATCTTGTTGAAAAGGTTCATCAATTAGGATGTAGATTTATGCAACTTACTTATAATAACCAGTCTTTGCTAGCAACAGGCTGTTATGAAAAAGTAGATAGTGGAGTTACAAATTTTGGACGTGAGGTTATAAGAGAAATGAATAGAGTTGGGCTTGTAGTTGACATGTCACATTCTGCAGAAAAAAGTACTATAGATGCAATTGAGTTTAGTGAAAAACCAATTGCAATTACTCATGCCAATCCTTCTTTTTGGCATCCAGCTAAAAGAAACAAATCCTCAGATTTATTAAAAATTTTGAGTGATAGTGGCGGTATGTTAGGCTTATCATTATATCCTCATCACTTAAAAGATAACACAAATTGTACTCTAGATAGTTTTTGTGAAATGGTGGCCAAAACAGCTGAAATAATGGATGTTAAAAAAATAGGAATAGGATCAGATCTTTGTTTAGATCATCCAGATACTGTTGTTGAATGGATGAGAAATGGTTCTTGGTCTAAAAGTAAAAATTATGGCGAAGGTTCAAAAAATAAACCAGGTTTTCCAAAACAACCTGACTGGTTTCTTGATGCAAGAGGGTTCTCAAATATTGAAAAAGGTCTAAAAAAAGCAGGTTTTTCAGATACCGAGACACATGGAATACTTGGAAATAACTGGTACAATTTTTATAAATCTATCTAATTATGAAAGTTGAATTAAGAGACCCTAATAAAATAATGAAATTATCAAGGCTAGGATCTTTTCATCAATCAAAATTATCTTTTTTAAGAAGTTTTCTTAATGAATTTAAAGAGTGGGAGTATAAAAGAGATTTATTTAATTTAAATGAAAATGGTTTTGGAGAAGCTGTTTATTCATTTAAAAAAAATAAAAGAGTTTATTCTTTAGTTTGTTTTGCAAATGAAATCAAAGATGAAGAAAGATCAGATAGAGTTATTGCAACAAAATGGGATGCTGCTTTTACATTGCACGATGGAGTTCCTACAAAAAAAGACATTGAAAGATTAAAAAATGAAGTTCCAAAACAAGAAGTCGGTAGACTTTCTTATAAAGAATTAACTTTATCTAGAGCAAACAAATCAGTAAGAGTTTATAATCATGTAGTTGAAAGTTTGAGCAAAGGTCAGCAGCCAGATTTAAACTTATTATCAAAAGTAGGCTATTTATATAGAACCACGGCAGTATATGGCTCGGGTAAATTTGGTCTTGCAGATCGTTTTAGAATTAAAAATCGTGAAGAAATTAATGGTCCATTCAGATTAGAAATGATGTTGGTATATTTGGTAAGACAATTTACTTTTGATCAAGTTAATCATGTTGCTTATTATAAAAATCCAAAAACAGCTGTTAAGCTAGATGATAATATTTGTAAAAACTTGGGAATAGGTAATTCCACAGGTTTGGGAATGGCTCCATTTATAGTCAATCACCCAACTCTATTAAATAATTGGATTTTAAGTAGAGAAAAAGCACTTAAGAAAATTAGAGAAATCAAAGATGTAGAAATTCAAGATAGTGATTTGTTTATAGATTGTGTAAAAAAATCTTTAAAAAATATTACAAGCTGGAATACTGATAGTGAATATCAGCAAACAAAAATCACATCATTACTAAAAGATGTTGAAAAATTTTTAAACTTTATAAATAAAGATTTTAATTTTGAGATCGAATATCCTTTTAACAAAATATATCAATGGTTGGAGGATAATACTTGCGAGGAATGTATTGAATACATTGTTTCAATAATGATGGAACCTTATAATAATATTGTAAATCCTTTGGTAAAAGAAATGAGCTCAGATGAGGAAAAATATTTTAATATTCCAACTCATAGAAAAGTTGAAGAATTGCGTAATATCATTGAAGCAAAGTATCCAAACATTTTAGATATTAATTTTGAAGAAAAAGAAAATAATAAAAACTTTTGGTTTATTTCAAAAAATAAAGAGGAACCTAGATTAGCTGATCGTTTTGAGGAGCATGGATCAGAATTAGAACAGCCTTTAGCAATAGCAAGAGATATAAAAAAACTTTATGATAAATTATTAGTCTCAAAAAATAGTTTAACTATTGCTGAATTTTTAGCATCAAATTCTGACTTAAGACATGTTGTGAGGAGGGCTTTCATTGTAGAAAAATTTCCTTATTCAGAAATACAAGACAACACAATTGGTAAAGATTTAATGCCAATTGATATGCTAAGATTAAAATTATCTTTTTTTGGGGCATTAAAATTTGATCCACGATCTGACAAATGGTTAAGAATTTGTATGTTCCAAGGAGCTCCACTTCCAAATGAGTTAAAAAGTTATGACGAGCAGTGGGTATATAAAACTAATATTTAATAATGAAATCACTGAGTGAAATTGAAACTACTGTTAAAAGAGCTTCAAAAGCTGCAGGATATTCATGGGGAATTTCTGAGGAAACAGGAAAAAGTATAAGACTGTTAGAGCTATTTAGTTTACCAGGAATTAAACACCTTAATGATTATTTTAATGAAAAAAATAAAAGTAAATTTGAAAATTTAAATTCAATTAGTGAAAATAACTCTTCATCAAATAATCCTTACTGTCCAATTACTTTAGGTGTTAGTTTTTTAGACCAAATAAATGTTTTAGAAAATTTAAAAAAAATTGAGTTTAAAAATGTTGCTTATCCAATAATATTTATTTCCTTCATAAGTCGTTCATCAGAAATTATTGGAAAAAAAATTAATGTAAAAATAGATGAAAAAAAAATATTATTAAATTTAAATGTAAATATTATTTCAAATTTTATTGATCAAGAATTTCCAAAGATAGCGAATACAATTGAGGTCAATCTACTTGAAAATGAAGATAATTTTACATACGATGAATGGAATAATTTATACAAGTTATCTGAAGAAACTTTTGTTGAAGAGAGTGACAGTTTAAAAGAGGGTGCGGCAGGTGCTGGTTTGACAGATAATGATTGATAAAATTGATGAAAAAAATCCAAAGATAGATACTGAAGAATTAAATAATATTTGCGATGAATGCAAAGAGGAAGACGAGAGTGTTACTCAAAATTTAATTCTTACTGGTTTTAAATTATGTAAATCTTGTAGAGTATCTAAGACTATATTTCCACTTTAGCTGATTTGACTTACTGGAAGCATATTCATTCTACTCATTACAAATGAGATAGATAAAAATGCAATTATTAAAAAAGATAAAAGTACAATCCCAAAAGATTTAAAATTAGATTTTAAACTTAATATTTGTTTAGTTGAAATTATTAAACCTGCAAAAATCCAAAATTGGGTAAGAAAGATTATTGGTATCATTAAATCTGGTGTGACCGCAAAAAATCTTAATAAACCAGGGGCATGTGCAAATCCAACAGCTGTTAAAACTTTTTTGAATGAAACTTTGGTTTGCTTATCAGGAAATAATTTAACTCCAATAACAAATATAAAAATCGCCCATATTAGCCAAGTAACTATTGCAGTTAGACCAGACATTGCAATTGCTGTTTTTATAATGGTATTAGCCGCTACTGCTCCAGCGATACCATCTAGGATCATTATAATCCCAGCAAAATATATTGATGCTTCTCCAAAATTTTTATTATCCGAATAAAGAGTTTTGTCTAATTTTATTGACTTAAAAATTATATTTAAAAATTCAGCAAACATTAATTTTTTTTATTTTTATTTTTTTGAGCCTTATAAGAAACAATTAATGGAAATATTATTAAAGCAATAGCAATGATAATGCAAACTGCTATTAGAAAACTTTTGGTCATTAGAATTTAAAAGGGGAGCTGAAATTAGCTCCCCCTTAGTAAATTTTAGCCTTTTACAACTTCTCTTGTATTTGCGTTGAAAGACTCTTTGAATGGAATATCCACCACAACAGCATCTACAGGTGTTCCTGGAGTTTCTGAATATTGTTCTGGTAAATGAACTTTATATTTAGTTCCCACTTTTCCTTTTGGAAAACCATTTGCATTTAACGTTCCATCGAAAGGAACATATCCCATAGCAATATTTGTTTTCTTCTCAGGATGCCACCATGGTGATGTTAAAAATCCTACTGGATCACCACCACTTTCTGGGGAAACTAGCCAAAAGTCAGGTGCATAATTATCAATAGGTTTACCGCCTAATTCCATACCAACTAATTGAAGTTTGTAAGGTTTTTTTCCTGCTTTTATTTCCTCTTTCATTTTCTCTAGTGCAGCCTTACCAACATAATCTGCAGTTTTGTTCCATTCTCCTTTTCCAGACAAAGAAACTTGATAACCTAAATTACATTGGAACGGATTGTGTTGCTGATCCATGTCTTGTCCCCATGAAAGAATACCCGCTTGAATTCTTCTATGGTGAGCAGGAGCAATAACCATCAAGCTATGTTTTTTTCCAGCCGCAAGCACAGCATTCCACATATCTTCAGCGTACAAAGTTGAATTTCTTAAATAAATTTCATAACCAGCTTCACCTGAGAAACCGGACTGAGAAATAACAACATCTCTTCCTCCAACCTTAGCTGCTGCTAAGCCGTAGAAAGGCATATTATCAAAATCAACTTGATCGCCACATAAATCTTTCATTAATGCTTTTGATTTAGGTCCTTGTATTTGAACTGGACTGACATCAATTTCCTCAATAGTACAATTGAATCTTCCATCAGCATTAACACCTTGTAAATACATTCCAATATCAGAGTCAGATAGTGAAAACCAAAACTCATCTTCTGAAATTCTTAAAAGAATTGGATCATTTAAAACTCCACCATAAGCGTTACATAAAATAACGTATCTTGCTCTCATTGGAGAAATTTTTGTTGCATCTCTAGTAATTACATAGTCAGTAAATTTTTCTGCATCAGGACCTTTTACTCTTATTTGTCTTTCAACAGCAACGTTCCACATAGTTACATGGTTAACGATAGCATCGTATTCAACCATAGCTCCACCATCTTCAGGTTTTACATAACCTCTTGGGTGATAAATTCTGTTGTATACAGTTGCTCTCCAACAACCAGCCTGCATTGATAAATGCCAATAAGGTGATTTTCTTACCCTTGTTGAAATTAGCATTTCAACTTTTGTTGGCCCACTTTGTCTTAAATTATATGGTACTTCTCTATCTGATTGATCAACAGAAGTAACATGTTTTAGTTTAGTATAGTCAAATTCATTAGACATAACTATTCTCCTTCAACCACTTGTTAGTTTCCTTCAAGCCGCCGAATGTATAAATGTGGAAGTTATCAGTATGCGATTTAACTTTCCCAATTAAATCATTAGGGTCTTTAGGTTTCAATAAATCTAATGCCTTAGTAAAATTAGATTTAAGAAAGTTTAAGGAATTTTTTGCCCCAACAATATTAGCAAATTTAATTAAGCTAGATATTTTTAATGGCCCAGTAATTCCCACATGCACTGGTACGCTTTGCTTAGAAATAAAATCTATAATAGGCTGAGGATCAAGTAACCACTGAGTTACAATATAATCAGCATAAGGCTTTTTATCTATC
>CACEFK010000010.1 GCA_902558835.1 uncultured Pelagibacteraceae bacterium
ACAAATGGTTTTATGGTGAATTGGGAAAAAGAAATTCCTCGACCAGAAATTATTTATATTGTTTTTATTTTATTTTTATTAAGTGCAATTTCAGATCAGTTCTATGGATTACATCCTGTTTATAGACTTATAATTCAAATTACACTTGTTTTTATTTCACTTTCCACAATTCATTTTCCAATAACAGAATTTTTACCACTTAAGTTGGAGTATTTATTAGTATTGTATTTTTGGGTCTACATTATCAATACTACAAATTTCATTGATGGAACTG
Source organism: uncultured Pelagibacteraceae bacterium (assembly GCA_902558835.1). Classification (GTDB taxonomy): domain Bacteria; phylum Pseudomonadota; class Alphaproteobacteria; order Pelagibacterales; family Pelagibacteraceae; genus Pelagibacter. The sequence goes on from CACEFK010000010.1 coordinate 275, forward strand.
ATGGAATGATGTCTGTAACAAATCTAAATATATATTTTAATATATTATTATTTTCATTTTTAACTAATAAGTATTCTGTTGCTTATGAAATATCTATTCTGCTTATTCCAATTTCATTAATATTTTTAATTTTTTTTAATTTTCCAAAAGCAAAAATGTTTATAGGTGATACTGGAAGTATACCAATTGGTTTTATAAATGGTTTCTTATTATTTTCACTTATTTCTAATGGTGAACTAATTTTGGCTTTTACAATATTTTCATATCCCATTATCGATGTAACGATTACTTTATTTATTAAAACAATAATCAAAAGAGAACTCCCCTGGTCAAGACTTTATGATTATTTTTTTTTAAAACCTGTGATACATAATGGAAAAACCCATCTTTATGTTTTAAAGTTTAATATTTTTAACTCTTTGATTTGTTTGTTATCAACATATTTAGTTTACTCATTTGACAACAAACTATTCTTTTTAATCTCAATCTTTTCATCAATTTTTTTAATTATTATTTTTGGAAAAAAAAAATAACATATTTTTTCTAAAATACTTTTTTATATTACTTGGTAGAACATGATAAATATTTTTTAAGATAATAAAAAAATATTATTGGGCATACATTATCCTATTCCGCTCCATAATCAAAAAGCATTCAATAAGTTGAAAAAACATAATCTAAAAAATGTAGAAAAAATCTCTAAAGAAATAATATCACTACCTATTTTTCCATATTTGGTTGAAAATAAACAAAATAAAATAATAAAAGAAATTAAAGAATTTTTTAAATAAAATGAAAAAAAAAATTTACACTAAGAAAAAATTTGAAAAAGTTTTAGAACATCATGCTTCTAAAATGTCAAAAGATAAAAAATTGATTAAGTCTGCACATAAAGTTATAGAGCGGGCAGATAAATATATGTATATCCACCAAACTAAATTTCTTGGTGAAACTTCCTTAAATTTACCCGAAGATCTTTTTTTAATACAAAATGTAATATATGATACACGACCTGATTTTGTTATTGAAATTGGCTTTGCTTGGGGTGGCACTGGTCTATTTATTGCATCAATTCTAGATAATATAGGGAAAGGTAAATTAATTGGATTAGATATATTTGTACCAAAAGATTTAAAAAGAAGAATTTTGAATAAAGGAAAAATTTCAAAAAGAATTAAGATTATTGAGGGCTCCTCAACTCATGATGGTACCTTTAGAAAAATTCAAAACCTAGTAAATAAAAAAAAAGTGATTGTTATTTTAGATTCAGATCATACAGAAAAACATGTTTTAAAAGAGCTAACTATGTATTCAAAATTAGTTAATAAAAATTCTTATATTATTTGTTGTGATACAATTTTAAATTTTATTAAACCAAATCAAATGAGAAAAAGAGATTGGAATAAGAATAATAATCCATTAGGGGCAGTAAATAAATTTCTAAAGTCGTCTAAAAAATTTGTAATAGATAAAAAAATAAATAATAAAGTTTTATTAAGTTGTAATCCAAATGGATTTTTAAAAAGAGTTAAATAATATGAAAAAAGTAGCAATAGTTGGTCTTGGTCATATAGGGTCAGCAATTGCTACAGTTTTATCTTTAAAGTCAAAAACAATCTATGGAATTGATAATAATACAAAACATATAGAGAATTTAAATAATTTTCAATGTCCTTTTCAAGAACCCTATTTAAAAAACGCCTTAATAAGTCAAATTAAAAAAAAAAAAATTTTATGCTCAAATGATTTTTCATCTGTTTCAAAATCTCAGGTAATAATAAATACTGTAGGTACACCAATTCAAAATAATAAAGTTAATTTATCTTACTTATATTCATCAATGCAAAAAATTTCAAAATATGTAAAAAAAAATTCTTTAATTATTATTAAATCAACTGTTCCTCCAAACACAACTCAAGAAATATATAATAAATTTTTTAAAAGAAAGAAAGTTTTATTATGCTTTTCGCCTGAAAGAATTGCAGAAGGCAATATGATAAAAGAATTTAAAAAATTGCCAATTATTATTGGTGGTATAGATAAAAAGAGTGCAGATACTGCTGAAAGTTTTTTTAAAAAACACTTAAAAGTTAAAATAATTAAAACTAATAATTCTACTGAAGCAGAGTTAATAAAATTATTTGATAATTTGTGGATTGATTTAAACATATCTTTAGGAAATGAAGTTGGAAAAATATGTAATAATTTGAATGTCAATGCTTTGGATGTAATCAAGGCTGCAAACACGCTTAAGAAGGGATCTTCATATGTTAATATTTTAACTCCTTCTGTAGGTGTTGGAGGTTATTGTTTGACAAAAGACCCTTGGTTTTTAAGTGAATTTGCAAAAAAAATAAATTTAGAAATGCATACTCCTAAAATATCAAGAAAAATAAATGAAAGTATGCCTAAATTTCTCTTTTCAATATTTAAAAATAAAATTCAAGAATTAAAATATAAAAATATAAATATTTTAATACTTGGTTATTCCTTTAAGAGTAATACAGGAGATACAAGGTTCACTCCTGTAGAAAAATTTATAAATTTAATTAGGAAAGAAAAATTTGTTAATCAATTATTTATAAGCGATCCATTAGTGAAAACTAGTGATATTTTGAGCAAATTCTCAAAAACGAATTTTAAAAATTTTAAAGAGATTTTAAAAAAAAGAAATAAATATGATGTTATTTTTTTTATGAACGGTCACCATGAATTTAAGAAAAATTTAAATAAAATAATGAAAAAAATAAACAGAAAAGGTTTGATTGTTGATGGAAGATATTATTTTTCAAAGGAACAAATAAAACGAATAAAAAAAAGTTATAGTTTTTTAGGAGTTGGCTGGTGAAAAAAATTTTAATAACTGGTGGTGCGGGTTTTATTGGAACCAACATAATTAAAAAACTTATTAAAAAAAAAATTGATATTTATGTTGTAGATAATAAAAATTTAAATAATAAAAATAATTTATATATTTATAAAAAAAAAAAAAACTTTACTTATATAAAATCTGATCTTTCAAAAAAAAATTTTTATAAAAAATTTAATGTTAAAGTTGATATAATTCTTCATCTAGCTTCTGGAGTTGGTGTATCCTCATATATAGAGGATCCTTTTAAATTAATTTTAAGTATTTTCTATCCTACAATTAATTTGTTAAATTTATCAAAAAAATTTAATTCCCACTTTATATTTGCAAGTACAAGTGAAATTTATGGTAAAAATTTAAAGTTACCCTGGCACGAGACATCTGATCGTGTCTTAGGTCCAACAAATATTTCGAGATGGTCTTACAGTTCTGTAAAATCAACATGTGAACATTTAATTTATGGGTTCAAAAAAAAATTTCCAAAATTCAAATTTACAATAGTCAGATTTTTTAACATTTATGGTCCTTATCAAAGACCGAATTTTATCATTTCAAGCTTTGTAGAAAAAATAATTAATAATAAAAAAGTAAACATTTATGATAATGGTAAAATGACAAGATGCTTTACATTTATTGAAGATGCTTGTGATTGTATTATAAAAATTTTTAATAATAAAAAAACTTATAGTGAAGTGTTTAACGTTGGTTCAAATAAAGAAAACTCAATATTAGAAGTTAAAAAAATATTTGAAAAAATTCATAAAGATAAAATCAAATTTAATTTTATTGATACAAAAAAGCTATATCAGAATAAATATGAGGATATTCTAAGGAGAATTCCTAGAGTCGATAAAGTTAAAAGTAAAATTGGTTGGAAAGCAAAAACCTCACTTGAGGAAGGTATAAAAAAAACTTACAAATTTTATAAAAAAATGTAGTATTAATTCTCAACTTTAAAATTGAAATGAAAAAAAAAATAGCTTTAATCACTGGTATAACTGGTCAAGACGGATCATATTTAGCTGAATTTTTATTAAAAAAAAATTACATTGTTCATGGAATTAAAAGAAGAAGTTCTTCTTACAACACAGAAAGAATTGATCATTTAATAAAAGAGCCTCATCTTAAAAATGATTTAATTTTACATTATGGAGATGTTGTTGACAGTTTAGCATTATATAACGTTATTAAAAAAATTACGCCAAACGAGATTTATAATTTAGCAGCTCAATCACATGTTGCAGTTAGTTTTGAGTCTCCAGAATATACAGCTAATGCAGATGCATTAGGTGCATTGAGAATATTAGAAATTATTAAAAATTTAGGACTAAATTGTAAATATTATCAAGCATCGACTTCAGAATTATATGGAAGTACTAAGCCGCCTCAAGATGAAAAATCAAAATTTGAGCCTCAAAGTCCATATGCTGCTGCAAAGTTATATTCATATCATATCACTAAAATTTATCGTAACGCTTACAATATTCATGCATCAAATGGGATACTATTTAATCATGAAAGCCCTAGAAGAGGGGAAACATTTGTCACAAGAAAAGTCTCAATGGGAATTGCTAAAATTTTTTTAAAAAAATTAAATTGTATTTATGTTGGTAATATTTATGCAAAAAGAGATTGGGGCCATGCTAAAGAATATGTAGAAACAATGTGGAAAATTGTAAATTATAAAAAACCTGATGATTATGTTATATCAACAGGAAAAACAGTTTCAGTAAAAGAATTTATAAAAATATCGTTTAAAGTAATTGGAATAAATTTAGCATGGAAAGGAAAGGGCCTTAAAGAAATAGGTTATGATAAAAAAACAAAAAAAGTTTTAGTTAGAATCAGCAAAAAATATTTTAGACCTTTAGAGGTAGATAATCTTATGGGTAATTCTTCAAAAACTAAAAAAATTTTGAAATGGAAACCAAAAATAAATTTAAAACAGTTAGCAAAAGAAATGGTACTTTCGGATATAGAGTTATTAAAAAATAAATATTATTAAATTCAACTCTCTATACATATGTCTAAATTATATTTAAATAATGAAAAGATTTATAACATTTTAATAATAATATTCCCATTAACATTAATAATAGGTTCAGCTGCAGTTAATATTTTTTTAATTCTTGTATCTCTTTTGACAGTTTATGAAATTTGTAAAGGATTTGAAGTTTTAAAGTCGATTAAGACTATTTTTTGGACATTTAGTCTATTTTATATTTTTCTTTTAATTTCAAGTTTTTATGCTGAAAATTTTATAGAAGCTTTTAAGGCTAGTTTTTCTCAATTAAGATTTTTTTTTTTTACAATATTTATTTATTTTTTTTTTAAACCAGAAAAATACTTAAAATTACTAATTAATTTTTGGACTTTAATACTAGTACTTGTTTCTTTAGATACTTTACTTCAGTTTTTTACAGGTATAGATATTTTTGGATACAAAGCTGAGGGTTATACTTTGGATAAAAGAACTTTTTTAAGTCCATTTTTAAATTTGCCGAACCAGTATATAGGAAGATTGAGTGGTCCGTTTGGTGACGAATTAATTATAGGAGCATTTTTGGCAAAAATATCAGCTCCATTAATTATTTATTACCTAGGTATGTATAAATTTTATGATCTTAAAGATAAAACTTTTGCATTCTTAATTTTATCTTTAATATTTATTACAATTTTAGTAAGTGGAGAAAGAACAAGTTTTTTAATAATATCAATCTGCTTTATAATTTTCTTATTATTTAAAGATATAAAAAAATTATTTATTTTTATTTTAACGTTAACTATTTTTATTTTTTTAATTTATTCTAGTAATAATTTTTTTCAACAAAGAGCAAATGAAACACTAAAAATAATTAAAAATATTCCTCAATCAAGTTATGGTAGAATTTATCATTCTTCTATTAATGTATGGGAAAAACATAAATTTATTGGAACAGGTTTAAAAAATTATCATGTAAATTGTATTAAGTTAAAAGATCCAAACCCAAACCATCTGCATAAATTTTGCTCTCCAAATCATTCTCATAACTTTTTTTTACAAATTTTAGTTGAAACAGGAATAATTGGGGTACTTTTTTTTTATATATTTATGTTTTCGATAATAAAAAGTTTTTTTAAAAAAATTTTATTAATTAAAACAATTGATGACAAATACAAATATTTTGCTTGTGGTTCTTTATTTTTAGTCATCTATACTGTCTTACCGAACCTCGTTCCTGCTGGAAGTTTTTTTACAACATGGAACGGATCTTTCTTTTGGCTTCATATGGGTTTTATTTTGAATTTTTTCATCAAAACAAATAAAGCTATATAAATTCAATTATTTAACTTACTTTTTTTAAAAATTATATTTACAAATCAATTTTTTTAATTATAAAGTCCTGGCCTGGTAATTATTGCGAAAGTGTAATACCCGATACCATTTCGAACTCGGAAGTCAAGCCTTTCAGCGCCGATGGTACTTAATCTTAAGATTTGGAAGAGTAGGACGTTGCCAGGCATATATATATTTTTCCGATATTATAAATCTTAAAAAAAACTGTTAAAACTTTTTTAATAAAATCTAATAATATAATGATTACATCTTAAATTAAGAAATTTATGAAAGTTAAAAAAAAAATAATTGCAATCTCAGGCGCAAATGGAGTTTTAGGGAAAAAGTTTATTAGTAAATTAAATAAATATTCTTATCAAATAGTTAACTTTGATATTTGTAATTCAAATAAATTAAAAAAATGGATAAGAACCAAAAAATTTGATGCATTCATTCATCTTGCAGCTATTGTTCCATTAAAAAGGGTAAAAAAAAATAAATTATTAGCCTATAGAACTAATTTTTTAGCAACTAAAACAATAGTAGATTCTATTGTGAAACATAAAAATAAAAATGATTTTTTCTTTTTTTATGCTTCAACATCACATGTTTATAAAACTTGTGATTCAAAAATAAAAGAAAATTCCAAATTAAATCCTTTATCTTATTATGCGACCACAAAATATTTATCTGAAAATTATATTTTAAAAAATATGAAAAATACGAAAATAAATTATTCAATAGGAAGAATATTTAGTTTTACAGACTATGGTCAACATAAATCTTTTTTGATACCCTCAATATTCAATTTACTTTCTGAACAAAGAAAAGTATCTCAATTTTCAGATTTAAATCAATATAGAGATTTTATATCTACATCAGATATAGTATCAGCAATAAATTGTTTATTTAAAAAAAAAGCAAAAGGAATATTCAATATTGGTTCTGGAAAAAAATATTATTTAAAGAACTTGGTTTTATTGATTAAAAAAAAATTTTTTAAAAATCAAAAAATTTCATTTTTTAATATGAAAAAAGGTAAAAATTTAGTTTCAAATAATTTAAAAATATTAAAATTAGGTTGGAAGCCTAAAGATAGAATTGATGATATAATAAATGAGTACTATAAAAATTTTAAAAAAACAAAATATTCTATTAATGAGCAATAAATTTACTTATCCACTTTTAGAAAATGCTTTTTCAAAAAAAGATTTAAATGAAGGAATTAAAGTAATTAAGTCAGGACAAATTACAATGTCATCGGAAACGTTAAAATTTGAAAAAAAATTTGCTAAAAAAAATAAATCTAATTTTGCTTTAATGGTTAATTCAGGATCATCAGCAAACCTTTTAAGTATTGCTGCAGCATGCAATCCTATGAGAAAAAAGTATTTAAAAAAAAATGATGAAGTTTTAATTCCAGCCATATGCTGGTCTACTTCACTATGGCCTATTGTTCAGTATGGATTAAAACCAGTTTTTGTAGATATTGATATAAATAATTTAAACTTAAATATTGAAGACTTAGTTTCAAAAATAACAAAAAAAACAAGGGCAATTATGTGTGTCCATATCTTGGGACTATCTACAAATATGGACAAGTTAAGAAAAATATGTGAGCAAAAAAAATTAATTCTATTTGAGGACACGTGTGAAAGTTTAGGTTCAAAATATAATAATGTTAATCTTGGAAATTATGGTGATTTTGGCAGCTATTCATTTTATTATTCTCATCAAATTACTTCTGGCGAAGGAGGTATGGTAGTTTGTAAAAACTTAGAGGACTATAATATTTTAAAATCTTTAAGATCTCATGGATGGTCAAGAGATACTAAATTTCATAATTTTTATAAAAAGAAATTCAAGAATATAGATGAAAAATTTTTATTTATTAATAGTGGTTATAATTTAAGACCTTTAGATGTTACAGCAGCAATTGCTAACAATCAATATAAACGTTTAAATCAGTTTATAAATATTAGAAAAAAAAATCGAAACTTAATAATTAAAACACTCAAAAAAAATAAAAGATGGAATGATCAATTTTTATTTTTTGAGTCAAATAAAAAAATAAAACCAAGCTGGTTCGGTTTACCAATCTTAATTAACAAAAAAATTAATTTTAAAAGAAAAAAATTTATTGAATATCTCAATAAATCTAAAATTGAAAATAGACCTATTGTAAGTGGAAATTTTTTAAATCAACCAGCAATTAAGTTGTATAAATTAAAAACTAAAGGAACTTTTAAAAATGCAGATTTGGTTCAAAAAAGTGGTTTTTTTATTGGACTACACACAACCAAACTTTCAAAATTTAAAGTAAATTATATTGTTGAAAAGTTACTTGATATAGATCAAATCAAATAAACTAAATTTATGAAAAAATATATTGTTGTTACGGGAGGAGCTGGGTTTGTAGGTTCAAATTTAATTTCCTACTTGTTAAGTAAAACAAAAAATAAAATTATTAGTATAGATAATTATTCAAGTGGGTCCAAAAATAATCATATTAAAAATAATAGAGTGGTTTATATAAAATCTAATACAAGTTTAATAAACAAAAAATTGTTTAAATTCAAAAATCAAATTCATTCAATTTTTCATTTTGGGGAGTACTCCAGAATTTATAGAAGTTTTGAAGATTTTGATTTGTGTTACGACTCTAACTCTATTGGTTCAAAATCAGTTTTTAAATTTTGTTTAGATAATTCAATTAAATTAATTTATTCGGCAACCTCTGCTAGTCTTGGTAATAATGGTAAAGATACTAATTTGTCTCCATATGCATTTACCAAATCAAAAAATTTAGAATTATTAGAAAATTTGAAAAAATGGTTTTCATTTAAATATGAGGTTATTTATTTTTATAATGTTTATGGTCCCAATCAAATTAAGACAGGAACAATGTCAACAGTTATAGGAATTTTTGAGGATTTATATGATAAAAATAAACCTCTAACTGTAGTTAAGCCTGGTTATCAATCGAGGCGATTTACTCATATTTTGGATACTATCGAAGTATGTTTTGAAGCATGGAAGAAAAACAAATGCAGACATTACAGCATTTCTCATAAAAAATCTTATTCCATCTTGGAAGTGGCTAATTTGTATAATAGAAAGATTAAGTTTTTAAAGCCTCGATCAGGTGAAAGATATGCATCAGCTTTAACTAAGATTTCTCATGGAAATAATATTATACAAAGATATGGAAAAATAGATTTGAAAGATTATATAAGATCGTTTATAGAAAGTAGAAATTATGAAAATAAAAAGTTCACTTAAATCTATAAAAAAAAGAGATCTCAATTCAAAGTTAGTGAGAAGAAGAGGTCGAGTTTATGTTATAAATAAAACTAATCCTAAATTTAAAGCAAGACAAAAATAATTTTTATGGATAACGAAAACCATAAAAATACTTGGAATAATTTTACTAAGTTTGTTCTGTGGGGAACTGTCGCTGTTATATGTATTTTGGTATTAATGGCAATATTCTTATTGTAAGGTTCCAAAATGAAAATTGGGTCTGTACTAGAAAATCAAAATCTTGAAAAGAGAATTGCTATTACGCCTGAAATTATAAAAAAATATATTTCTCTTGGATTTGAAGTAAATTTAATTCAAAATTATGGTTCTCATCTTGGCATAAGAGACGATCAGTTCAAAGATATGGGTGCTAAAGTTTTAGAAGATGAGTCAGAAATTATAAATTCTTCTGATATAATTGTTCAGGTTGGAATGTTATCTGATGATAAAATTTTAAAAATTAAAGAAAATCAGACATTAGTTGGCGTTTTAAATCCATACAAAAATAAAGAAAAATTAGAAAATTTATCTAAAAAAAAAATCAATCTTTTTTCATTAGAATTGCTTCCAAGAATTACTAGGGCTCAATCTATGGATATATTGTCTTCACAAGCAAATCTTGCTGGTTATAAAGCGGTAATAGAGTCTTTTGCAAATTTTGAAAAAGCTATACCAATGATGATGACAGCAGCAGGAACTGTTCCGGCTGCAAAGGTTTTAGTTGTTGGTGCAGGTGTTGCTGGATTACAAGCAATTGCTACTGCTAAGAGGATGGGTGCGATAGTTTTTGCTACTGACGTAAGAATGGCATCAAAAGAGCAAGTCGAAAGTTTAGGCGGTAAGTTTTTAACAGTAGAAGGTTCAGAAAATTTAGAAACTGAAGGAGGTTACGCAAAAGAAGCTTCAGATGATTTTAAACAAAAACAAGAAGAGCTTTTATCTGAAACTTTAAAAAAAATTGATATAGTAATTTGTACAGCCTTGATACCAGGCAAAAAAGCTCCTTTGATAATTAAAGATAAAATGATTGAAAACATGCAATCTGGATCAGTAATTTATGATCTTGCAGCAATCCAAGGTGGAAATACTGCATTTACAGAAGTTGATAAAATTATTGAAAAAAATGGAATAAAAATAATGGGTGAAAGTAATATTTTAAACAAGTTGCCTGTTTCTGCATCAAACTTATATGCAAAAAATGTTTTTAATTTTGTTGATAATTTAATCGACAAAGAGACTAAAAAAATAAATATTAATTTAGAAGATGAAATTATAGAAAAAACATTAATAAAGTAATTTATGGAAATAGATCCTTTAATATTCAGATTGAGTATATTTATCCTTTCAATATTCGTGGGCTATTATGTTGTATGGAGTGTTACGCCGTCTTTACACACACCTTTAATGTCAGTAACTAATGCAATTTCTTCTGTTATTATAGTTGGAGCTATTATTGCAGGTTTGTCAGGCAATTCTGATAGTATATTTAATACATCAAGTATATTTGGTTTTTTAGCAACAGCTTTAGCCGCAATTAATATTTTTGGAGGATTTCTTGTAACTCAAAGAATGTTAGCAATGTACAAAAAAAAGAAAAAGGATAAACAATAATGATATCAGCAAACTTATCTGCAATTTTTTATTTATTATCTGGTGTATTGTTTATTCTTGCTTTAAGAGGCCTGTCTTCACCTGAAACATCCAGACAAGGAAATTTCTTTGGTATTTTAGGAATGATTATTGCAATAACAGTAACATTCTTATCAACAGGAAATTTTTCTACTGGATTTATATTTGTGCTAATTTTTATTTTAGTAGGTGGATCAATTGGAGCATTTATAGCTTACAGAATACCAATGACTGCTATGCCAGAATTAGTAGCTGGCTTTCATAGTCTTGTTGGACTTGCTGCTGTATTTGTAGCAATTTCTGCTTTTTTAAATCCTGAAGCATTTAATCTAGGCATGCCGGGAAATATTAAACTTGGTAGCTTGATTGAGATGTCAATTGGTGCTGCGGTTGGAGCCATAACATTCTCAGGCTCAGTAATTGCGTTCTTAAAATTACAGGGAATAATGTCCGGATCTCCAATTACATTTAAAGGACAACATCCTTTAAATGCAATTATATTGATATCAATAGTTGTTTTAATTTATTTATTGTGTTCTACACAATCTTCTAATTTATTTTGGATACTATTAGTTGTTTCATTTTTAATTGGTTTTCTTTTAATTATACCAATTGGTGGAGCAGATATGCCTGTAGTTATTTCTATGCTTAATTCATATTCAGGTTGGGCAGCTGCAGGAATTGGTTTTACTTTAGAAAATACAGCATTAATAATTACAGGAGCACTTGTAGGATCATCAGGTGCAATTCTATCTTATATAATGTGTAAAGGAATGAATCGTTCCTTCTTTAATGTTATCTTGGGTGGATTTGGTGCAACAGAAGAAACTACAAGCAGTTCTTCTAAAGAACAAAGACCTGTTAAAAGTGGTAATGCAGATGATGCTGCCTTTTTGATGAAAAATGCATCATCAGTTATAATTGTTCCTGGCTATGGAATGGCAGTTGCGCAAGCACAACATGCATTAAGAGAAATGGTTGATACACTTAAAAAAAATGATATTAAAGTTTCTTATGCTATTCACCCTGTCGCCGGAAGAATGCCTGGACATATGAATGTATTATTAGCAGAAGCTAATGTGCCATATGATGAGGTTTTTGAGTTAGAGGAAATAAATAATGATTTTGCAAATGCAGACGTTGCTTTTGTTATTGGTGCAAATGATGTTACCAATCCTATTGCAAAAACAGATCCACAAAGTCCAATTTATGGAATGCCAGTTTTAGATGTAGAAAAATGCAAGTCTGTATTATTTGTAAAAAGAAGCTTATCACCTGGATACGCAGGAATAGATAATGATTTGTTCTATAAAGAAAATACTTTGATGTTGTTTGCAGATGCAAAAAAAATGACAGAAGATATTACTAAGAATTTGTAGATCATATGAATACAAAGATTTTTTGTGATATTGCAGACATATCTTCAATAAAAAAATTTAATAATAAATCAATTGTAAAAGGATTCACCACCAACCCAAGTTTAATGAGAAAAGCAGGTGCAAAAGATTATAAATCTTATTCAAAACAAATACTTAAGGTTTGTAGAAACAAACCCATTTCTTTTGAAGTATTTGCTGACGATCAAGCCTCTATGATTGAGCAAGGAAGAAAAATAAATAGTTGGGGTAAAAATGTTTATGTTAAAGTTCCAGTGGTTAATTCAAAAAATAAATTCTCAGGAAATGTAATAAAAGAGCTAAATAGTAAAAATATTAAGTTGAATATCACAGCGGTATACACAGCCAAACAAACTAAGAAAATACTTAAGTTAATTAATAAAAAAACAAAAGTAATAATATCGATTTTTGCTGGAAGAGCAGGAGATACTGGAAAGGATCCGATCCCAGAATTTACTAAAAGTATAAAATTAGCAAAGAAATTTAATAATGTAGAAATTTTATGGGCAAGTGTTAGAGAACCGTATAATTATTTACAAGCTAAACAATTGGGCTGCCATATAATTACCATTCCTCCAGCTGTAATTGAGAAAATAGAAAAATTTGGAAAATCATTCAATCAGTTAACTATAGACACAGTTAAAGCTTTTCTTGTTGATAGCAAGAAATCTAATTTTAAAATATAATTAAATTGGTTGCGGGGGACGGATTTGAACCGCCGACCTTCAGGTTATGAGCCTGACGAGCTACCAGACTGCTCCACCCCGCGGTATTTCTAAATTCTATTTTTAAGTTTATTTAACTTTTTAACTCTTTTTATATTTTCTTGAAGAATTCTCTTTTTCTTTTCTGATGGTTTTTCATAAGTATTTTTTAATTTAATAACTTTAAAGAAACCATCTCTTTGAAGTTTTCTTTTTAAAACTCTCAAAGCCTGTTCTACATTATTGTCTTTAACTTCTATTTTAATAACTACCTCCAAAAAAGGGCTTAGATAACACTTTTATAAATTTATGTCTATTAATTTTATTCATTAAACAGATGCCTGAGTTGATTTATTTTGTTTTTCTTTTTCTTTTTTTTCTCTTTTTATTCTTCTTTCAGCCTTTTCAATAGCCTCTACTAAATCTTTTTGAGAGAATAAATTTAAAGCAACAGGATCTTTTGGATTTAAATTATTATAATTCCAATAATTTTTATTTCTAATTGATGTCACAGAATTTTTAGTAATGCCAACCAATTTAGCTATTTGAGAATCTTTTAATATATTGTGTTGTTTAATTAACCATAAAGCAGCGTCGGGTTTATCTTGCCTTTTTGACAGGGGAATGTATTTCTTTATTTTTTTTTCGTTATTTGAAATTTCAATATCACTACCTTTAATATTCAATGGTCTATTTTCGTCTTTTGATGACAGTTCAATCTCCTCTCTTGAAAGTTGACCTGATATAATGGGATTATATGCTTTAATACCCTTAGCTACTTCGCCATCAGCAATTCCTTGTATTTCAACTTCATGTAATTTACAAAAATCTGCAATTTGCTTGAAAGTTAGTGTGGTATTTTCAACTAACCATACGGCAGTTGCCATCGGCATTAAGGGTGCGTTTGACATTTAGCTGTTTTTTTCCGATTTAAAATTTTGGAATTTTTTATTAAATTTACTTATTCTACCTTTATCCATTAATTTTTGCTTTCCACCAGTCCAGGCCGCATGAGATTTTGGATCTATTTCTAATTTTAATACGTCTCCCTCAGCACCCCAAGTTGATTTAGTTTCAAATTGAGTACCATCAGTCATTTCAACCTTAATAGTGTGGTAGTTTGGATGTATGTCTTTTTTCATATCGAGACTTATAGCAAAAGAAACTTAGAACACAATTAAAAGTTCTTTAAATTTTTAAGCATTTTATCATTAATTGTCCCACTTGATGCTCTAATATCTATATTATTCTGATCAAATTTATATAAATCATTAACTATCCCACCCGCTTCTTCTACCAACAAGGCTCCTGCTGCAACATCCCAAATATTAATTTTATTATGAAAAAAACCATCTAATCTACCTGAAGCTACATAAGCCAAGTCTAAAGCTGCACATCCGCTGTATCTCATATTCAAATTACTGAATTTTACTCCTTCATGATTACTCGAAAACAAACATTCATCTATTGTATTTTTGTTTGATACTCGTAATCTTTGATTATTTAGATATGCTCCTTTATTTTTTTCTGCATAAAACATTTCATCTTTAATAGGATCATAAATTAAACCACTAATTATTTCTTTTTTAGATTCAAGAGCTATACAAATTGCAAAATGAGGAATACCGTGCAGAAAATTTGTTGTACCATCTATGGGATCGATAATCCAAATATTATCTTTATCTTTGTTTTCAATTGAACCAATTTCTTCTGATATAAAAGAATAATTTTTTTTTGTTTTAGAAAGTTCTTCAATCAGAATTTTTTCTACATGTTTATCAGTTTTAGTAACAAAATCTCGGGGTCCTTTTTTAGATACCTGTAGTTTTTCAACTTCTCCAAAATCTCTTATTACAGACTTTGAGGCTTTTTCAGCTGCTTTGATCATAATATTTAAATTTGAGGATATAGAGATCATTTTAGATTTTTTTAATATATTCTAAATTTCTAGTATCAACTATGATTTCATCGCCTGCTTCAATAAAAGGAGGAACTTGAATATTTAAACCATTATCAAGAGTTGCTGGTTTGTAAGATGATGACACAGTTTGTCCTTTAAGAGCCGCATCAGTAGTTTCAATTTTACACTGCACTTGGTTAGGTAATTCAATAGATAGTGGGTTTTCGTTATAAAAACTTACAGAAACTTCTAAGTTTTCAGTTAAAAGTTTACCTTTCTCACCTACAGTTTCTTTTTTTATTTCTATTTGTTCAAATGTTTTTGGATCCATAAAAAAATAATTAGTTTCATCACTATATAGATAATTGTAAGTCGTTTCCTCCAGTGACGCTTTTTCTACCGTTTCACTTGATCTAAATCTTTCATTTAATTTTGTATTTTTATTTAAGCTTTTCATTTCAACTTGAGCAAAAGCACCACCTTTTCCTGGTTTTACATGTTGAGTTTTCAAAACTTGCCATAAATCATTTTTATATTCTAAGAGCATTCCAACTCTTATTTCTCCAGCATTAATTTTCATTTTAATCTTTCTAAAGCTTGTAACGGTTTATATTTTTTATTTTTCCAAATGTAGCTTGAAATAGCTAAAAAATTTGCATTATTCAATAATAGATTTTTATAATTAACAGCATTAATTCCACCAATAGCTACAGTTGGTGTTTTTGTAAATTTTTTAACTTGATTTAAAATCTTTACAGAGGCTACATGCTTAGTTTTTTTAGTTTTAGATTCATTAAAAGCGCCAAAAGCAATGTAATCAGCTTTAGCTTTAATTGCTTTTTTTGCTAAATTCATAGAATTATGACAAGTAATTCCTATAATTTTTTTACCAAGTATTTTTTTTGCAATTTTAATATTCATATCTTTTTGACCCAGATGGCAACCATCTGCGTTTAATTTTAAAGCAAGTAAAGGATCATCGTTAATTATAAATTTTACTTTATTTTTTTTACAAATATTCTTAATTTTTTTTCCAATTATAATTTTCTTTTTAAGAGAATGATTTTTAAGTCTAAGTTGAAAAAAACTTACTTTTCCGGTTTTTAAAACTAATTTTAAATTTTTATAGAAAGAATTAGGAATTTTGTTAGGAGAAATAAGATAAATAAATTTTTTTTTACTTATTTTCAAGCTCACTAGACCATTTTCCTTGAGCAGCTAAAGTACACATTTTAGCCCTATGATTAAAAGTAGTTTGAGCTGCCTCTACATTTTTAATATCATTAGACCAAACTTTCAAAGCACTTTGTTGAAGAGCTCTTCCATATGAATAGGTCATTATAAAATTGGTATTGTTGTTTTTATTTATTAAATTTAAATTTTCTGTAGCTTTAATTTCAGATTGCCCTCCAGATAAAAAAGCTATTCCAGGAACTTCATTAGGTACACAATTTTTAAGGCATTCCAACGTTTTGATAGAAACTTCTTCACTAGAAATTTTATTTTCTGATAGGTTGCCAGACAAAATCATATTTGGTTTTAAAATAATTCCCGATAAATCAACTTTGTGTAAAATTAGTTCCTCAAAACATTTTTTAATTACTTCTGATGTTTTATTAAAACAAACTTCTGCAGAATGGTTTCCATCCATTAATATCTCGGGTTCTACTATCGGAACCATTCCATTTTCCTGAACTAGTGCAGAGTATCTAGCAAGTGCATGAGCATTACTACTTATTGCCAGTTTGCTTGGATAATTTTCACCAATAGAATAGACACCTCTCCATTTTGTAAATCTTGCTCCAAGATCATAATATATTTTTAATCTATCTCTAAGGCCATCTAATCCTTCTGTAACTTTTTCTTTATGAGAATTTGCTAAATCTTTTGCACCAGTATCAACTTTAATTCCAGGAACTGCACCTGAACTAGATATTAAATTTGGTATTGATTTTCCTGTACTTGAAATTTGATTGATGGTTTCATCGTAAAGAATAACACCACCTATATAATCCTTCATTCCATCTGATGAAAAAAGAATTTCTCTGAAGGAAAGTCTGTTTTCTGGAGTTGATTTGACATTTACTGCTTCAAGTCTTTTAGTCATAGTTCCATTGCTTTCATCAGCAGCAAGTATACCTTTACCGTTGGATATTATTTTAAGTGCAATTTTATTTAATTCAGACATTTTAATTTAATGCGGTTATACCAGGAAGGTTTTTACCTTCAAGATATTCTAAAAATGCTCCACCTGCAGTTGAAACAAAATTAAACTCATTAACAGCTTTTAAAATATTTAATAAAGAAACTGTGTCTCCACCACCAGCAACTGAAAAAATTTTGTTTGCTTTATTATTTTCAACTATTTTTTTTGCTATTTGAATACTTCCATAAGCAAAATTTGGATTTTCAAAATATCCTGCGGGTCCATTCCAAAGTATAGTTTTACTATCATCAATAATATTTGTTATTTTTTCTATAGTTTTTGGACCTATATCTAATATCATTTCATCAGATAATATTTTACTCAATTCTTTCTTTTGAGGAGATCCATTTAAATCTTTAGATACAATTACATCTTCTGGATAGATTATTTTACATTTTTCTTTTTTTGATAGAGAGATGATTTCTTCTACTATTTTATTGCAATTTTTTTCTTTAATAGATTTGCCAACACTATTTCCAAAATATTCTATAAAATTATTAGCCATACCCCCAACAATTATAATATTATCAAATTTAGGAATTAAATTTTTAATAACATTAATCTTAGTTGAAATTTTAGACCCACCAATAATACAAGTAATCGGTCTGGTAATTTCAGAAGTTATCTTATTAAGTGCATTCACTTCTAAGTCTAGCTGCAACCCAGAAAATGAGGGTAAGAATTTTGGAATTTCACAAATTGAGGCATGAGCTCTATGCGAACAAGAAAAAGCATCATTTACATATATATCTCCAAGACTCGATAGATGTTCTGCAAACTTATTATCATTTTGCTCTTCTTCAGAATAAAATCTAATATTTTCTAAAATAAAAATATCATCATTATATTCATTTAAGAAATCTTTACTTTTTATTTCTTTAATATTTTCAGTAATAAGTTTTACTTTTTTTTTTAATTTATTTTGTAATTCTGTACGAATTGGTTCCAGAGAAAGCTCTCTATCTGTTTTACCTTTTGGTCTTCCAACATGAGATAAAATTATAATTTTAGCTTTTTCTTTAATCAAAAAATTTAATGTAGGAAGAATTTTATCGATTCTTGTTGTGTCTGTTATTTTTCCTCTATTTATAGGAACATTTAAATCTAGTCTTAATAATATTTTTTTATTGTTAAGATTTTTTTCATTTATAATACTTCTCATTAAGAGATTTTATGCAAAGTTTCAGCGATATCACACATTCGATTAGAAAAGCCCCATTCATTATCATACCAGGCTGATATTTTACCCATATTACTTCCAACCACATTTGTTAAAGAGGCATCTACTATTGCAGAAGCAGGATGATGATTAAAATCTATAGATACTAATTTTTCATGAGTAACTTCTAAGATATTTTTTAATTTATTTTTTGATGCTTCTTCAAAAGCATCATTAATTTTTTTTATACTAATATCTTTTTTTGTACAAAAAACTAATTCAATTAGAGAAACATTAGGAGTAGGCACTCTCATCGCAACACCTTCTAGTTTCCCTTTGAGGTTTGGTATTATTTCTCCTATTGCTTTCGAAGCTCCTGTTGAGGTAGGAACTATTGATTGACTTGCTGATCTTGCTCTTCTTGGATCTTTGTGCGAATTATCTAAAATTCTCTGATCGCTAGTAAACGCATGAATTGTAGTCATAAAACCCTTTTCAATTTCAAATTTTTCATCAAGAACACTGGTTACTGGTGCTAGACAATTAGTTGTGCACGAAGCTGCAGATATTATTTTATCTTCTTTAGTAATTATATTTTCATTAACACCAAATACTATTGTTTTATCAGCATTTTTACATGGAGCAGAAACGATCACCTTTTTTGCACCATTTTCTATATGAGCAATAAGTTTTTCTTTCGAATTAAATTTTCCAGTACATTCTAAAACATAATCAACATCATATTTTTTCCAATTTATGTCTTCAATTTTTGTTTCTTGAGAAAATGTAATTTTATTTTTATTAATTATTAAATTATTTGGATCATAATCTAAATCAGCATTTAATTTTCCATGTATAGAATCATATTTGATTAATTTAGATGTAGTTTCTGAATTTGACCTATTGTTTATATGATTAATTTTTAAATTTTTATTTTTACTTTCGACAATTGATCTAACAACCATACGACCAATCCGTCCCATTCCATTAATTCCAATTTTAATTGTCATTTTATTTATTTAATAATTTTTTTGTGATATTTTTAATGTTTGTACTCTCAAGTCCAAAATATTTATAAATATCTTTATAGGGTGCACTTTTTCCAAATTCATCAATTCCAAAAGCAATACCGTTATCCCCTAAATATTTTTTCCAACAATCGCTTGATCCAGCTTCAATGGATATTTTAAATTTTGTTTCTTCTAAAATTTTATTTTTATAAGATTTTGATTGTAATTCAAAAAGTTCCATACAAGGCATTGATATCACCTTGGAATATATTTTATCTTTGGCTAATTTATGGCTAACCTCTAACGCTAGATTAACTTCAGATCCACTCGCTAATATTGTTAGATTAATTTTTTTATTTGTTCTTAAAACCTCATAAGCACCTAATGAGCATAAGTTTTTATTTGGATATGTTTTTCTTACTGGATTTAAATTTTGTCTTGTTAAAGATAGAACGCTAGGTGTTTTTGAGCTTTTTAATGCGTGTTCCCAACACTCGATAGTTTCAATTCTGTCTGCAGGTCTGAATACATTTAGGTTAGGTATAGCACGTAAGCCCGAAAGCTGTTCTATAGGTTGATGTGTAGGGCCATCTTCTCCTAGCCCAATAGAGTCATGAGTCATTACATAAATGACTCTTTTTTTCATTAAGGCAGACAATCTGATCGAAGGTTTGCAATAATCAGAAAATATTAAAAAAGTACCTCCATAAGGAATTAGGTTACTATGAAGTGCGATACCATTCATTACCCCACTCATTGCGTGTTCTCTCACTCCGTAGTGAATGTAGTCACCAGTAAAATCTCCAGGTTTAATTATTTTATGGTTTTTAGTTTTTGTATTATTCGATCCCGCTAAATCAGCAGAACCACCAATTAAATTATTTTTTTGTTTTGTTAACGCATTCAATGTCATTTCTGAACATTTTCTAGTAGCTAAACTTTTTGGGTCCTTTATTGCATTCTCTTTTTCTTTCTTTAGCACCGTAGTAAAGTTATTTTTTAAAGTTTGATTAAATTTTATTTTTTTTCTTTTTAATGCTTTGTTCCATTTTTTTTCTAAAATTTCACCTCTTTGGCCAATTTTTCTCCATTCTTTTAAAATTTTATTTGGGATATCAAAAGGTTTGGTTTTCCAATTTAAGGCTTTTCTTACAAGCTTGATTTCTTCTATTCCCAATGGACTTCCATGGGAAGATGCTTTTCCTGATTTATTCGGTGAACCATATCCAATCTTTGTTTTACAAGAAATCACAGTAGGTTTTTTAGTTTTTTGAACTTTTTTTAGTGCTTTAAAAATTTCTTTTTCATTATGACCGTTGATAGAAATATAATCCCAACCATATCCTTCAAATCTTTTTTTAAAATTATCTGAAACCGCGAGATTTGTTGGACCATCAATTGAAATTGAATTGTTATCAAATAGCATAACTAAATTTTTAAGTTTTAAATGTCCCGCTAAACTCATCGCTTCATGACTTATTCCTTCCATTAAGCATCCATCTCCAGCTAAAACATAAGTTTTGTGATTAATTAAATCTTTACCTAATTTATTTTTTAAAATTTCTTCAGCTATTGCAAAACCAACTGCATTAGATATACCCTGTCCAAGAGGACCTGTTGTAGTTTCAATACCTGTTTTCGGATGATATTCAGGATGTCCAGCACAAATAGAATTAAGCTGCCTAAATTTTTTAATATTATTAATTGATATACTTTTATATCCAGTTAGATAAAGCAAAGAATATAAAAGCATAGAACCATGACCTGCAGACAAAACAAATCTATCTCTATTTAACCAATCTGGATTGTTTGGATTAAATCTTAAAAAATTTTTGAATAAAACTGTTGCAACATCTGCCATACCCATTGGCATTCCTGGGTGACCTGAATTTGCTTTTTGAACAGCATCAATTGATAAAAATCTGATGCAATTAGCTAAATCATTGTGTAGTTTGCTCAAAATTATCCTGACTAGACTAAGAAGAATCTATTTAATAATATAAACATATATATATGAATTCTATAAACGAAAAAGAAAAAAAATTAAATAATGCATTAGAGGAATTAAAAAATTTAGATTTAACAAATCCTGAATTACAAAAAAATATCGAAAATTTAAGCACAAAACAAAATCAATTAGAAATTGAAAAAACACAGATTGAAGAAAAATATAAAACTTTGCTCGAGGAACATGAAAATCTATCAAAAAAACTTGAGGATTTAAAAAACAAAGAAAAGTTGGAAGAAAGAAAACAAATTGAATTTTCTGAAAAAATTGACGAACTTAATCAAGAAACTGACACACTATTGGATGAAATAGATAAATGGCAAATGTAAGTATAAAATTTAACAATAAAGAGTTTTTGCTCGCTTGTGAAGATGGACAAGAAGAGCACTTAGAAGAATTGTTAATTCAGATTAACAAAAAGTTTAATAATTTAAAAAATGATTTGGGAAATCTGGGTGAAAATAAATTATTATTAATTACAGCTGTAAAAATAATGGATGAATATTATGAAACTAAGAAAAAAGTAGATCAAAAAAAAGAAGAATTAAATGATCTGTCAAAAAAATTTAAAGAACTAAAATCTCTAATTTACGATTATAGGGACACAAAAGAATCTGAAATTGAAAAACTAAATCTTGATCATGAAAATTTAAAACAAGAAATTGACGATAATCAAAAAAAATACGAAAATTTAATTGATGAAGCTGCTGATCAAATATCAAATTTTGTAAAAAAAGCAAAATTAGAAAACATTTCAAAGTAGGTCTGTGAGTAAATCTAAGCTAAGAAGTAAAATTTTAAATCTTAGAAAAAAAAATTCGAATAGAAAACTTAGTCTCAATCCTGACAAAATTTATCGATTTTTAAAAAAAAATAAAATTAATTTCAAAAATGTAGGAGGGTATTACCCTTGTAATCATGAGATTGATGACTTGGACATGCTTTATTTTTTAAGAAACAAAAAGGCAAATATTTCCTTACCAATAATTAGAGAAAATAACCAAATGGATTTTTTTGAATGGACAAATAAAGATCCTTTAAAAATTAATAAGTATGGAATTGCTGAGCCAACTTTAGGAGAGAAAATTTACCCAGATATAATATTTGTTCCTTTAGTAGCTTATGATGATGATTTGAATAGATTAGGCTATGGTGGAGGATTTTATGATCGTTATTTAGAAAAAGTATCTAAAATTAAAAAAATATTTAAAATTGGATTAGGATTTTCATACCAGGAGATAAAAAAAATACCTATCAATAAGCATGATAAGAAACTTGATTTAATAATAACAGAGAAAAAAATTATACAATGAGAATTTTATTTTTAGGAGATGTTGTTGGAATTTCAGGATGTTCTAAATTAACAAGCAATTTATTAAATGAAATTGATAAAAACAAAATCGATT
Source organism: uncultured Pelagibacteraceae bacterium (assembly GCA_902558835.1). Taxonomy (GTDB): domain Bacteria; phylum Pseudomonadota; class Alphaproteobacteria; order Pelagibacterales; family Pelagibacteraceae; genus Pelagibacter. Next base: position 23,182 of record CACEFK010000010.1, read on the forward strand.
TTGTAATAGTAAACGGTGAAAATGCAGCAGCTCAAGGTGTGGGGCTAACTAAAGAAATATGTAAGGATTTTTTTAATTGTGGAGTTGATGTTATCACAACAGGCAATCATGTTTGGGATCAAAAAGAAATAATGGAATTTATTGATAAAGAAGAAAGATTATTAAGACCTAAAAATTTATTTGAACCCTCACCAGGAAAAGGTTTTCAAATTTATAAAAAAAAGAATGATATTAAAATTGGAGTTCTTAATTTGATGGGTAATGTTTTTATGAAAAAGTGTGAAGATGTTTTTGAAGCTTCTCAAAAATTTTTAAAAGAAAATCAAATGAAAAAGGATTTTGATTTACTTGTCGTTGATTTCCATGGTGAAATTACTAGTGAAAAAAATGCTATAGGACATCTATTTGATGGAAAGGCAACTCTAGTAGTTGGAACACATACTCATATTCCAACAAATGACGCAAGAATACTTAATAATGGTACTGGATATCAAACCGATGCAGGTATGTGTGGGGATTATGACTCAGTGATTGGTATGAATAAAGAAAATTCTTTAAATAGATTTTTAAAAAAGAATTCTGTTAAACACTTTCCTGCAACAGGAGATGCTACTTTGTGTGGTGTTATAGTAGATTGTGATATAAAAACAGGTTTAGCAATAGATATCAAAAGCTATGTATACGGAGATCAACTAAAAAATATTTAAAGATCATGGCAGGACATTCACATTGGGCAGGAATTAAACATAAAAAAGGAAAGGCTGATAAGCAAAGATCGAAGATATTTTCAAAATTATCTAAAGAGATTACTGTTGCTGCAAAACTTGGTGACAAAGATCCGGCAATGAACCCTCGACTACGATCTGCAGTACAGGCTGCTAGATCTGCAAATATGCCTAAAGATAATATCGAAAGAGCAATAGATAAATCTTCTGCAGCTACAGGAGCAAATTTTGAAAATTTAAGATACGAGGGATTTGGACCAGAAAAGATTGCTGTTATAGTTGAAACTTTAACAGACAACAAAAATAGGACCGCATCAAATATTAGAACTATTTTTCAAAAGAGTGGAGGAAGCTTAGGAACTCAAGGTTCTGCTTCTCACAATTTTCAACAATTGGGTATAATCAAAATTGATAAAAAAGAGATATCTGATGAAAAAATTTTAGATTTAGCGATAGAGTCTGGAGCTGATGAATGCTTGTCTTATGAGGATTATCACGAGGTCCAGTGTCAAATGAGCGAAATATATAATGTAAAAAAAAATCTTGAGAAAATTATAGTGAATTTTATTTCTACAGAAATTGAATGGGTCCCGTTAAATAGTGTTGAAGTAAATAAAGATAATAAAGATAGTGTTGTAGATTTTTTAGAAACTCTTGAGGAAGATGACGATGTTCAGAACGTTTATTCAAACGTTAATTTAGGTGGTATTTAATGATGATTATTGGAATTGATCCAGGCATCTCAGGTTCAATCTGTTTTTTTCAGGACGGTATAATAAAAGACGTAATTGAAATGCCAACCATGACAGATGGAAAGAAGAATAAGCGACAAGTAAATGGCGCTCAAATATTTAATGAAATTAGTGAAAGGATAAACAAATTTGATAAAAAAAATATAAAGGTTGTAATTGAGCAAGTTTCTGCAATGCCTGGACAAGGCGTTACCAGTATGTTTAATTTTGGTCAATCTTTTGGTATTTTAAAAGGAATATGTAGCGCAATGCATTTACCTGTTTATTATGTCAGGCCTGCTAAGTGGAAAAAATATTTTAACCTTATTAATTCAGAAAAAGATGCGAGCAGAACAAGAGCTATTGAAATTTTTCCATATTTTTCATCACAATTGTCAAAAAAAAAAGATAACAACAAGGCAGATGCTATTCTAATAGCTAGTTTTTTCTACGAAACTTATCAAAACGAAGAATAATCAATTTAAATTAAAAGACAAAATCATGACACATTTACGTGTGATGAGTAAGCATGGAAGCAGATATAGCAGCAAAAGCAGTTGAATTAGGAACAAATACTGATTTTTCATTATTCAGTTTATTTTTTAGAGCAGACATAATTGTTAAGTCTGTAATGATTATATTAATACTTTGCTCAATATATTCTTGGGCTGTAATTATTGAAAAGTTTCGATTATTTAAAAAAATAACTAAATCTTCAGAGGAATTTGAAGAAAAATTCTGGAATTCTAAATCTGCTGAAACTTTTTACAATAGTTTACCTAGTAAACTTGAGGATCCAATGTCACTTGTGTTTCAAGATGCAATGGAAGGATTGCTTAAAAAAAAATCAAGAACCAATATTAGTGAGAGAATGAGTGCATCTTTAGAAGCTGGAATTGAAAAACAAATGACAAAAATTGAAAAAGGTTTTACTTTTTTGGCAACAGTAGGCTCAACTGCGCCATTTATTGGGTTGTTTGGAACTGTTTGGGGAATTATGAATTCTTTTCAATCTATAGCTATTTCAAGAAACACAAGTCTTGCGATAGTTGCTCCAGGAATAGCCGAAGCTTTATTTGCAACTGCACTTGGTCTATTGGCCGCAATACCAGCAGTAGTGGCATACAATAAATTTAATAATGATGCCAAAAAATATTCAGAAAAATTAGAAAATTTTTCAAAAAGATTTTTAACAATTATTTAGATGGCATTTAAATTAAATCGTTCTTCTAAAGAACCAATGAGTGAAATAAATGTTACTCCTTTTGTGGATGTAATGCTTGTATTGTTAATAATTTTTATGGTTACAGCGCCGTTGTTAACTGTTGGCGTTCAAGTTGATTTACCAGAAAGTTCAGCAGACTCTCTGCCAGAAGAGTCAGAACCTTTAACACTTTCAATTAATGCAAAAGGTGAAATTTTTATTCAAGAAGCAAAAGTTGAATACGATAATATTATTGCAAAGGTTTTAGCGGTTTCAAAAAATAGAACTGATACCAGAATTTATGTTAGAGGTGATAAAACTATAAATTATGGAAGAGTTTTAGAAATAATGGGATTACTGTCAGGATCTGGTTTTACTAAAGTAGCATTGATTTCAGAACCATATAAACAAAGGTAATTAAAGTGAATAGAAGTTTAATTATTTCTTCTGTTTTACATGCTTTGTTAATTTTCATTACAGCTATGAGTTTACCCTTTTTGGCAAAGAAACCACTTGATATTCCACCAATAGTATCAGTTGAGTTAATTCAAATAGCAGAAAAAACCAATATTCCATTTGCACCTAAGGCTAAAAAAATAATTGAGAAAGTAAAAGAGAAAGAAAAAAAACTTGTTTCAGAACAAGCTCCACCAAAAAAAGTAGAAAAAACGAAAACAAAAACTGTACTGGCTCCTGATCAAAATAATAAAAAAATAGATAATGAAACACCTGAGGCAATTCCACTTCCAGATAAAACTTTAAAAAAGGTTGAAACAAAAGAGGAAAAAAAACAAAATCCTGAAAAAGTAGATGATGAAGTTAAACAAGTATCAGAATTTGAAAAAAAAGATTTGTTTGATCCAAATAATATTGCTGCTTTAATTGATAAATCAAAAGAAGAGAGTGCAGAAGTTTTAAAAACAAATGATGACATTACTCAAGATCAAGAAAGAAATGTAGAAAACACAGGTCTTACACTAAGCGAAGAGGATGCTCTTAAGGCACAAATATTTGGGTGCTGGAGTATTCCATTAGGATTACCATACAATGAAAATTTATTGGTAAGAATAAAGTTAAAATTAAAACCTGATGGAACAGTATCAAAAACAGAAATTTTGGACCATGCAAGAATGAATAAACCAGGCCAAGGATTTTATAAGGTTTTAGCAGAAAGTGCTTTGAGAGCTGTCAAGTTATGCCAACCATTAAGGGTTCCAACAACTGGATATGAAAGATGGAAAGAATTACAATTAAATTTTGATGCAAGAGAGATGTTAGAAGGGTAGTATATTTAAATGACAAAAAAAATTTTAATATTATTATTAATATTAATACCTATCAAAGCAAATGCTTTAATTGAAGTTGATATAACTAGGGGAAATTTAAATCCACTTCCATTAGCAGTTTCTCCCCTGTCAATTGATGAAGAATCTAGAAAAGGTTTTGAAAAAATACTTAAAAAAGAAAATATTGGCTCCGAGATATCAAATATCGTTGAGAATAATTTGAGAACCTCGGGATTATTTAATCCTCTAGATAAAAAGGCTTTTTTACAAGCTCCTGATATTGCAAATTTAAAACCAAGATTTGAAGATTGGAATTTAATTAAAGCTCAAGCACTTATTACTGGAAAAGTAAATTATGTTGACGATAAATTAAGAGTTGAGTTTCGATTATGGGACGTTTTAGCTGCTAAAGAAATGATGGCTTTAGCTTTTACCACAGTTCCTAACAATTGGAGAAGAGTAGGGCATATTATTTCTGATAAGGTTTACGAAAGATTGACTGGAGAAAAAGGTTATTTTGATACAAGAATAATTTATGTCTCAGAAGAAGGACCAAAAACACAAAGAATAAAAAAATTAGCAATCATGGATCAAGACGGAGCTAATAATAAATTTTTGACATTAGGGAATGAATTAGTTTTAACACCAAGGTTTAATCCAGCAAGTCAAATGGTAACCTATTTGTCTTACTTTAAAAATATGCCAAGGGTTTATTTATTAGATATAGAAACTGGCACACAAGAGGTAGTTGGAGATTTTCCTGGAATGACGTTTGCACCACGTTTTTCACCTGATGGTAAAAAAATAATTATGAGTTTTGCTAAAGATGGAAAGTCAGATATTTACACTATGGATTTAGAAAATAGAATTGTAGAAAAAATTACCAATCATCCATCAATTGACACTTCTCCATCTTATTCTCCTGATGGAAAATATATTACATTTAATTCTGATAGAAGTGGTTATCAGCAAATTTATGTAATGAAGAATGATGGAAGTGATGTAAAAAGAATTTCTTTTGGTAACGGTTTATATGGAACACCTGTATGGTCTCCAAGAGGAGATTTAATTGCATTTACAAAATTACATAAAGGTAAATTTTATATAGGTGTAATGAGAACCGATGGTAGCGGTGAAAGGTTGTTAACTGAAAATTATTATCAAGAAGCACCATCTTGGTCTCCAAATGGAAGGGTATTAATATTTTATAGAGAGACAAAAACCAACTCTAAAGGAGAAGGCTTTTCAGCAAAATTGTGGTCTATAGATTTAACGGGTTATAATGAGCGGCAAATAAAGACACCAACAGATGCTTCAGACCCATCATGGTCATCTTTATTAAGCAATTAAGAGATTAATTTTTGTAAATTTCTTGATTTTTATACTTGAAACCTCTATTTAGTTGT
>CACEFK010000011.1 GCA_902558835.1 uncultured Pelagibacteraceae bacterium
CAATGCCTTTTGAAGAGATTCCTTAAAGTTTCTTCCTATTGCCATTGCTTCACCTACTGATTTCATAGATGTACCTAAAATTGCAGGAGAAGTTGAAAATTTTTCAAATGTAAATCTTGGAATTTTAGTTACAACATAATCTATACTTGGTTCAAATGATGCAGGTGTAACTTTAGTTATTTCATTTTTTAATTCATCCAGAGTATAACCAACCGCTAATTTTGCAGCTACTTTCGCAATTGGAAATCCAGTTGCTTTTGATGCAAGTGCTGATGATCTTGATACACGTGGATTCATTTCAATGACAACCATTCGACCATTTTTAGGATTGATAGCAAACTGAACATTTGATCCTCCAGTTTCAACTCCAATTTTTCTCAAACATGCAATAGATGCATTTCTCATTACTTGGTATTCTTTATCTGTAAGTGTAAGTGCTGGTGCAATTGTTACCGAGTCACCCGTATGAATTCCCATTGGATCTATATTTTCAATCGAGCAAATGATGATACAGTTATCTTTCTTATCTCTTACAACCTCCATCTCAAATTCTTTCCAGCCCTCTAAACATTCCTCTACAAGAACTTGGCTTACTGGAGATTCATGCAATCCATTTTTAACAATCTTAAAATAATCTTTTCTATTTTTGGCTATTCCCCCACCAAGCCCACCAAGTGTAAAAGCAGGTCTTATAATTGCAGGTAAACCAATTTTTTTTAATACTTTTGATGCTTGATTATTATTATTTACGATTTCTGATTTTGGTAAATCTAAACCAATATCTATCATATTTTTTCTAAATTTCTTTCTATCCTCGGCATTAGAAATTGCTTTAGAATTTGCTCCTATCAACTCAATTTTGTATTTTTTTAGAATTCCTTTTTTCTCTGCTTCCATTGCAAGATTAAGCGCAGTTTGCCCTCCCATTGTTGGAAGAATTGCATCGGGTTTTTCTTTCTTTAGAATTTTTTCTAATACATCTAGTGTAATTGGTTCAATATAAGTTTTATCCGCAACATCTGGATCAGTCATAATTGTTGCGGGATTTGAATTTATTAAGACTACTTTATAACCCTCATCTTTAAGAGCTTTACATGCTTGTGTCCCTGAATAATCAAATTCACATGCTTGTCCTATAATTATTGGACCAGCTCCTACAACTAATATTTTTTTAATATCTTTTCTTTTTGGCATTTTTTTTCATGTTGTTAACAAATTCTTGAAACAAATAAACACTATCTTGAGGTCCTGGATTAGACTCTGGATGATATTGAACTGAAAAGACTGGTTTATTTTTTAGTTTGATACCTTCAATACTATTATCAAATAAAGATTTATGGGTGACCTCAATATTTTTAGGTAATGTTTCTTTAACTACTTCAAATCCATGGTTTTGACTCGTTATCTCAACTTTATCATGAATTAAATTTTTAACAGGGTGATTTGCTCCTCTATGACCAAGTTTCATTTTCTTTGTTTTACCACCTAATGCCAATGCTAAAATTTGATGACCCAAACAGATACCAAATATTGGTAAATTTTTTTTAATTAGATATTTAATAATTTCTATAGCATATTTCCCTGTTGCAGCTGGATCACCAGGACCATTTGATAAAAATATTCCATTTGGTTTTAAAGCTAAAATTCTGTGGGCACTAGTTTTGCAGGAGACAACTGTAACTTTACAGTCGAAGTCAGAGAAATATCTTAAAATGTTTTTTTTAATTCCATAATCAATTGCAACAACATGAAATGAGTTCTTATTATTTTTTTTATATCCAAGTTCTTTTCTCCATGTTTTAAGACCTTTCCAAATATAATTTTTCTGGGTTGAAACTACTTCTGCAAGATCAAGATTTTTTAATCCACTCCACTTTATTGTAGAGTTGGTCAATTTATTAATATTAAATCTTCCTCTTTTTGAATAACTAATAGTACCTTTTGGGGCTCCTTTGTCTCTTATAAAGTTTGTTAGGCTTCTGGTGTCTAAGCCAGTGATTCCAACAATTTTATTTTTCTTTAACCATGCATCTAAATGTAGGAATGATCTATAGTTTGACGGTGAAGTTATTTCAGAGTTAAAAATCACTCCTCTAGCCCATATTTTATCAGACTCATGATCTTCTTTATTGGTTCCAACATTTCCAATATGAGGAAAAGTAAAGTTAATAATTTGACCTGCATATGACGGATCAGAGATGATTTCTTGATAGCCTGTTAATGATGTATTAAAGCAAACTTCGCCTGTGGCTTCTCCCTGGTAACCAATTCCAATTCCTCTGAATACCTTTTTATTTTCGAGAACTAAAACGCCTGTATTGATTTGAGATTTTATTTTTGAGTTAGTTTTTTTTGATTTTTTGTTCAATTACAACTCATGAGTTAAAGGTTAATACAATAATTGCTTTATTATCGCAACAGAGATGTAATATAAAATTGTAAAAAAACAATTTTTCTTTTGAAGAATTTTTTCTTTAAAGTAGATTAAAAAATTATGTCATTAAAACAGACCATCGAAAACGAATATAAAAATGCTTTAAAATCTAAAGATAAAAATAAAATATCAACCTATAGGTTAATATTATCTTCGATTAAGGATTTGGATATTCTTAACAGATCAGGCCCTAACAAAAAAGAAACTGATGATGAGGACATTAAGAAACTTTTAAAAAAAATGGTTAAACAAAGAGCCGAATCGATCGATATTTATAAAAAAAATAATAGAACAGATCTTTTAGAGATTGAGCAAAGTGAGTATGATATTTTAACAAGTTTCCTACCAAAACAGCTTAGTGAAGAGGAAACTAAGAAAATTTGTGCAGATGTTATTTCAAAAATTGGAGCAAATTCATTAAAAGATATGGGAAAAGTTATGGGTGAACTTAAAAAAAGTCATGCAGACGAAATTGATTTTTCAAAAGCGGGATCCTTGATAAAAGAATTATTGAATAAATAATGAAATACCCAAAAGAGTATCTTGATGAAATTAAAAACAGGTTGAAAGTTTCAACAGTAGTATCAAAAACCGTTTCCTTAAAAAAAAGAGGTAAAGAATTTGTAGGTTTATCACCTTTTAAAAATGAAAAAACACCTTCGTTTACTGTTAATGATGAAAAAGAATTTTATCATTGTTTTGCAACTTCAGAACATGGCAATATCTTTGATTTTGTGATTAAAACTCAAAATTTTAAATTTGGAGAAGCAGTTAAATATTTAGCTCAATTAGCAGGTATGCAGCCATATATGTTTTCAAAACAAGATGAAGAAAGAGAAAAAAAGTGGAATGAGTATAAATCTATTTTTAATCAATATGTTGACTTTTATCACAATGAGCTTTTAAAAAATGAAGATTATTCGATTGCTAGAGATTATTTAAAAAATAGATCACTAACTAAAGATGAGGTAAAAAAATTTAAAATTGGATACATAGAAAAAAATCCAAGTTTTTTTGAAAAATTAAAAAAGGATTATAGTGAACAAACTTTAGTAGAAACTGGTTTATTCTATTTAGATGAGAAAAAAAAAATTTATGTCGAAAGATTTAGAGGAAGATTAATTTTTCCAATCAATAACATTTCAGGTCAGCCAATTGCTTTAGGTGGAAGAATTATTGAAAATCTAGATTACTTAGCAAAATATATAAATTCACCTGAAACAAATTTTTTTAAAAAAGGATCAAATTTATATAATTTGGATCTAGCAAGAAAACTTTCTAATAAAATCGATCATATTTATCTTGTTGAGGGATACATGGATGTTGTTGGACTCAGCAAAAATGGAATTGATAATGTTGTAGCAAATCTTGGTACGTCTTTAACTGATAAACAAATTTTAACTTTAAACCAATTCTTTGATGATATTATAATTTGTTTTGATGGTGACGAAAGCGGATATAAAGCTGCTGTTAGAGCTGCAGAAAATTCAATCAAGGAATTAAAACCTGAAAAACAAATTTCTTTTTTATTCCTACCAGACAAAGAAGATCCAGATAGTTATGTAAATAAAAGTGGAAAAGCTAATTTCATAGATTTTACAAAGCAGACTAAATTATCAATTCATCAATTTATTTTTAGTCATTATAAAAAACAAACTACAAATAATCCCTCATCGATGGCTATTTTTGAAAAAAAACTCAGAGAAATTGCAAATACAATTAAAGATGATTTTATAAAAAAATATGTTTTAGAATATTTTTTAGAAAAAATTGCTGAGTTAACGCCACATTCCAACCAAAACAATAAAAGATTTTATTCAAAGAAAACAAAATCTTTAGAAAGTACAAAAAAACATTTTCAAGAAAGTCAGTCATTGACTGGAGTTGAATTAAAAGAATTTTCTTTATTATATCTGGTAATAAATAAATTAGATTTGTTACAAGCAAATATTCATTTGATTGAAAATATTAAATTATTTACCGATTTTAATAAAAAAATATTTGAAATGATTATTGAAAAATTAAAATCTGGTTCACAAATTACTATTGAAGATCTTAACTTGGATATTCATTTAATAGAAAAAATAAACAAATTTGCTCCAATCAAACATATTCTTAAAAATCAATCTGATGATGACCAAAAGATAATTGAATTATTGGAGGACATCTCTAGAGATTTAATGAACTATGATCTCGAGTTCAGAATCCAAGAGTTAGAATCGAAGTTTTCAGTTGATATGAGTGAGACTACATTTAATGAGCTAAAAGAGCTCAAAAAAAAGCAGAATCTTAATTAAACTGACTAAATTAGTAATGGATTTTTATATATTTGAGACTATATAAAGATCACTAAATCATAATACTGTGGAAAGAATAATTACTAAATCATTTGCTAGATTAATGGGTAGAGGTACCCATAGAGGATTTATTACATATGAAGAATTGAGCAAATCTCTCGGTAAAAGAAATCTATCTGATGAAAACTTATCTCAAGCATTCATTCATATTTTAGATGAAAATATTTCTTTAGTTGAAAAAAAATCTGATTTTAAAGTTTTAAGAAAAAAAGAAAATTCTGGAAAAGAGGAGGGTAAGACTATTGAAAAAAGTGACGATCCAATTCGTATGTATCTTCGAGAAATGGGAGGCGTAGAATTACTTTCAAGAGAAGGTGAAATAGCAATTGCGAAAAGAATTGAAGCAGGAAAAGATGTAATGCTTATAGCATTATCTCAAAGCCCAATCACTGCTCAACAATTTTTTGAATGGAATGATCAACTTCAAAAAGATGAAATACTTGTTAGAGAAATTATAGATATAGATACCAATTACATGGAAGACGAGACCACAGGACCAAGTGCAAAACAAAAGAATTCTGGAGAAACTGATAAGGAAGAAAGTGGAAACGAGGACGAAGATGATTTCAATCCTACACTTGCTGCGATGGAAACTGAGATAAAACCCAAAGTGCTAAAAACAATTAATACGCTTACAAAAGAATATAATAAGTTAATTAAATATCAAAAAGAAAAACTTGATTGTGTTTTAAATTCCCAGAACTTTTCTACTGCAAAAGAAAAAAGTTATGAAAAAATAGTTAACGATATTTTAGAGAATATAAAATCATTACAATTGTCACCTTCAGTTTTGGAAGAGCTAGTTCAAAAACATTATACCGAAAATAAAAAAATAATTTCTTTAGAGGGGAATCTATTAAGGCTTGCAATGGATCATAAAATTCAAAGAAATGAATTTATCAAATTTTATGTTGGAAATGAAATAAATCCAAATCTTAAAAAATTCCTTGATACAAATGTAGTTTGGAAACAATTTTTTAGCAAAAATAAGGAAGAATTCAAAAATATCAGAGAAAGACTGATAGAAATAAGTCACAAGCTTGGAATTTCGGTAACGGATTTTAAAAAGTTAGTTAGCAGAGTTCAAAAAGGAGAGAAAGAATCTAGAATAGCTAAAAAAGAAATGGTTGAGGCAAACTTAAGATTAGTAATCTCAATAGCTAAAAAATATACAAACAGAGGACTTCAATTTTTAGATTTAATTCAAGAAGGTAATATAGGGTTAATGAAAGCTGTAGATAAATTTGAATATAGAAGAGGATATAAATTTTCTACGTACGCCACTTGGTGGATAAGACAAGCAATAACAAGGTCAATTGCCGATCAAGCGAGAACAATACGTATACCGGTTCATATGATTGAAACAATAAATAAGATTGTTAGAACACAAAGGTTAATTTTGAGTGAGTTTGGTAGAGAAGCAACTCCTGAGGAATTAGCTAAAAAATTAAGAATGCCATTAGATAAAGTTAGAAAAGTTTTAAAAATTTCAAAAGAACCAGTATCACTTGAAAAGCCAGTTGGGGATGAAGAGGACAGTAGTCTGGGTGACTTTATTGAAGATACAAAAGCTCTCGCACCTCTAGAGCAAGCAATTAAATCAAATTTAGGAGAAGCAACCACAAAAATACTTTCGACCTTGACGCCAAGAGAAGAAAGGGTATTAAGAATGAGATTTGGTGTTGGAATGAATACGGATCATACTTTAGAAGAAGTTGGTCTTCAGTTTTCTGTAACAAGAGAGCGTATAAGACAGATAGAAGCAAAAGCTTTAAGAAAATTAAAGCACCCTAGTAGATCTAAACAATTAAAAAGTTTCTTAGAAAGCTAGTTTGGGCCGTTAGCTCAATAGTAGAGTACTGCATTGACATTGCAGGGGTAGTTGGAGCGTAACCAACACGGCCCACCATTATTTAAAAGGGTTTCCAATATTCCAACAAACTAAAGAGTTTCTTTTTCCGCTTTTAACTTCTGTAACTCTATGCCAGATAAATGAAGGAAAAACTATTAAACTCCCTTTGTTTCTCATAGCATCTATAACAGATTTAACTTTTCCTTTAGTACTTTTATAATCAAATTCTAAATCGCCCCCTTCATATTCATTTTTGTCACTCAGTGTAAGTGTCATTGATAGTTTTCTAATTTTTCCATGTCTTGGATTGCCAGGCATATCATATGGTTTAATATGACTATCACAATGCCAACCATAAAACTGACCTTTATTATATTCTGTAAACTGACAGGGTTCAGAAAACTCCCATTGAAAATTCCATCCTGCTTGTTTATTTGCAGCATGTATTAAAGGGTGTATTAATTCAAAAACCCATTTATCATTTATCCAGGCAACTGTAGAATTTCTAATAATATTGCTTGATATACTTTCTTTTTTTTTATTACTTATCAAAGATCCTGATGATTTATCTTTTGTTTTTGCTAAATCTATTATTTCATCACACTTTTTGGGTGGGATGACTGAGTTAAAATACCAGTAAGGATACTCAATATTCATAAATTTTTTCTAAAAAATTAAACTTGATTATTACTTAAGTCTTAATTTTAGAACATATTTTAAAAATTATATATAAAAAATTTTTTAAACTATTTGATATTTAAATAAAGTGCTATACAACAAGAACTCTTAAGGGCCTGTAGCTCAGTTGGTTAGAGCAGTACACTCATAATGTATTGGTCCCAGGTTCGAGTCCTGGCGGGCCCACCAAATATTATGATTAAATTAAAGAATTTAAATTCTACAAATTTATCATTACAATTTTATTTTTTAATTTTTAGTGCCATAGCTATCTATATTGAAAGAGATGTATATTTAGCTCCATTTTATTTTACTAACCAAGAAAGTTTACCGGCTTTACAAACATACTTATCAAGTTTAGCAACTTTTTTTAGAAATGATTTAGCATTTTTAACCCCAAAATCACTAAATTTTGATCTTGTACCAGATGTTTTTCCTAGTCACTGGAGTAATGTTTTTTTTTTAATATTTTCTCCAATTGTTAAAATTTTTGGTTTTGATTATCTAGTTGGAAGAATATTTGCAATTAGTTTAAATTTACTAGGAATTTTGATTATAATTAACAATCTATTTAAATCAAAAAATTTAGTTATTATTTTATTCCCTTTGATAATTTTTACTCCTGCATTTAAAAATGGACTAGCTTTTTTGTACTGTGATAGCTTAGTTTTTTTGTTATTTGGTATATTTTTATATCTCTATAAAAATTTTTATGCAAAACCAATTTTTTATATATATTTACTAATCTCAGCTATCTCAGTTCATTATTCAATTATAATAATTTCTTTTTTTTTATTTTCTGAATTTCTTTTCAAGAAAATTAATAAAAAAGATTTTATTATTAATATTATTTCAATTTTCTTAATATCTGTAATTACATTAATTATTCTTGCTTCATTCGATGCATATCACTCATTAGCAGAAAAAATATTTATAAGGTTTACTTTACCAACGGAAAATAGTGAAATATTTAGTTTGTCCTTATCAGCAAATTCACTTTTAAGAAGAATATATCTCTTTTTTGATCATGTAAAAATGAATTTTGGATATGTTTCGGTATTTTTATTATTTTTTTCATTTATACGATCATTTTATAAAAAGAATATATTATTTTCTTATTTCTTTGCTTTTACTTGTTGTTCGATGGTTTTAGCAAAATATACTATTTCACACAATTTTGTATCAATCCAATATGTGTTGGCAGCATATTTTTTGTTAATTTATTTTATTGATTATATTTTTAAAAAAAATTCATTTAGATTTAAATTTCCTATTGTGGTTTTATTACTAATTAGTGTTTTTTTTATAAAAATTAACGGGGATATCTATACCGAGGAACCCGAACTTAAGAAAGCTTATCTAATATATAAAAATGTAAATCTAGGTAATGTAAAAGAAGAAACTTTATTGGAATTAAAAAATCATTATTGGTTTAGAATATATCCAATTGATCACAAATTAAAAAAAATGAATTTTTACATTTTAAACTAAACAAAGTGTATGAGAGGGTGTATTAAAAATTTCGCTTATAAAAATTTAATTAAATAATATTCTAAAATTTTTTTTACCAACAACTTGTGTTTTATAAAAACAGCTATTTAATCCAAATTTTTAGCAAATTGTTCTAATGATTTAAATAAAGCATTAATGTCACCGTCATTAGAACTTAGAATAGATGCAAACTCTTCCTTTTGAGTTCTTGCTAAACTTAATCCCTCAATGATTAAATCTCTTATTAAAGGATTGTTCTTATCTTTTGTGTAAATTCTCCAATCTATTTTAACCTCAGGCCTATTCGATGTAGCCACCAATACACTATTAACGATTGTATAATTTTCACTAATAGGCTTTTTACTTTTTACATCAATTTCTGGATTTGTATATTCGGCTAACCGACTAGAGAAACTTTTCAAAAAATATCCCTCAAAAAGTTTTGAATATTTTTGCTTTTGACTCTCATCTAAATTTTTTCTGGCTGAACCTAATGAATAAAAACCTACCGCTCTTATGTCTACTGTTTCCTTTGCAATAGTTTTCAATTTATTAATTTTCTCTTCTTTAGTAATACTTTCTGATAAAATTTGTGAAGCTCTGTTTACTGTAGATTGAACAAATACATCTGGCTCCATAGAATAAACATGACTATTATTCAGGCTTAATAAAAAAAGAATAATTATTATTTTTTTAAAATTCATAAATAGTATGTATAAAGATTATTTGTTATCTATTTCTTCCCAGTCTTCCTCGTTTTTATATAAGACCTCTATATTTCCTCTTTGATTATTCTTAATCTTGTTCTCTCTATCTTGTGTATATAAACTTTTAACAGATGCATAAAAATCCATAGAATTTTTTTCTAGATTATCAATTGACTCAAGATTATCAGCTCGAAAATTAATACCACTTAAAGCTTTTGAAGTTAGATAAAGCTGTTCACTTAAAAATTCATTATTACCATGTACAGAAGCATTATACCAAGGATCTCCACCTAAAACATTTGCAAATGAGCCAGCTGTATCTCTTAAAGTAGATGGTCCCAAAACTGGAAGAACTATGTAGCAACCAGGACCTACACCCCAAACACCTAAAGTTTGACCATAATCCTCTTTTGTATATTTTGGAAATCCCATCTTGTTGGCTACATCTATGGTACCTAATAACCCAACTGTTGTATTAACTGCTAGCCTTGCTGTGTTTATAATTGCTGTTTTTAAATCTCCCTGTAAAACATTATTGGGTATAGTTATTAAAGTAGATAAATTGTTAACAGCATTATTAGTGCCTCTTTGAATTGGATCTGGTAAATTTCTATAACCTTCTGCAAGTGGTTTTATAAATGCTTTATCTAAACCTTGATTTAGAGCAAAAGTGGCTCTGTTTAAATTCTCAAAACAATCTTTAATTTCTTTTGGCTCATTTTTTTTTAAAGAAAGTTCACCATCAGAACCCGCTTGGGCGTTAAGTGTTATGAAAAATAATGTAATGCAGATTGTTATAAATTTTTTAAACATAATAATTTTTATAATATATAAATATTAAATATAAAATAACATTTATTTTTGAAAAATGACCACATATTGTCCAGAATATAGCTAAAATTATTAGGTAAAATGAGCCTTAAAATACAAACAAATTACTCACCAAATTTTGATTTAAAAAAAAGAAAAAAAACAAATATTAAATTTTTAATTTTTCATTATACAGGAATGAAAAATGAGAAAGATGCAATTTATAAGTTAACAGATATTAAATCGAAAGTTAGCTGTCATTATTTTATAAAAAAAAATGGAGAAATATTAAATTTAGTCCCAGATTTATACGTAGCTTGGCACGCAGGAACTTCCCAGTGGAGTAATTATTCTTCCTTAAATAAAAATTCAATAGGCATTGAAATTAGTAACCCGGGGCACAACTTTAATTATAAGAATTTTACAAAAAAACAAATAAATTCGGTTTATAAGTTAAGTAAATATTTATTTAAAAAATATAAAATTAGAAATAAATATCTTTTAGGCCATTCTGATATTGCTCCAGAGAGAAAAAAAGATCCAGGTGAAAAATTTCCATGGAAATATTTATCAAAAAAAAATATTGGATATTGGCATGATTTAAATCGTAAAGATTTACTAAGAAGCAGAGGTATGAAAATTAATAAATTTGAAGTGGATTTTTTTGTCTCAAATATTCATAAAATTGGATATCCTAAAAATAATAAAATAAAAAAAAATAAATATCTAAAAATTCTTACAAAAGCTTTTCAAAGAAGGTTTAGACAAGAATTGATAAATGGAATAATTGATAAAGAATGCTTAAAAATTAGTAAAAATTTAAGAAAAAAAATTAAGTAAATTTACTTGAAATTTAAATCTTTAGTAATAAATTGGATAGGCCAGATAAATGACTTATCGCTTTAATTTATTTTAAAGAGGAAAGTCCGGGCTCTACAAGGACACAGTGCCAGGTAATACCTGGCGGGGGAAACCCTAGGGATAGTGCCACAGAAAATAAACCGCCATAACATGGCAAGGGTGAAAAGGTGTGGTAAGAGCACACCGGTTCTATTGGTAACAATGAACGCTGGAAAACCCCACTGGGAGCAAGACTAAGTAGAGATGACATTGTTGTAAAACTAAAAGCCGTCCTTGGCTAGTCATCAGGGTTAGTTGCTTGAGCTTAAGAGTGATCTTAAGCCTAGACAAATGATAAGTTTAAATGACAGAACCCGGCTTATAGTTTATCTGGCAAACTTATTCACATCATAAAACTTTAAACTAAATATATGTTCCTATTTTGATTCATTATTGAGTCACCCATGTTCTTTTTTTTCACTTTTTCATAGAAAGCAAATCAGCTTAGAAAAGAAGTCTTTAATTAGTAGTATTGTTACAAAAACTACAATCTATAAGAAGAATTTGATCAAATTCAGAGTTTGACTATCATTTTAAATACCCATATATTCCCATATATTCCCAATTATGGAATTTATTAAATTAAAATTATATGTTTTTATCTACTTACGAGAACAAATTGGACAAAAAGGGGAGAGTATCTGTGCCTGCTAGTTTCAGGTCATATTTATCAAATTTAGGATACAATGGTGTTATTTGTTATCCATCTTTTAATAACTCTTCAATAGAAGCATGTTCTCAAGATAGAATTGAAAAAATTTCTTCAGCAATTGACTCTTTAAATCCTTTTGAGGAAAAAAGAGATTACTTTGCCACATCAATATTAGCAGAAAGTACTAATTTACAATTTGATAGTGAAGGTAGAATTTCTCTTTCATCAAAATTATTGAAACATGCAAAAATCAAAAACAGCATGTTATTTGTTGGTCAAGGTCAAACATTCCAGATTTGGGAACCAGCAGCATTTGAAAAATTTAAGACATCAGCAAGAAAAAAAGCCAGTATAAATCGTGCAAGTCTTAAATGGGAAAAACACTTAAACAACAACGAGGGGAAATAAGATGACAATTAACTTTAAGGCACCAGAAATTAAAGAGTTACAACCACGATTACTAGTATTAGGAGTTGGCGGAGCAGGTGGAAATGCAATTAATGAAATGATTGAAAATAACCTTCAAGGAGTAGAATTTATTGCAGTTAATACTGATGCTCAAGATTTAAAATTAAGTAAAGCAAAAACAAGAATTCAAATTGGTTTAAATTTAACAAAAGGTCTAGGAGCTGGTGCAAAGCTTGATATTGGTCAAGCAGCTGCTGATGAATCTTTAAATGAAATTGTAAATACACTTCAAGGTGCAAACATGGTTTTTATTGCAGCTGGTATGGGTGGTGGAACGGGTACTGGTGCTGCTCATGTCATCGCAAGAGCTGCTAAAGAATTAAATATTTTAACTGTAGGTGTTGTGACACTCCCATTTTTATACGAAGGGCCCTCTAGAATGAGAAGAGCACAACAAGGTTTGGAAGAGTTAAGAAAACATGTTGATACAATAATTGTTATTCCAAACCAAAACCTGTTCAAAATAGCAAATGAGCAAACAACATTTGAGGAGTCTTTTAATCTTTCAAATAACGTTTTGATGCATGGTGTTCAAAGTATTACAGACTTAATGGTAAGACCTGGTTTAATAAATCTTGATTTTGCTGATGTCGAAACTGTTATGGCAGCAATGGGCAAAGCTATGATGGGAACTGGTGAAGCTGAGGGAGAAGGTAGAGCTCTAAAAGCAGCCGAGATGGCAATTAGCAATCCATTAATTGATGACTACACTTTAAAAGGTGCAAAGGGATTACTAGTAAATATTACTGGCGGTAAAGATTTAAAACTTTTTGAAGTTGATGAAGCTGTGAATAAAGTAAGAGCAGAAGTTGATCCTGAGGCAGAATTAATTATTGGTGCAATTACTGATACAGAGCTAGATGGAAAAATGAGAGTTTCAATTGTTGCAACATCATTAGATGGTCAGCAACCAGAGTCGAAATCTGTTGTTAACATGGTTCATCGAATTCAAAATCGTAACCCTGGTTACTCTGATTTTTCAAATATGGGATCCTCTCAATCTTTCAATTTTTCAAACACAACAGCATCAAATCCTATTACTCATGGTGCTAATGCTCTAAAACTTGAAAATGAGATTATCCAAGAACAACAAACTGAGAGTTCTCATAATCAGATGATGAGTGAAGAAGTTGTCCAAAATACTAACATGGAAAGCGAGAGTATAGTTCAGGATAGTTCAGTTAATGAAATGGAGAAATCTTTTGCTCAAGAAGCTATGGAAACTACCCATGAAGATCATCAAGATATTAACAACGAGGAAGAAACCTCTAATGACTTAAAAGAATTCGGAGTCGACTCAGATGCACCAGATTTATTTAGTTCAGAATCTGATAATTCAAGCTCTGAGGATTTATTGACTTCTGATGAAGAGCAAGAAGATGATCTTGAGATACCAGCATTCTTAAGAAGACAAAAAAATTAATGGTCTTCCAAGAGATAAATGGACGCCACCATAGTACCGAAAATGCAAAAGCATTATCCGGTACTGCTAAAAGAAATTATTAGCGTTATTTCCCCTCAACATGGTGGCACATTTATCGATTGTACTTTCGGTCAAGGCGGTTATTCCAAAAAAATTTTAGATTTTAAAAATACAAAAGTAATAGCTATTGATAGAGACATAGAGAGTAAAAAAATTGCTAATCAATTAAAAGAAAACTTTGAAGATAGATTTATTTTTAAAAATATAAAATTTAGTCAATTAAGTAATTTAAAGCTCAAAAATGAAAATATAAGAGGAGTAATTTTTGATCTTGGTTACTCTTATAACCAAATAAAAGATCCAAAAAAAGGATTATCATTTGATGCCAGCGGTAAATTAAATATGCAGTTAGGATTAAATAGTTGTTCAGCAGAAGATGTAATCAACAAACTCGATGAAAAAAAATTAGAAAAAATTTTTAAATTTTTTGGAGATGAAAAAGAGGCAAAATTTATTGCACGAAATATCATAAAAGAAAGATCTAAAAATCAAATTGATACTAAATCTTTAGTTGAAATTATTGATAAATCAAAAAAAAGAAAAAATTTTAAAGTTCATAATGCGACCAAGGTTTTTCAGGCCCTTAGAATATTTGTAAACAAAGAAATAAGTGAGCTAATTTTTGGACTTATTAATGCCACTAAAGTTTTAAAAAAAGGCGGTGTTTTGGGGGTAGTTACATTTCACTCTTTAGAGGATAAAATAGTAAAATATTTTTTTAAAAGTCTATCTGAAAATAAAAGTATTTCACGATATAGCCCAGTTATTGAACAAGTAGATACACTGTTTAACTTAATTCAAAAAAAACCAATAACACCCTCAGATGAGGAGGTGAATGAAAACCCACCATCTAGATCTGCTAAATTTAGATATGCGATCAAAAAAACAGATTTTTATAATTTTGATACCGATATAGAGGAGCAATTCAGAAATTACATTGAAATTGAAAATTATGGAGACAAACTGTGAAAAAATTTGCTTTAGCAGTAGTGATTTTTTTTTTAGTCCTATCAACTGCAATAATAAAAAATACGACTAAACAGATTGAAGATGAAATATTTACAGCAAAAGAGAATATTAGAATTTTAAAGACTGAATTTGAAAATGTATCATTGGAGTATGATTATTTAAGTTCCTCAGAAAGGTTGCTTGAATATCAGTCTCAGTATTTTGAGGATGAGTTAATTCAAAAAAATATAAACGACATAAGAGTCTACAATATTTTAAATGATGTAAATAAAATCCAAAATTTTAAAATTATTAAAGAGTAATGGCTGATAATAAATCGAAATTAACAATAGAGGACTATAAAAGTGATTTTACATTTAAGAAAAAAGAAAATGGATTAAATATTCAATTTAATCGTGTAGCTTTTATTTTCTTTGTTTTTTTTATTATATATTTAATTTACACAATACATCTAGTTCACTTAGGTTCACGAAAGAATAAATTAGAAAAAATCGATAATCTTCCTGGATCTAAAAATCAGCTTTATCGAGCAGATATCATAGATATTAATGGAAATTATTTAGCTAAGACAGTTAAATCGATTGATATTGGTTTAAAAACTTCAGATATAATTGATGAAAAAAAATTACTTCTAAGTTTAAATATTATTTTTCCTGATAAAAATTTTGATGAAATTAAAAAAAAAATAAAAACTAAAAAATTTTTTTATTTAGAGAAGAAAATTTCAGAGGAAAATTATGAAAAAATAATGAAATTAGGTGACAAATCTTTAGTTCCAGAAGAAAGAGTTTTAAGAATGTATCCACAAAAAAATCTTTTTAGTCATGTTTTAGGTCAGATTGATGATAATAATAATGGTATTTCTGGACTAGAAAAATCGTTAAATGATAAACTTAGAAAATCAAACGAGTCTATTAAACTTACCTTAGATAAAGATATTCAATTTTTAATTAGAAAAGAATTAATAAAATATCAGGAAATTTTCAAAAGCAAAGGTAGCGCAGCCATTTTAATGGATGTTAATAATGGCAATATTTTATCATTAGTTTCTTTGCCAGATTTTAATCCAAATGAAAGACAAAATATTACAGATGTAAATTATATTAACAGGGTAACTAAAGGAACATATGAACTTGGTTCTGTATTTAAAGTATTTACTTTTGCTAGCGCCTTAAACGAAAAGATAATTAAACCGGAGACTGAATTTTTAGATTTACCCAAATCAATTAAATGTGACAAATACAGAATAAGTGAATACGACAATGAAATACCATCAGATTTAACTGCAGAGCAAATTTTAGTTAGATCTGGAAATATAGGATCAGTAAAAATTGCCCAAAAAGTTGGCTCAGAAAAATTTAAATTATTTTTAGAAAAAGTTGGCGTATTAAGTGATATTGATTTTGATATTGAAGAAGTTGCTCCTCAAAAAAATTATGATTTTGGAAAATGCAGATTGGCTACGGCCTCTTTTGGACATGGAATAGCAACTACAATTCTTCAATTAGCAAAAGGTTATTCTATTTTATCAAATGGCGGTTATGAAATTAAACCAACATTAATTTATAAAGAAAATAATTTTAATAAAAAAAATGAAAGAATATTAAACAGAGGTATTTCAGAAAAAGTTGTTAGCGCATTAAGAAAAATTGTAAATA
Organism: uncultured Pelagibacteraceae bacterium; assembly: GCA_902558835.1. Taxonomy (GTDB): domain Bacteria; phylum Pseudomonadota; class Alphaproteobacteria; order Pelagibacterales; family Pelagibacteraceae; genus Pelagibacter. The sequence continues at coordinate 16,460 of CACEFK010000011.1, forward strand.
CTGAGGAGGGCACAGCTAAATTTGCAAATGTTCAAAATTATGAAATTGGTGGAAAAACAGGAACCGCTGATCAACCTGAGGGAGGAGCATATTCTGATGCAAAAATAAATACTTTTGCTTCCATTTTTCCCACATCAAATCCACAATTTGTTTTTGTTGTTATGCTAGATACTCCAAAAAAATCTAAAGATTATTATTATAAGTATAGACATCGAAAAGGAGGGTGGAAGGGTACACTTTATAATACTGCTGGCTGGACCTCAGTAGAGGTAGCTGGAAAAGTCATAGATAAAATCGGGCCTATTTTAGCCACAAAATATATAGAGGTTAATTAATTATGCTTCTAGGAAACTACTTTCGTAACATTAATAAAAATTATAAAAATTTTTCTTTTTCAGGAATTTCATTTGACACAGAGAGTATTAAAAAAAACAATATTTTTTTTGCAATTAAAGGAAATAGTATTGATGGTAATAAATTTATTCCTAAAGCAATTAAAAAAGGATCTAAAATTATTGTAACCGAAAGAAAAACAAATCAATTCCAAAATGGAATTTTGTTTATTCATACAAATAATATAAGAAAATTATTAGCTGAAACTGCTTTTAAAATTTATAATAAAAAACCAAAAAATTTAATTGCAGTTACAGGTACAAACGGAAAATCATCAGTTGCAGATTTTTATTATCAAATATTAAAATTAAATAATAAAAAAGCTGCTTCAATTGGCACATTAGGTGTTAAATCAAAAAGTATTAATTTGAATTTATCTAATACCACAATAGATCCAATTAAATTGGCTAAAATTTTGAGTAAGTTAAAAAGTCAAAAAATAGAAAATGTAATTATGGAAGCCTCAAGTCATGGTTTGAACCAAAATAGATTAGATGGTTTAAAGTTTAATTCTGGTATATTTACTAATTTATCCCAGGATCATCTTGATTATCATAAAAATTTAAAAAATTATTTAAAAGCAAAACTTTATTTATTTGAAAACCTAATCCAAAAAAGAGGCAATGTAATAACAGATCAATTAATTCCAGAGTTTAAAAATATAAAAAAAATTACAATTAATAAGAAATTAAAATTGCATACATTAAATGATAAGAAAAATAATCTAGAGCTTTTATCTCATAATTTTAAAGGAGAGGGTCAATTTCTTAGAATTAAATTAAATAGCTCAATAAGGGATATAAATTTAAATTTAATTGGAAAAATACAATTAAAAAATGTTTTGATGGCAATAATTGCAGCAAAATATAGTGGCATTAGTTTAGATAAAATTTTAAATACAATATCAAAATTAAAACCAGTTGAGGGAAGGTTTGAAAAAATAGGTAAAATTAAAAATCAATCAAAAATAATTCTCGATTATGCTCATACGCCTGATGCTTTAAAAACTTGTCTTTTAAATCTTAGAGAACAATTTCCCAATAAAACAATCACAGTTCTATTCGGCTGTGGGGGAAACAGGGATCAAAATAAAAGATCAAAAATGGGGAAAATAGCTTGTGATTTTGCAGATAGTATAATTCTTACAAATGATAATCCTAGATTTGAAAGTCCTCAAAAAATAAGAAGAGATATAAAAAAGGGAATTAAAAAAAAGAAAATTATTGAAATATCCAATAGAGCAATAGCAATAAAAGAGGCTATTCATAATTTGAATTCAGGCGATATCTTGTTAGTTGCTGGGAAAGGACATGAGAAAACACAAGATATTGGAAATAAGAAAATTTTTTTTTCAGATAGAAAAGTAATCTTAAATGCGATTAAGAATAAAAATAATAATTTATCAAATAATTTAAAATTAAATGTAATTAAAGAGACAGCTAAAATTAAAAAATTATCTTTCTTCACCTCTTTAAAAACAGCAAGAATTAATTCTCAAGAAGTTACCAGAAATGATATTTTTTTTGCTATTAAAGGAAAAAAAAATGATGGCAATAAATATGTTGCACAATCATTTAATAGAAAAGCATCGTTAGCTGTTGTAAATAAAATTCAAAAAAAATTTAATAAAAATCGCCAGATTAAAGTAAAAAATACTTTAAAATTCTTAACAGATATTTCAAAAACTTTTAGAAAAAGTATTGATACAAATATTATAGCTATCACTGGTAGTTGTGGCAAAACTACACTAAAAGAATTGTTGGGCAATGTATTAAGTAAAATTTCAAAAGTAAGTATTTCACCAAAATCTTATAACAATAAATTTGGAGTTCCTTTAAGTCTTTTTAATTTAAAACAAAATGATGAATTTGGAATTTTAGAAGTAGGAATGGATAAAAAAGGTGAAATTGATTATTTATCAAAAATAATAAAACCAGATATTGGTATTATAACAAATATAAATTATGCACATGCTAAAAATTTTAAAAATATTAAACAAATTGCTTTGGCAAAATCTGAAATTATTAACAACATAAAACCTTATGGTTATGTTGTATTGAATGCAGACGATAACTTTTTTCAATTACATAAAAAAATTGCCAAAGAAAAGAAAATTAAAGTAGTTTCTTTTGGTATTAAAAATCATAAAGCAGAGATTAAATTAATTAGTATAAAGACTTTTGGAAAAAAATTTAAAATAAATATTCAGTTAAATAATAAAAAAAAGCATTTCACATTATCAAACGATTTTCAAAATAATATATACAATACACTTGCTGCTTTAGCAGTTATTAGTATTTATAAAAATATATTTAAACTAAATGAAAATATTTTTCTCAATTTCAAAATTCCAGGAGGAAGGGGGGATCATTCTGTAGTAAAATTAAATAATAAAAAAATTAATTTAATTGATCAAAGTTATAATTCGAATCCTCTGTCATTAAAATCAGCGATAAAAAATTTTGACAAAATAAATTCCAAAAAATCAAATAAATATTTATTAATTGGTGACATGTTAGAGCTGGGTAGTCATTCTAAACAACTTCATAAATCTATTGCCCCAATAATTAATCAAACCAAGATAGATAAGGTATTTGTTAAAGGTAAAATGGCATCTATAATATTTGCAGGAGTCTCGAAAGCCAAAAAAGGCAGGATTTTATTTAACAAATCTCAAATTATTGAATTGATTAGAAAAGATTTAAATAATAATGATTATTTAATGATTAAGGCCTCACTTGCGACAGGATTCAACGACATAGTAAAAGATCTGAAAGGATTGCATTAAATGCTTTATCAATTTTTATTAAATTTTGTTGATACTTTTAGTTTTTTAAATGTATTTAAATATTTAACTTTTAGAACTGGTTTATCTTTTTTTACTTCATTAGTTATTGTGCTGATTGTTGGAGGTCCATTTATTAAATTTTTTTCAAGACAAAAAATTTTAAATCCTATCCGGGATGATGGACCTGAGGATCATATAGTAAAAAAAATTGGTACACCAACAATGGGAGGTGTAATAATTTTATTTGGTCTATTAGTATCAGTAATATTTTGGGCAGATCTTTCTAATATTAATATTTTATTTTGTATATATGTAGCCATATCTTTTGGTTTGTTGGGAGCATATGATGATTTTAAGAAGATTAAATACAGCAACTCATCAGGAATTTCTTCAAAATTTAAAATAATCTCACAAATAATATTAGCAATTATTGGAGTAAGTTTTTTTGTTTATTTAAATGATTATCAAAATTTAGATAATTTATATTTTCCATTTTTTAAAAATTTGATCATAAACCTTGGATGGTTTTTTATACCATTTGCAATATTCGTAATTATTGGTTCGTCAAATGCTGTCAACCTTACGGATGGATTAGATGGTCTAGCAACAGTACCTGTAATATTAGTTGCAGCATGTTTTGCATTTATAAGTTATGTTACTGGAAATATCGTATTTTCAAATTATTTACAAATTCCCTACATCGAAGGAACAGGTGAAGTAGCAATTTTTTGTGGGGCAATTATTGGTTCTTGTCTAGGTTTCTTGTGGTTCAATGCCCCACCTGCTAAAATTTTTATGGGTGATACAGGTTCATTATCTCTTGGAGGATCTTTAGGTGCAGTGGGAATTATCACAAAGCATGAAATAGTTTTAGCTATTACTGGTGGACTTTTTGTACTAGAGGCAGTTTCAGTAATGGTTCAGGTGATTTCATTTAAACTTACTGGAAAAAGAATTTTTAGAATGGCACCTATTCATCATCATTTTGAGAAAAAGGGATGGCCAGAGTCTACAGTTGTAATTAGGTTTTGGATCATCTCTATCATCCTAGCAATGATTGGTTTAGCTACCTTAAAATTAAGATAATGAAAATATTTAATAATATTTTTTTAAGAAAAAAAATATTAATTTATGGTTTAGGAAAGAGTGGCATTTCATCTTATAAGTTTTTAAAAAACAAGTCTGATGTATATTTGTTTGATGACGATCAAAAAATTAAATTTAAACTTAAAAAAAAAATTATTAGACTAGAGCAAATTCAAAAAATAAATTTTGATAGAATTATTATTAGTCCTGGAATAGATATATCAAATTGTAAATTATCAAAATTTTTAAAGAAAAATTTTAAAAAAATTCATACCGACCTTGATGTATTCTTTTCATTTTATAACAATGAAAGCATTACGATTACTGGAACTAACGGTAAATCTACAACTGCTAAAATTTTACATGATGCTTTAATAGATCAAAATAGAGACTCAAGACTTATTGGAAATATTGGTAATCCAGCATTATCAGAAAAAAATATAACAAAAAAAACAATCTTTGTAATAGAGGCTTCTTCTTATCAGCTAGACTACAGTAGTGTATTTAGGTCAAAATATGCTTTAATTTTAAACATAACTGCAGACCACATTGAAAGACATAAAAATCTACAAAATTATGTAAATGCAAAATTTAAATTATTAAAATCTCAAATAAGAGGATCTTTTGCATACGTAAAAAAAGAGGACGAACTAATAACTAAAAAATTAAATAAAAATAAATATAATTCAAAAATCTACAGAGTACAGACCTTAAGTATAGATAAAAAGTTTAATAAAATTACTAATAAATACTTTCTATCTAATGGCAATAAAGAAAATTTATCATTTATATTAAAAATTGCTCCAAGATTAAAACTTGATTACAAAAAATTAATTAAAACCATTAATAAATTTAAAGGCCTAGATTTCAGACAACAAATTATTTTTGATAAAAAAAACCTCACAATAATTAACGACTCAAAATCTACAAGCTTTGCTTCCTCGGAAAATATATTAAAAAATTTAAATGATGCATATTGGATCTTGGGAGGAATTCCCAAAAAAGGAGATAAATTTAAATTATCAAAAATAAGGTGTAAAAATATGAAAGCTTACATTTTTGGATCACATTATAGAGAATTTATAAAAATTTTAAAAAATAGATTAAAAATTAAAAATTTTAAAAATTTACAAGAAACCCTTAAAGTTATTTTTTCAGAAATTAATATTCAGCAATCTAAAAAAAATATTATTTTTTTCAGTCCAGCTGGAGCTTCATTCGATAGTTTCAAAAATTTTGAAGATAGAGGGTATTATTTTAATCAAATAATAAAAAAGTATATAAATGCAAAGCGATAGTATTATTTACAAATTTTATTATCAATGGTGGAAAAACATAGATAAATCTCTTTTTTTACTAATAAGTTTATTATTTATCATTGGATTATTTTTTTCTTTAGTTTCAACTTCTCTAATAGCCTCTGATAAGTTAGATACCAACAGTTATTTCTTCTTTTTTAAACATTTGATTTATGTGTTAATTGGAATATCTCTTATTTTTATATTTTCCTCATTAAATTCAAATCAATTATATAAATACTCTATTATTCTTTTTTTTATTTCACTTATCTCTTTATTTTTGGTGCCATTTATTGGTGTTGAAGTTAAAGGTTCTAAAAGATGGATAGATTTATTTTTCTTACCAAGATTTCAACCGATAGAAGTTCTAAAACCATTTTTGATAATAATTTTAGCAACTATTTTATGTGATAGTAGATCAAATATTTTATTTAAGTATTTTATATCTATTATTTTGATATCTGTAATTTCTTTACTTTTAATAGCCCAACCTGATATTGGCCAAACTTTATTAGTGGTATTTTGTTGGGCAACTCTAATCTTCACATCAGGAATTAATATATATATTCTTTTAGCAACATTTATTGCTGGTGCGTCTTTGCTTGCTTATCTAGTTATTTATGTTCCCAGGTTTGATTATATCCAGGGACGTATTTTTTCTTTTTTTAATAGAGAAACAGGTACTCATAATTTCCAATCTGATAAAGCAATAGAGTCAATTACAAGTGGAGGCTTTTTTGGAAAAGGTATAGGTGAAGGAGTTCTTAAAAATAGAGTTCCCGAAGCTCATACTGACTACATTATTTCAGTAATTTCTGAAGAGTTTGGTGTTGTTGCCATAATGTTAATATTATTATTGTTTTTGATCTTAATTTATATGGTTTTTAAAAAAATAAGTTTTGAGAACAATGATAAAGTTAAACTTATTTTAATCGGATCTATTAGTTTAATATTAATGCAGGCCACTATTCATGTTGGGGTTAATATAAGATTATTCCCAACTACTGGAATGACATTGCCTTTTTTAAGTTATGGTGGTTCATCGATAATAAGTACGTCAATATTAGCTGGGATAATTTTAAATTTAACAAAAAGAAGAATAACTTAATAAATGACAAAAAAAGTTCTAATTTCTACAGGTGGATCTGGAGGTCATGTGGTACCAGCAATTACAATTTATAATCATTTAAAGCATACACATGAAACTTTGATTTCTACAGATATCAGAGGTCTTAAATATTTAGAGAAGAATTACAAAGCAGTTATAATTAATACTCCAAAATTAAATAATTATTTGTTACTTCCTTTTTCAGTTTTAAAAATACTTTTTCTGACTGTTAAATCTTTTTTTCTTTTAAAAAAAAATAATATTTCAATTTTAATTTCTACAGGTGGTTATATGTCTTTACCAATATGTTTAGCAGCAAAAATATTGGGAATTAATACTTTTTTAATTGAACCAAATATGGTTCTTGGAAGAGCAAATAAATTTTTTTTAAATTTTTCAAAAAAATTAATATGTTATTCAAAGAATTTAATTAATTTACCATATGGAATTAATCACAAATTAACTACTATTAAACCTTTAATAAGAAAAGAATATTATGAAACAAGTGTGTTTAAAAAAAATGATAATTTATTTACGATTATAATAATAGGGGGTAGCCAGGGTGCAAAAATCTTCGATGAGCTTTTAAATAAATCTTTTGTGAGTATAGCTGAAAAGGTTTCTATAAAAATTATTCATCAAACAAGTGAGAAAAATATCAATTTTTTAAAAAATTTTTATTCTCAAAAGAATATTGAAAATAAAGTTTTCAGTTTTGATCACAATTTTAATGAAATTTTAAAACAAGGAGATTTATGTATAACAAGAGCAGGTGCCTCAAGTTTAGCTGAACTATCTTTATTAAATATTCCATTTGTAGCAATACCTCTTCCATCGTCAAAAGATAATCATCAATATGAAAACGCAAGATATTACAAAGAACAGGATTGTTGTTGGGTAATTGATCAAAAAAATTTTGATGACCAAAAATTCGAGAAATTATTGCTGAAATTGACAAATAAAAGTCAGGATTACATGACTAAAAAAAATAATTTACAGAAATTAAATTATCAAAATACATGGAATAATGTTAATCAAAAAATATTAAAAATTATTAATGAAAATTAAATTAGCTAAAACAGAACTGATACATTTCGTTGGAATAGGTGGAATAGGTATGAGTGGCTTGGCACTTATAATGAAAGGCAAAGGTTTTAAAGTTCAAGGAAGCGATATTGCAAACAATAAAAATATTGAAAGATTAAGAAAAGAAAAAATAAAAGTTTTTATTGGACATAAGAAACAAAATATAGAAAAGGGAACAATCCTAGTTGTATCTTCAGCAATTAAAAAAAATAATCCTGAGCTTCTTGCGGCCAAAAAAAAACAATTACCTATATATAAAAGAGGAGAAATGTTAGCCAACATTGTATCTTTAACAAAAAATATTGTAGTTGTTGGTTCACACGGTAAAACTACTACTACATCTTTAATAGCTTCAATATTTCAAGAAACAAAAATTGATCCTACTATCATCAATGGCGGAGTAATAAATTCAATTAATAATTCGGCAAAGCTTGGAAAAAGTGATTGGTCCATCTTAGAAGCAGACGAGTCTGATGGAAGTTTTGTTTACATACCCCCAACATACTCAATCATTACTAACATAGATCGAGAGCATATGGATTATTATGGCACTATGGATAAATTAAATAAATATTTTGAAAATTTTGTTAATAAAGTCCCCTCATTTGGAAAATCATTTATTTGTTTAGATGACAAAAATAATAGAAATTTAATTAAAAATATCAAAAATAAAAACTTTTATACATATGGTTTGGATAAAAAATCAAATTTTTGTATAAAAAATATAAAACAATTAAAAGAATTCTCTGAGTTTGACTTAAATATAAAATTACCTAATAAAAAAAACCAAATAATAAAAAAATTCAAAATTCCATTATTAGGAAATCATAACATTAAAAATTCTGTAGCTGCGGCAGCATTAGCGTTAACAGTAGGGTTACCAATTAACAATATAAAAAAAGGACTTAAAAATTTTAAAGGAGTTCAAAGAAGATTTAATAAAATTTTTAATTTTAATAATGTAGATTTTTATGATGATTATGCTCACCATCCTACAGAAATTAAAGAAGTACTTGATGGTGTAAAAAATGTTTATAAAGATTATGAAAAGATATGTATTTTCCAACCGCATAGAATAACAAGACTAAAAGATTTAAAAAAAGAATTTACTTTTGCTTTTAAAAATGCAGATAAAGTAATCTTGTTTCCAATTTATACTGCTGGAGAAAAATTAAAACTTGGATTTAGTTATATAAATTTTGCGAAAGAAATAATTAAAAATTCAAAAGTCCAATTATTTTTAGTAGATGATAAATTTCAACTAGCAAAATTTATTAAAGCAAACATATATGGAAAAAAAATAGTTATTGGAATGGGTGCAGGTACTATTTCTACTTGGATGCGAGAATTACCTAAATTGTTATGATGAAAATTGATTTAAAAGAACTGATTCCAGAATTTAATAATAATTTAAAGTTAGATTATGACCTTAAAAAAAAAAATTGGTTTAATATAGGAGGTAAAACTAAAGCTTTCTATAAAGCAGGTGATTTAAAAGAATTAATTAAGTTTCTTAAAAAAATTCAAGATAAAGAAAAAATATTTATATTAGGAGCTGGTTCTAATACGCTTATATCTGATAACAAATTTGATGGAGTTGTAATAAAACTTACTCAAAATTTTAATAATATTTCTTTACATTCTGAACAAATTATAGTGGCTGGTAGTGCTGTTACAGATAAATCTTTATCTGAATTTGCAATGGAAAATAGTTTAGGTGGTTTTGAATTTCTTTCTTGTATACCTGGAACAATAGGTGGTGGCATTAAAATGAACGCAGGTTGTTTTCAAAGGGAGTTCAAAGATATTCTTGTTTCTATTCAAGCAGTAAGTAAATCAGGTCAAGTAATTACCATACCTGCAAAAGATATTAATTTTAAATATAGAGAAAGTGGATTATCTGAAGACCTTATTTTTTTAAGTGCATCATTCAAAGGTTTTAAGAAAGATAAGAATATAATTAATAATGAGATAAGGCTACTTAAAGAAAAAAAAGAGCAAGCACAACCAACAAAAATTAAGACAAGCGGCAGTACATTTAAAAACCCTATAAATCAATCTGATAAAAAAGTTTGGCAACTAATAAAAGAGTCTGTGCCATTAGAAAAATCTTTTGGAGATGCATCAATTTCTGAAAAACACTGTAATTTTTTTGTAAATAAAGGTAATGCTAAGTTTGAAGATATGAAAAATTTAATAGACTTTGTTTCAGAGAGTGTATTTAAAAAAACAGGAATTAGATTAGAAACAGAAATAAAAATATTAGAATAAATTGAAAAAAAAAGTACTTATATTATCTGGGGGAATTTCTAAAGAGAGGTTAATTAGTCTCGATACAGGATTACAGGTTGCTAAAGAATTAAAAAAAAATGGTTACAAAGTTAAAATATCTGAACCAGATAATAATTTAGAAAAAAATATAAAAAATTTTAAACCAAGTGTAATCTTTAATGCTCTACATGGTCAATTTGGTGAGGATGGATATATTCAAACTATATTAGATCGATATAAAATCTCATATACTCATTCAGGCGCAATAGCTTCATCAATTGCTATGGATAAAGAAATATCAAAAAAAATATTTATTAAAAATAAAATAAAGACACCAAAATTTTTTATACATTCTTACGATATCTCAAATAATGACTTAATTAAAAAAATAAAAAGAAAATTAAAATTTCCAGTAGTAGTAAAACCTATAAATGAAGGTTCAAGTGTCAATGTTTATATAAGTGACAAGACAAATTTAAGCAAAATTCTTGATAAGCTTAAAAGTTATAAAAAAGTTATGATTGAGGAATTTATAGCTGGAAGAGAGATCCAAGTTGCGATTATGGGGGATAGAAAATTAGGAGCAATTGAGCTTAAACCAAAAAGAAAATTTTATGATTATCAAGCAAAATATGATTCAAAAGCTAAAACAAAGCATATCATTCCTGTAGAATTGCCTAAATTTAAATTTAATCAATTAATGAATACAGCTTTTAAAGCTCACAAGATAATTGGATGCAGTGGGGTGACAAGGTCAGATTTTAAATATTTTAAAGGAGATTTTTATTTACTAGAGATTAATACTCAACCAGGAATGACTAAATTATCACTTGTTCCCGAAATAGCATTGTACAAAGGTATAACTTTTATAAAATTAATTGAATGGATGTTGAAAGATGCATCAAAGAAAAAGTAAAAAAATATTAGTTTATTTTTTTTTACTTATAATTGTATCTTCTATAAGTAATAACTCGATAAATAATATTAAATTAAATAAAGTTAAAAAAATAAATGTTTCAGGATTGCATGAAATTGATAATCAAAAACTTTTCAATGAAATTAAAAATCTTAGTTTAGGAAATATTTTTTCTATTAATAAAAGTGAAATTATAAAACTAATAAATGAAAATTCACTAATTGAAAGATATGAAGTATTCAAAAAATATCCATCTACAATCGATATAAAAATTGAGCAAACTAAATTTTATGCAAAAATAAACAATAAAGGAAAAACTTTTTTAATTGGATCAAATGGTAAGCTTACATTAAGTAAAACAAACAACAGCGAGTTACCTTTTATTTTTGGAAAACCAAATATTCATAAATTTCTAGAATTTAAAAAAATTATAGATGAGTCTAAATTTTCATACAAAAAAATTAAAAATTTGTATTTTTTTCCATCAAATAGATGGGACTTAAAGCTTAAAGATGATATTTTATTAAGGCTGCCAAATGAACCTACATATGAAACATTAAATTATCTGTATGAATTTTTAGAAAATTATAAGAGAGAGAGTCTTAATATTGTTGA
>CACEFK010000012.1 GCA_902558835.1 uncultured Pelagibacteraceae bacterium
CTTTCGATGTACTTATTAGAAATACTTATTTTGGAGGAATTATTGCCCCGGGTGTGAGATTATCTCTTAACACTTTGTCTGACAAAGCAACCTTGATTCCAAAAATAGATTTAAAAAAGATTAATAAAGTTATTGGCAAAAATACAATCTCTGCTGTTAGATCAGGCTTTTTTTGGGGTTATGCGGGTTTAATTGACAATATTATTAATTTAATTAAGAAGGAGACCGGAAAATCTTTTAAAGTAATTATTACTGGTGGATTTTCAGATTTATTTAAAAACTCAATAAAAACGAAAGCAAGTCACAACCAAGATATTACAATTAAAGGCTTAATAAAGATTTCAAAATTAATTAAATAATATGAAAGATGAACTATTATTTTGTCCATTAGGCGGGTCAGGTGAAATAGGCATGAACATGAATTTGTTCGGCTATGGACAGCCTAGTGATCATAAATGGATTATGGTCGACATAGGGGTAACATTTGCAGATGATACTATTCCAGGTGTTGATTTAATTTATCCAGATCCTGGGTTTATAGTAGAAAGAAAAGATAATTTATTAGGAATAGTTTTAACACATGCACACGAGGATCACATTGGTGCAATTGCTCATCTGTGGCCAAAATTACAATGTAAAATATTTGCAACTCCTTTTACAGCTGTATTAATTCGAGAAAAATTTAGAGAAAAACAAATCGATATAACTAATGATTTACAGATTGTTGAGTTAAATGGAAAGGTTTCTCTGGATCCCTTTGAAATTGAATACATTACTTTAACTCATTCTATATTAGAACCAAACGGACTTAGAATAAAAACTCCTGCAGGAGTTATTTTGCATACTGGAGATTGGAAGGTGGATCCAAATCCTTTGATTGGAGACAATATAAACGAAAAAAGATTAAAGGAAATTGGTGAAGAAGGCGTGTTAGCAATGATTTGCGATTCAACAAATGTTTTTAGCGCCGGTAGATCAGGTTCAGAATTAGATGTAAGAAAAAATATGTTAAACGTTATGTCTCGATTAAAAAAAAGAGTTATCATAACGTCTTTTGCTTCAAACGTAGCTAGAATGGAGACAGCTTTTTATTGCGCAGAACAAACGGGAAGACAAATCTCTTTAGTTGGAAGGTCAATGCATCGTATTTATAAAGCTGCACGTCAATGTGGATATTTAAAAAATACAATTGAGCCAATAGATCCAAGAGAAGCTAAAAATTTTTCAAGAGAAAAAATTGTATATTTATGCACTGGAAGTCAAGGCGAACCAATGGGTGCAATGATGAGAATTTCTAGTTATGTTCATCCAGATGTTTTTATTGAAAAAGGTGATGCTGTAATTTTTTCTTCAAAAATTATACCTGGTAATGAAAAAAAACTTTATAAACTTCACAATCAACTTGTTAAAGATGGAATTGAAGTAATATCTGAAGAAACAGAATTTGTACATGTTTCTGGACATCCAAACAGAGAAGACCTTAAAGAGATGTATCAATGGGTAAAACCTAGATGCTTAATACCTGTGCACGGTGAACATAGACATATGATAGAGCACATTAACTTTGCAAAAGAAATGCAAGTGCCATATCCAGTTCAAGTAGAAAATGGTGATATCGTTAAGTTATATCCAGGTGAAAAACCTGAAGTATATGACAAGGCTCCAAGTGGCAGACTCTACTTAGATGGCAGTGTTAGTGTTGATCCAGATTCACAATCGATAAAAGATAGGAAAAATTTAAGTGCAAATGGATATCTCGAGGTAACAATTATGATTACACCTAAAGGTAATATACACAATAACCCTATTCTTTCATTTCGTGGTTTACCTGTAGATGATCGAGATGATTTTGTTTATGGATTAGAAGAGGAAATAGAGAAAACTTCTAGAACTTTTAAAATTGGAAGCAAACAACAAGAACACAATCTTATTGATGCATTAAAAATCGCCTGTAGAAAATTTTCTAAAGATAGAACAGGGAAAAAACCTTTTACCAATATCAATTTAGTAAGAATTTAATGAGCGCAACAGGCTTAGCTATTATCTATATAATTATATGGTGGATAGTTTTTTTTGCTATCCTACCTATTGATGTGAATCGAACAAAGACTGTAAAAATTGACGGTGAGGATCCTGGCTCACCTGAAAATCCAAAAATGCTGAAAAAATTCCTTTATTGCACTGGAATTACTACTGTCATTTTCATAATAATTTACTTATTAATTAAATTTGAATATTTAAATTTAAGAAATATGATTAATTAAGATGCTTTTATCAAATTTATTTATACCAATATTAAAAAATAATCCTTCAGAAGCAAAAATTAAATCTCATCAATTGATGTTGAGAGCAGGCATGATTAAGCAAGCCTCTGCAGGAATTTATTCATGGTTACCTTTAGGTTTTAAGGTAATGAAAAAAATAGAAGACATTGTCAGACAAGAACAAAACAAAATTGGAGCTCAAGAAATATTAATGCCAACAATTCAATCCAGCGAAATTTGGAAAGAAAGTGGTCGTTATGACGATTATGGTGAAGAGATGTTAAGAATAACCGACCGTCAAAATAGAGAAATGTTATATGGACCAACTAATGAAGAGCAAGTTACTGAAATTTTTAGATCTTCAATAAAATCTTATAAATCACTCCCACAACTTATGTATCATATTCAATGGAAGTTCAGAGATGAAATTAGACCTAGATTTGGAATTATGCGTGGTAGAGAGTTTTATATGAAAGATGCCTATTCATTTGATGTATCAGATGAAGAAGCTTTTTATTCTTATAATAAATTTTTTCTTTCTTATTTAAGAACATTTAAAAGATTATCTTTGACAGCAATACCCATGGCTGCTGATACAGGACCTATAGGTGGAAATTTATCTCATGAATTTATTATTCTTGCTGATACTGGAGAAAGTAAAATTTTCACAGATAAAAGAATATTCGATCTTGATAGTGATGATGCTGAACTAGAAAAAACATCATTAGAGAGTATGAGAAAAAAATATGAACAATTCTATGCTGTAACTGATGAAAAGTTTAACAAAGAAGAGTTTGAAAAAATTGTTTCTAAGGAAAATCAATTGATTACAAAAGGTATCGAAGTAGGTCATATATTTTATTTTGGTGACAAGTATTCAAAACCAATGGGAGCATCTGTTGATTTACCAGGAGGAAAAAAAGATTTTGTTAAAATGGGCTCTTATGGAATTGGTGTATCAAGGTTAGTAGGGGCTATAATTGAGGCAAAATATGATGACAAAAATGAAATCATGAAATGGCCATTGTCTGTTGCTCCTTATGATATTGCTATAATACCTATGATAAATAAAAATGACACATTAGCTTTAGATAAAGCAAATAATATTAATAAAGAATTACTCAAAAACAATATCGATGCAATCATTGATGATACAGATGAGAATTTCTCCTCAAAAATTAAAAAAATGAATTTAATTGGTGCCCCATATCAAATTATTATTGGTAAGAAAAGCGAAGGTGATTTATTAGAGTTTAAAGAAACTGGTGAAGAAACTCAAAATTTACCATTAAGAAAAATTATAGAAATTATAACTAAACAAAAAAATTCAATTTGATTTCTACTTTAGAAAAAGAAATTACTTTTAGATTTTTAAAAGCCAGAAAAAAAGATGGCTTTTTGAATGTTATATCAATTTTTTCTTTTATTGGCATAAGCCTCGGTGTTGCAGTTCTTATCATTGTAATGTCTGTCATGAATGGATTTAGAACTGAATTAATTGACAAGATAGTAGGCTTTAATGCTCATGCAGTCGCAAAACCTTATGATAAACCTTTACCTTTCTTGTCAGATAAAGATTTTGCTAAAGGCGTTTTATCAAATGACGGAGAAGCAGTTATTTTTCATAAAAAAGGTACAAAGGGAGTTTTGCTAAAAGGTTATTTGGAAAAAGATTTTAAAGATCTAGAAATTTCAAATAATGATATTTTTTTTGGTTCTAAAAATTTAAATAAAAATACAATTTCTATTGGTCGAGATTTAAGTAATATCTTAGGATTAGATATTGGAGATGAGGTTTCAATTACTTCACCTTCAGGAGTTCAAACGTTAGTTGGGTCTTTACCAAAGCAAAAATTGTTTCTTATAACTTCAATATTTGAAAGTGGATTATCTGAATATGATGAAAATATTGCTTATATAAATTTAAATACTTTAGAAGATTTTTTTGATAAAAATAAAAATGATAGATTTACCGAGTATTATTTTAAGGATCCAAAAAATATAGAAAATCATAAAGAAAAACTGATGAAACTATACCCTGATGCTTTTGTATATACATGGGCTGATATGAATAGTTCATTATTTTCAGCACTTAAAGTTGAGAGAAATGTGATGTTTATTATTTTATCTTTAATTATTATTGTTGCTGCTTTTAATATAATTTCAGGTTTAACAATTTTAGTTAAAAATAAAACTCGAGATATTGCAATTTTAAAATCTATTGGAGTTTTGAATAAATCTATAATTAAAATTTTTTTTCTTGTTGGTGTTTCAATTGGAACTTCAGCAACGATTTTTGGAATATTTCTAGGTGTAACATTCTCAATTTATGTTGAAAATATTAGACAATTTTTAAGCTCTACTTTTAATATCAGTTTGTTTCCAGAGGAAATATATTTTTTAAGCAAGATGCCCTCAGAAATAAATATTAATTCGATAGTAATTATAACAATCTGTTCAATATTAATAACAATAATAGTTTCTATATTTCCAGCGCTTAAAGCTGCAAATATGGATCCTGTAAAATCACTGAAGTATGAATAATTTTTTAGAATTAATTAATATACAAAAAAGTTTTTTTACTGAAAAAAAAATCAATGTATTAAGAGGTCTATCTAGAAAATTTAGGTTAGGTAAAACTTACGCAATAATGGGACCCTCTGGATCTGGAAAGTCAACTTTACTTAATTTAATTTCATTAATTGATAAACCAACATCTGGTATCATTAAGTTTGATGATCGTGAAATAAATTTCAGTCAAAATGAAAAAAATGATTTACTGAGATCTAAAAGAATTGGTATTGTTTACCAAGAAAATAATCTTCTTTCTGATTTTACAGCACTGGAAAATGTTTATTTTGCTTCTTTATCTATTAATGATGACAAAAAATCAGCATTATCTAAAGCTGAAAAATTGTTAAAAAAAATTGGACTTTCAAACAGATTGAATCATTTTCCCTCACAACTTTCTGGAGGTGAAGCTCAAAGAGTTGCAATAGCAAGAGCGATTATTAATGATCCTCAAATTATTTTAGCCGATGAACCTACTGGTAGTTTAGACATGAATACAGCCAAAGATATTTTTAAACTTTTGAACAATCAAAAAAGATCAGACAGAATAATTATATTTGCAACTCATAATAGATTTTTTGCAAAAAAAGCAGATTATCTATTGGAGATGAGAGATGGTAGTATAAAATCATCTAATGCCTGAATCTGTCTCACAAAATTTTAATCATTTAAAAATTCATACTCAATATTCAATTTGTGAAGGAGCTGCTAGAATTGATGATTTGCAAGAATATTCTAAGAAAAATAAAATTAAATCCTTAGGTTTATGTGATACCTCAAATTTATGTGGTGCACTAGAATTTGCTGAAAAGATCTCAAAATCTGGCACTCAACCAATAATTGGAACTCAAATTAATTTTAAAATTGGAGAAACAACAGGTTTACTCCCTTTGTTTGCTCTAAATGAAATTGGATATAAAAATATAATAGAACTTTCATCTTTATCGTATTTGGAAAACGATGAATTGTCAGATCCACATGTAGATTTTGAATTATTATTAAGTAATTCCAAAGGTGTTGCAGTATTTTCAGGAACTGTTTTTGGCTTATTTGGTAAATTATTTGATAAAGGAAAGTTTAGTGAAATTGATGAGCTTTATGATAAAATTAAAAATGCTTTCGATGACAGATTTTACTTAGAGATTCAAAGACATAATGATCAAAATGAAATTGGATTTGAAAAATTTAATTTAAAAAAATCTTTAGATTTAGAAATACCTATTATTGCAACTAATGAAGTTTTTTATTTAGATAAAGAAATGCATGAAGCTCATGATGCTTTAATTTGTATCGGTAACAAGACATATGTAAATGAAAAAAATAGATTAAGATTTACTGACCAACATTATTTAAAAACGAATTCAGAGATGTCAGAATTATTTGCTGACTTACCTGAAGCTTTAGAAAATAATTACAATTTTCCATTAAGATGTAGTTTTAGACCATTAATTTCTAACCCAATATTGCCTAATATTAGCAGCGATAAAGATGGAAACGCAGACGAAATTTTAAAAAAAGATTCCATAGAAGGATTAAAGGTCAAATTCAATAAGATCTTTAATTTAAGTGATAAAGATTTAGAAAATAACAATTCTTATAGAGAATATAAGAACAGACTTAATCATGAACTTTCCATTATTATTGAAATGAAATATTCTAGTTATTTTCTTATAGTTGCTGACTATATTAAATGGGCTAAAAATAATGATATACCTGTAGGTCCTGGACGAGGCTCAGGTGCTGGTTCATTAGTAGCTTGGTGTTTATCAATCACCGATGTTGATCCAATAAAATTTAATCTCATTTTTGAAAGATTTTTAAATCCGGATAGGATTTCAATGCCAGACTTTGATATAGATTTTTGCGAGGATAAAAGAGATCAAGTTTTTGAGTATCTAACAACAAAATACAAAGATAGTGTGGCTCACATAATAACTTTTGGTAAGTTAAAAGCTCGAATGGTAATTAGAGACGTTGGAAGAGTTTTGGGATTAGCATATGGATTTGTTGACAGTATATCTAAGATGATACCTTTTGATCCATCTAGACCACAAAATTTAACTCAGTGCATTGCTGGGGAACCACGATTACAAAAACTCATAAATGACGATCCAAAGGTAAAGAAACTTACTGATCTCTCACTAAAATTAGAGGGTTTAAATAGAAATGTTGCCACACATGCAGCTGGAGTAGTAATAGCAGATAAAAAACTCACTGAAGTTGTTCCTTTATACAAAGATGTTTCTGCAGATTTATTGTTACCATCTACTCAATTCGATATGTACTCAGCAGAAAATGCAGGTTTAGTAAAATTTGATTTTTTAGGCTTAAAAACACTTACAGTTATTAACAATACACAAAAACTTGTAAGAAAAAAAATTAAAGATTTTGATATAGAAAAAATAAGTTACGAAGATCAAAAAGTTTTTGAACTAATGTCAATCGGTAAAACAGTTGGCTTATTTCAAATTGAAAGTACTGGTATGAGAGAAGCCTTAATACAAATGAAGCCAAATCATATTGAAGATATAATTGCATTAGTAGCCCTCTACAGACCAGGACCAATGAGCAATATTCCAACATATAATGATTGCAAACATGGAAAGCAAAAACCAGATTATTTACACCCACTTCTAGAAGATATTTTAAAACCAACTTATGGTGTAATTATTTATCAAGAACAGGTAATGCAGATTGCACAAAAATTATCTGGATTTACAGCAGGACAAGCTGATCTTTTAAGAAGAGCAATGGGTAAAAAGAAAAGAGCAGAACTTGAAAAACAGAAACAAGGGTTTATTGCTGGAGCTGTTAAAAATGGAATAGCAAAAGATGTTGCTGCAGGAATTTTTTTAAAAATTGAACCATTTGCTGAATATGGCTTTAATAAAAGTCACGCAGCTGCGTATGCAATAATTTCTTATCAAACAGCATTTTTAAAAACATATTATCCAAAAGAGTTCATTGCAGCATCAATGACTATGGATATATCTAATCAAAATAAGTTAAGCGAATTTTACGAAGAATTAAAAAGATTAAATGTTGAAGTTGTCCGTCCAGATATAAACGAATGTTTTGCTGATTTTAGAACAATTGATGATAAATTTTATTATGCATTAGGAGGAATTAAAGCTGTAGGTTATGAGGCAATATCAAATATAGTTGAGGAAAGAATTTTAAATGGAAAATTTGAGTCAATTCATGATTTTATAAATAGAGTAAATCCAAAAGATATAAACAAACTTCAATTAGAAGGTTTAGTCAAAGCAGGTGCATTTGACAACTTAAACTCAAATAGACAAGCTTTGTATAATTCTATTCCTTCAATTATAGCTAAAAATAAAAATATATTTGATAATAAATCCGCTAATCAGATTGATTTATTCTCAGAAGATGAAAGTGCTCAGGAAGATATTTTAATTAAAACCGAAGATTGGAAATTTGAAGAAAGATTATCAAAAGAATTTGAGTCAGTAGGTTTCTTTATTTCAGACCATCCATTAAATCAATTTACAGAAATTTTTAATGATTACAAAATAAAAGATTATTCAAATTTTGTTTCAAAAGATGATTTAAAAGACTCAAACATAGCTGCAACATTATTAAAAGTTCAAGAGAGAAAAACTGCAAAAGGCAATTCTTATGCTGTTTTAAAATTGACAGACTTATCAAGTGTATTTGAACTATTTGTTTTCTCAGATATTTTAGAATTAAATAGAGAAATTTTAAAAGAAGGAAGCTCCCTTATTATAACATTAATTAAAAATATTTCTAATGATGAAAATCGACTTACTAGGATTAATGTTCAAAAAATAGCCTCACTTAAAGATTTATTTAATAGTCCTATAAACGAAGTTTCATTCGAAATTAAATCTAAGTTGGAAATTGAAAAAATATCCACAATTTTAGAGGGCGACGGTAAAACAATTGTAAATATTAATCTTAATTCTGGAGATAATATTCTTAAATTTAGATTAAAAAATAAACGTAAATTAGATAGAAAAGCCCTAAATCTTTTAAGAAATCAAGAAATTCAAGCTATAATTTACTAAATAATCACTTGTTAAATATAGTAAATATTTGTAAATAATCTCTAAAATAAATTAACACGCACACAGTTGTTGGTTTTATACCTCCGGTCCTTAATTGGAAATTACTGTGGTGGCTTAACCGGGAATAAATATGAAAATACCTAACGTTACAATACAACAATTATTAGAAGCAGGCGTTCATCTTGGTCACAAAACTTTAAGATGGAACCCAAAAATGAAAAAATACATTTTTGGAAAAAGAGACTCAATTCACATTATAGATTTAACTCAAACTCTTGAATTAACAAAAGTAGCTTTAGAAAAAGTTTATAATATAATTTCAAATAATGGAAAAATTTTATTTGTATCTACAAAAAAACAAGCTTCAGAGGCAATAGCTGAGGTTGCAAAAGAAACAGACCAATATTTTGTAAATTATAGATGGCTTGGTGGAATGTTAACTAATTGGGGAACAATTTCTAATTCTATAAAAAAATTAAAAAAACTAGAGACAGATTTAACTTCAGAAAATAGAGGCTTTACTAAAAAAGAGCTCTTAAAAATGAGTGTAAAAAAAGATAAACTTGAAAGATCATTAGGTGGTATTGCTGAAATGAAAAAGATTCCTGACCTAGTTTTTGTGATTGATACAAACTACGAGTCCTTAGCTATTGCTGAGTCATCAAAATTAGGAATACCAATTATTGCTATATTAGATAGTAACTCCAATCCTGATAATATTGATTATCCAATACCGGGTAATGATGATGCAAGAAGGGCTATTGATCTTTATTGTAACTTAATCAAAGAAACAATTAATAGTGCTAAAAGCTCAGCTCCTTCTATTGATACAAAAAAAGATAAAACTAAAGATATAAAAGAAGAAGATAAAACAAAAACTATTCAAGAAATAGATAGAGAAAAATTAGAAAAAAAATTTTCAAAAAATGAAAAGGAGAAATTAAATTAATGAGCGACATTGATAAAGTAAAGAAATTAAGAGAAGCAACAGGAGCTGGTTTTAAAGATTGTAATCTTGCAATCAAAGAGTCTAGCGGTAATTTAGATAAAGCTATTGAAATATTAAGAGTTAAAGGTATTTCAAAAGCTTCAAAAAAAATGTCTAGAGATGCAAAAGAAGGTGTTGTTGTAGTTAGTGGAGATGAAAACAAAACATCAGTTATCGAGGTAAATTGTGAAACAGATTTTGTTGCAAAAAATGATGATTTTATTTCTTTTGTTAAGGAATTAAGTGAATTAAATAATCAAATGAATTCAATCGTCGACGATTTAAAAGAAGCAAAAATGAAAAATGGCCAAACTGTTAATGACAATTTAGTTGCTTTAATTGCAAAAATTGGTGAAAAAATTACTATTGGTAAAGCTAAAACAATTCAAAACTCTGGTGGAATTAATAATCATTATCTTCACACAGTTGTAAAAGATAATGTAGCAAAATTAGCTGTTATGGTTTCTTTAGATACTAAAGATAATTCTGATACTGTTAAAACTTTTAGTAAACAATTATCAATGCATATTGCAGCATCAAATCCATTAGCCTTAGAGTCAGGGTCCATTGATCAAGCTGTTATAAATAAAGAACAAGAACTGGTTACAGAAGAATTAAAAAATTCAGGAAAACCAGAGGATATTGCAAAAAAAATTAGCTTAGGTAAGATGAATAAGTTTAAAGAAGAAAATGCACTTCTAACTCAAGCATGGGTAATGGAGCCAAAAAAAAAGGTTCAGGATGTATTAAAAGAACTTTCTATAGCAGATTTGAAAATAAAAGAATTTTATAGAATTAAGATAGGAGAATAAATGTTTGATGAAAAATCATACAGCCTCAAGATGGATAAAACAATTGAGGTATTTTCTAAAGAGCTTTCATCACTAAGAACTGGAAGGGCAAATGCGTCAATGCTTGATTTAATTAAAGTAGATGTTTATGGACAGCAAATGCCAATCAATCAAGTTGGTAGCATAACTACGCCTGAACCAAGAATGATAAATATTCAAATATGGGATGCTAACAATGTGTCTTTGGTTGACGCTGCAATTAAAAAATCAGATTTAGGGTTAAATCCCCAAATAGACGGTCAATTAATTAGATTGCCTGTGCCAGAATTGAATGAAGAAAGAAGAACTGAACTTAAAAAACTGATTAAATCAATTGGAGAAAAATGCAAAGTTTCAATTCGAAATATAAGAAGAGAAGCAAACGAAGATCTAAAAAAACTTTTAAAATTAAAAGAAATTGGTGAAGATGAAGAAAAAAATAAAGAAAAAAAAATTCAAATAATAACCGATGATCATATAAATTCTGTAGATGAGAAAGTTTCTTTAAAAGAAAAAGAAATAATGACAATATGAACCCTCTTAATCACGTGGCCATCATCATGGATGGTAATGGAAGATGGGGTTTGAAGTATAAAAATTCGAGAAACGCAGGACATAAAGCTGGATTAAATACTGTTGAAAAAATAATTAAAGAAACAATCAAAAATAAAATAAAATATTTAACTTTGTTCGCTTTTTCGACAGAAAATTGGAAACGACCGAAGAAAGAAATCAACTATTTATTTACACTATTGGAAAATTTTCTAACTAATAGAATTAATGATCTTCATAAACAAAATATTAAGCTTAAAATTTTAGGATCTAAAAAATTTTCACCTAAACTAAATAAACTTCTATATTTCTCAGAAAAAAAAACATCTAAAAATGATAAATTACAAATTAATCTAGCAATAAATTATGGCTCTAAATCTGAGCTAATAGATGCTTTTAAGAAAATTAAAAAAAACCAATCTACCATAACTGAAAAAAATTTAAGTAAAAATTTACAGACTAAGAATATACCAGATCCAGATATATTGATAAGAACTGGTAACACAAAAAGATTAAGCAATTTTTTATTATGGCAGATCGCATATGCAGAAATCTTTTTTGAAAAAAAATTATGGCCTGCGTTTAGTGAAAAAGACTATAATAAAATTATTAAAGAATACCAAAATATTAAAAGAAATTTTGGTAAGATATAATGAGTAATCTAAATAAAAGAATTATTACTTCAGCATTATTATTATTGATTATTTCAATAAGTTTGTTTTACAACAAATATGTATGGTTATTCTTTATTATAATTGTTTCTTTAATTTTATTCATTGAATTTAATAATTTAACTAGGAAAATTTGGATAAAACAAAAGAATACTATAGCTATTGTAAACACATCTTCTTTACTATTTTTAGTGATACTTGTTTTGATTTGTTATGATATTTACAACAAACCTCCTATTGGTTTAGTTTTCATATTATTGATTTGTATATTTTCTGATACCGGTGGGTATATAATTGGAAATTTAGTTGGTGGAAAAAAATTAACTAAAATAAGTCCTAAAAAAACTATATCTGGTAGTATAGGCTCTTTTATATTTTCACTGATACCTTTATTGATATTTTGGTATTATTATAAAC
The DNA here is from genome assembly GCA_902558835.1 of uncultured Pelagibacteraceae bacterium. Taxonomy (GTDB): domain Bacteria; phylum Pseudomonadota; class Alphaproteobacteria; order Pelagibacterales; family Pelagibacteraceae; genus Pelagibacter. Next base: position 12,346 of record CACEFK010000012.1, read on the forward strand.
AAACCAATGACTCAAATTTTTATACGAGAAACTTTTCAAGTTTAATTCCTGTATCTTTATTTCTTTGTTTAATTTGTCAACTTGGCGATTTGTTTATTTCATATTTTAAGCGAATGGCTAAGGTAAATGATACAGGCTCAATTCTTCCAGGACATGGAGGTTTGCTTGATAGAATAGATGGTGTTATCTTTGTCATACCAGCAGCTTATATAATGGATAAAATATTTTTTTAATGTCTAAAAAAAAAATTGCTATTCTAGGATCAACTGGTTCAATTGGAAAAGATTTAGTTGATATAATTTCAAAAGATAAGAAAAACTTTGAAGTTGTTTTATTAACTACAAATCAAAATACAAAAACATTATTGAAACAAGTAAAATATCTAAAGGCAAAAAATATTATTGTTACAAATAAAAAAGAATATTTATTGATCAAAAATAAAATTAAGAAAGTAAATATTTTTAATAATTTTAATCAATTAGATAAAATATTTAAATCAAAGGTTGATTATATTATGTCTGCAATTTCAGGTATAGATGGCTTAGAACCAACATTTAGATCAATTAAGCATACAAAGAAAATAGCAATTGCGAATAAAGAATCGATTATTTGTGCATGGAATATATTAAGCAAAGAATTAAAAAAAAACAAAACTAAATTTATACCAGTAGATTCTGAACACTTTTCAATTTGGTCAGTTTTAAAAAATATTCATAATAAAAACATTGAACAGATATTTATTACTGCTTCAGGTGGACCATTTTATAAATTACCATTATCAAAATTTTCACAAATCAAGGTTAAGGATGCTATCAAACATCCAAATTGGAGTATGGGAAAAAAAATTTCAGTAGATTCAGCTACAATGATGAATAAAGTTTTTGAGGTAATTGAAGCAAAAAATATATTTAATTTGTCATTTAATAAATTAAAAATTTTAATTCATAGAGATTCTTATTTACATGCTATTGTTAAATTTGATTTTGGTTTGTCACACTTAGTAGTGCACGATACATCTATGAAAATACCTATTTTTAACACTCTATACGAAGACAAAAAATTTAATGGAAAACTTAAAAACATTAATTTAAAAAAATTGAGTTATTTAAATTTAGAACAACCAAATTTAAAAAAATTTCCTTTAATTAATATTTTAAAAAAAATACCTAATAAGTTTTCTTTATATGAAACATTGATTGTTTCAGTTAACGATACATTAGTGGATCTTTTTCTTGATAAAAAAATACAATTTAAGTCAATTTCTAAAATTTTTTTTAGCACTATTAATGATAAAGATTTCTTAAAATATAAATCAATTATACCAAATAATATTAATGAAATAATAAAATTAAAAAATATTGTACAAAAAAAAATTAAATCAAGATATATATGATTTCAAAATGCCAAAAATAATATTAAAATTAACATACTTAGTTTTGTTTTTAATTTCTCATTTAAATTACTCTTTAGCTGAGATTGTAAAAGATATTAAAGTTGATGGTAATAAAAGAATATCAACACAAACTATTATTTTATTTTCAAAAGCAGAAATTAATCAAAACGTAAGTGATGAAGATATTAATTATTTTTTGAAAAGTTTGTATGAAACAAATTTTTTCAAAAATGTATCATTAAAAATAGATAATGAAATTTTATACATAAATGTTGATGAGCAGCCAATAATACAATCTGTAACTTTCAAAGGGGTAAAAGCAAAAAAAATTATTGAACCAATTAGAAAATCAATAAGTCTTAAAGACAGATCATCTTATAATGAAACTTTGTTAATGGAAGATAAAAATCAAGTCTTAAGCACTTTAAAATTATTGGGTTATTATTTTGCAGAGTTAGAAACCTCAATTGAATATTTAGAGGATAATAAAATAAATTTAATTCACGATATTAAATTAGGAGAAAAGGCGAAAATTTCTAAAATTACTTTTTCGGGAGATAAAATCTTTAAAGATAAAAAACTTAGAAGTATTATAGCAAGTGAAGAGTATAAATTTTGGAAAGTTATAAGTGGTAAAAAATATCTAAATGAGAATATTATATCTTTAGATGAGAGGCTTTTAAAAAATTTTTATCTGAATAAAGGTTATTACAATGTAGATATAAATTCATCTTTTGCAAAATTAATTTCTAAAAATAATTTTAATTTAATTTTTAATATAGAAGCAAAAGAAAAATTCTATTTCAATGATATAGATCTAGTTATATCTGATGATTACAATGAAGATAACTTTTCAAAAATAACTACATTATTTGATAAGCTCAAGGGTACTCCCTATTCAATTAATTCTATAGACAACATACTTAATTTAATTGATGAAGTTGTAATATCAAAACAATTTGAATCCATAAAAGCAACCGTTGAAGAAACTGTAACTGAAAATAAAATCAATCTTCTTTTTGAGGTTAAGGAAAATGAAAAATTCTTTGTAAAAAAAATTAACATTTTAGGAAACAATGTAACAGATGAAAAAGTTATAAGAAATCAATTACTTATTGACGAAGGTGATCCTTATAATGAAATTTTAAAAACTAAATCAATAAACAATATTAGAAGTTTAAATTTTTTTAAAAATGTAAAAAGCGAAATAGTTTCAGAGGATGATAGTTCAAACAAAATAATTAATATTAAAGTTGAAGAAAAACCTACCGGAGAAATTTCTGCTGGTGCAGGTGTAGGTACAGAAGGAACTACTTTTATGGGTGGAGTTAAAGAAAATAATTTTCTTGGCAAAGGTATTTCTGTCGATGCAAAATTAAAACTCAGTCAGGAGGATATAAAAGGTAATTTTACAGTAAATAATCCTAATTTTAAAAATTCAGATAAGAGTGTTTTTTTTAATCTTCAAACACTTGAAACAGACAAGATGAAAACTTCGGGTTATAAGACTAATAAAACTGGTTTTAAAGTTGGTACTGCATTTGAGTATTATGATGATTTTAATCTTGGTTTAGCTACCTCACATTATTACGAAAGAATTTCCACAGATTCAACCGCATCAACTAGACAACAAAATCAAAAAGGCAATTATTGGGATAGTTTTTTAAATTTATCTTTTACACAAGATAAAAGAAATCAAAAATTTCAAACTACTAGAGGCTATTTAACTAGATATGGAATCGATATACCTATCATAAGCGATACAAATAGTTTTATTAATCAATATAATTATAAATATTATACAGAATTATATGAACAAAACGTATCAACATTTGGTTTTACTTTAAGTTCTGCATTTTCACTTGATGACAATGATGTGAAATTATCTGAAAGATTATTTATACCAGGAAGCAGATTAAGAGGATTTGAAACTGGAAAAGTTGGCCCAAAAGATGGTGATGATTTTATAGGTGGTAATTATTTGGCAACTTTAAATTTTTCATCAACATTACCACAACTTTTACCTAATTCACAAAATACCGATATATCTTTTTTCATAGATGTAGCAAATGTGTGGGGTGTTGATTACGACTCCTCATTAGATGATAGTAATAAAGTACGAAGTTCACTAGGTATCGCCTTAGATTGGTATAGTGTAATTGGACCTATGAGTTTTAGTTTAGCACAACCAATAACTAAAGGAACAAATGATATTTCAGAAACATTTAGATTCAATATAGGAACATCATTTTAATGAAAAAAATATTCCATTTTTTATTTTTTACCTTTTTCTTAATTAATACTCCAATCTTAAATGCTAAAGAAAATATAGTATTTATAGATCTTAATTATATTTTAAATAAATCAAATAGTGGGAAAAAGATTTTAGATGAATTAAATATTATAAGTAAGGAGAATAAAAAAAAATTTAGTAACCAAGAAACTCTATTAGAAAAAGAGAGGAATGATATAAAAAAACTTAAAAACATTATCTCTAAAGATGAGTATAATAAAAAAGTAGCTTTATTTCAGGAGAAAGTAGAGCTATATAATAAAGAAAAAGCACAAATCATTAAATCCTTCGAAAATAAGAAAAAAAAAGAATTCGATAATTTTTTTACGAATCTTAATGAAATTATGAATGTTTATATGAAAGAAAATTCTATTAGTATTATCATTGATAAAAAAAATATTGTCATGGCTTCGGTCAAAAATGACATATCTAATGATATAATTGAATTAGTAAACAAATAGAATGATTAAATTGAATAAAAATCAGATAAGAGATCTTCTGCCTCATAGAGAGCCGATGCTTCTTATTGATGAATTGTATGATATTAAAAAATTAACATCTGCAACAGCAGTTGTAAATGTTCAAAAAGATAGTTTTTTTGTTCAAGGACATTTTCCAGAAAATCCTGTAATGCCGGGTGTTTTAATTGTTGAGTCATTTGGACAAGCTGCTGCAGCTTTGACTGCTCATGGCTTAGATAAATCAACATATGAGAACAAACTTGTTTTTTTAATGGGAGTAGAAAAAGCGCGTTTTAGAAATCCAGTGATACCTGATTGTAAGCTTATTCTAAAAATTGAGGCTATCAGATCCCATGGTAGAGTTTGGAAATACAAGGGTGAGGCTTTTGTTGATGACAAAAAAATGGCTGATGCTATCTGGTCAGCAACTATCGTTGACAAGAAATAAATAGCAATAAATTTTGATAACTTATTTTAATTTGCTTTGATAAAAGCAATTATGTCTAATCCATTTTTTAAAAATCATGGTCCATACAAAATCTCTAAGATTATCAAATCTCTAAATTTAAATATTGACAATTCATACAATGAAAAAAAAGTTCATGACATTAAAGATCTTGTTTCATCTACAAAAAATGACATAACTTTTTTGCATTCAAAAAAATATAAAGATATTGCAAAAAAAACAAAAGCCTCTTTTTGTCTAACTACAAATGCTTTAAAAACAGAATTGCCTGAAAGTTGTATAGCTTTAGTTGTTGAAAATGTTCTAGTTTCTACTTCAACAATTACATCTATGTTTTATCCAGATTCAATAAATGATAATTTTGATGAAACTGTTTTATCTATCGACGATACTCATTTTAAGGACAAAGTTAGTTTTGGTAAAAATGTTTTAATTGGAAGTAATGTATCAATTGGGAGTAATTGTAAAATTGGACACAATACAATCATAGAAAAAAATGTTGTTATTGGTGATAATTGTTTAATCGGATCAAATAATATTATTAGAAACACCTTAATTAAAAACTATGTAAGAATTTTAGATAATTGTACAATCGGTAAACATGGTTTTGGTTTCTTTCCAATTAAGAATAAAAATTTTAGATACCCTCATATAGGAATAGTTTTAATTGAAGACAATTGTGAAATTGGATGTGGCGCAACTATAGATAGAGGTTCAATGTCAAATACAATAATTGGTAAAAATACATACTTAGATAATCAAATACATATTGCACATAATGTTAAAATTGGGGAAAATTCTATTATAGCTGGCCAAGTAGGTATAGCTGGAAGTTCTATAATCGGTAATAATGTTAAAATTGGTGGACAAGCTGGAATATCTGGGCATTTAAAAATTGGAAACAATGTAGAAATTGGAGGTGGTTCAGGAGTTATTAGAGATATTCCTGAAAATACAAAAGTAATGGGCTATCCAGCAAAAAATATTAGAGAATTTTTAAGAGATAATAAATGATACATAAAACAGCTATAATTGATATTAATGCAAAGATTTCTAAAAAAGTAAAAATTGGTCCTTTCTCGGTTATTGGACCCAATGTTGAAATAGGAGAAGAAACAGAAATACAATCCCACGTAAGCATTACAGGAAATACAAAAATTGGAAAAAATAATAAAATTTATCCATTTGCTTCAATAGGAAACGACCCTCAGGATTTAAAATTTCAAGGTGAAGAAACAAATCTTGAGATTGGAGATAATAATAAAATTAGAGAATACGTAACTATTAATCCAGGTACAAAAGGAGGTGGTGGATCAACAAAAATTGGAAATAATTGTTTGTTTATGGTTTCGGCTCACATCGCTCATGATTGTTTTGTTGGAAATAATGTAATTTTAGCCAACAATGTACCATTAGGAGGACATGCTTATATTGATGATAATGTTATAATTGGTGGTAATTCTGCTGTTCAGCAATTTACTAGAGTGGGAAAGTCAGCCATGATTGGAGGGATGTGTGGTGTTGTAAGGGATATAATCCCATATGGCATTGCACATGGAAACAGAAGTGTTTTACAAGGATTGAATTTAATAGGTTTAAGAAGAAAAAATATTCCAAATAAAGAAATAATAATTTTAAGTGATGCGTATAAAGAAATTTTTAAAAATGAAAATTTAACAGAGAATTTAAATAATCTATCAAAAGATTTTAAGAGTAGTGAACTAGTGGCAGAAGTTATTGGATTTATAGAAAAAGATAAGAAAAGACCAATTTGTACTCCATTTTCAAAATAAAATGATAGGTTTGTTTTTAGGTGACACAGATTTTTCAGAACTAGTTCTTAAAAAAATAAAAAGACAAAAAATAAAATACTTCATTCTAGATTTTTCAAAAAAAAACAAATTTAATAAAGACAAGAATTCTTTTAGAATAAGCATAGGAAGATTTGGGAAAATTATAGATTTAATCAAACAAAAAAAGTGTAAAAAAGTTCTGTTTGCAGGTAAAATTTCAAAACCAAATTTTTCCTCTTTAAGATTAGATTTTAAAGGTATTTATTATATGCCAAGTGTAATCAGGGCTGCTAAAATAGGTGATGCAGCTATAATTAAATCAATAATAAAAATTTTAAATAATGAAGGAATAAAAGTTATTAGCTCTATACTCTTTAATCCAGAGCTATCTTTAAAGAAAGGTTGTTACACCCAACTAAAGCCGAATAAACTAGATTTAATATCAATAAAAAAAGGGAAATTATTTTTTAATAAAACCAAAAGTCTAGACCACATTCAAGCGTTAGTAGTTAAAGGTGATAAAATTTTAGCTAAAGAGGGAAAAGAGGGTACAAAAAAAATGTTATCAACATTAAAGAGAAAATCAGATGGTATTTTAATTAAATTACCGAAAAAGAAGCAAGATTTAAGAATGGATTTGCCAACAATTGGTTTACAAACTTTTAAGGATGCTAAAAAATATGGATTACGTGGTGTAGTTTTGCAATCTAAAAAGAATATTTTTCTAAATAAACCTGAATGCATTAAATTTGCTAATAAAAACAAGATATTTATTAATATTATATGAAAAAAATATTCATACTCACAGGCGAGCCTTCTGGAGACAAATTAGCCTCTACAGTTATATCAAAGCTAAAATTGCAAAATCCTGATATTGAATATTTATCTGTTGGTGGAAATCATTTAAAAAAATTAGGAATTCATTCTATTTTTAATTTAGATGAAATCACCTATCTAGGTTTTACTAGCATTTTGTTCAATATATTTAAAATTAGAAATAAAATTAACCAAACGGTTAATGAGATAATTAAATTTAATCCAGATATATTATTTTCTGTTGATAGTCCTGATTTTACAATGAGAGTTGCAGAGAGAGTAAAAAAAATTAACAATAATATTAAAACTATTCATTATGTAGCTCCTCAAGTTTGGATATGGAGAAAAAATAGAGTAAAAAAAATTAAAAAATTTATTGATCATATTCTTTTATTATTTGACTTTGAGAAAAAATATTTTGATGAGGAAAATATAAAAAATACCTTTGTTGGACATCCTTTAATTGAAAAAACTGACAGTGTTACTAAATTAGGAAATTTAATGACTAAATATAAGAATGTTATCTCAATTTTTCCTGGGAGCAGAAAATCTGAGATAGATGTCCTTTTACCAATTCTTTTTAATTTTATAAAAAAAATGAATAATAATAATCATAATTATGATTATTTTATACATACTAATGAAGATAACGTTAATTATATTAATAATAAAGTTCAAGAAATTAATATAAAAAATATTGAAGTAATTTTTGATGAAGATATTAAAGAACAAGTTTTATTAAATTCAGCTTTTGCTGTTTGTAAATCTGGTACAGTTTCTTTACAAGTCTCAAATTCAAAAGTTCCTTCTATTATTATTTATAAATTAAGCTTTGTAAATTTTATGATTTTTAAAATGTTAGTGAATGTAAAATTTGCAAATATTATAAATATAATAAATAATCGAGAGGTAATTCCAGAATTATTGCAGAACGAATGTAATGCAGATGAAATATATAAATCTGTAATTTACATGTTAAAACATCCTAATCTCATTGAAAAACAATTAAATGATTGTTCAAAAACATTAGAAGGTATTAAATCAAAAACTTCTTCTTCAGAGGAGGCCAGTTTAGTTTTAAGAAATTATCTTAGCTAGCCTCTTTAAAGCTTCCTCTTTACCTAGAGCTATAACTATATCATATAAACCAGGGCCAAATTTAGATCCTGTTAAAGCAATTCGTATAGGCTGACCAACTCCTTTAAAATTTGTATCATTTTTTTTAATCAAAATATTTACTACAGGCTCTAAATTCTCCTTATTTATATTTGATATGGATGATAATTCTTTAATGAATTCCGAAATAATTTTTTTTGCGTTATCATCAACCAGTTTAAAATCATCCTCATTGAAGTTAACTTCATCATTGATGATAAATTTTGCATTATTATGTATGTCTTCTAAAGTTTTGGCCTTATTTTTTAAGAAAGATAATGAAGATTTAATCTTTGTTTCTTTATCACCTTTAATTTCTTCTTTATAAATTTTGCAATATTCAAATAGATTTTGATAAAGGTCGTTTTCGTTGATTGTTTTAATATAGTGCTCATTCATTGATAATATTCTGCTCATGTCTAGTTTTGATGGTGATTTGCCAATACCTTCTAAATTAAAGCATTCAATGCTTTCATCCAGAGTAAATATTTCTTTGTCTTGATATGACCATCCAAGTCTAAGTAGATAATTTCTTAAAGCATCAGGCATTATGCCTATTTTTGAGTAATCATCTAACGTTGAGGCATTGTCTCTTTTTGAAAGTTTTTTACCTTCAATAGTATGAATTAATGGAATGTGTGCAAATTCTGGAACATCCCAACCCATTGCTTGATATATTTGTATTTGTTTAAAAGTATTTATCTTGTGATCATCTCCTCTAATTATATGTGTCATTCCCATTTGATGATCGTCAACGGTTGCAGAAAGGTTGTAAGTCGGTGTTCCATCGTTTCTTAAAATTATAAAATCTTCTATTGTACTATTTTCAATTTCAACATCTCCTTGAACTAAATCTTTAAGTTCAGAATTACCCTCTATTTTACTTTTAAATCTAATCACGGGTTTAATATCTTTAGGAGCATCTTTTTCATCAGAATCTCTCCATTTTCTATTGTAAATATATGGCATTTTTTTTTGCCTAGCTCTTTTTTTTTGTTCCTCTATCTCTTCAGCAGAGCAGTAGCATTTATATGCGTTACCTTTTTTTAATAATTCATTAGCAATTTTAATGTGATCTTCTATTTTTTGTGACTGAATATATTCTTTACCATCGTGCTCAATTCCTATCCACTTTAATGATTTAATAATTTGTATTTTGTGTTCCTCTTTGGATCTTTCTTTGTCAGTATCTTCAATTCTAAGGTGAAAAGTTCCTTTTTGATTTTTAGAGAACAACCAATTAAATAAGGCAGTTCTAACCCCTCCAATATGAAGAGCTCCAGTAGGGGATGGAGCAAAACGTGTTGCTACTTTAGACATCAATGTTGTTTAGACTATTTTTTTAGAAGTTTCTATATAAAGATACTAAAACTCCTTGAACTTTTACTCTATCAGGTCCAAAAATCTTAGTTTCATAGTTTCTATTAGCACTTTCAAGGGCCACAACTTTACCTTTTTTTCGAATTCTTTTTAACATTGCTTCATGCTCATCTATTAATGCGACAACAATTTTACCATTATCAGCGGTATCTGTTCTTTTAATAATAACAGTATCACCTTCATGAATACCCGCATCTATCATTGAGTCACCTTGAACTTTTAAACCAAAGTAATCACCATTTTTTTCTAAATTATTTGGTAGAGGGATTCTAGAAACCTCATTTTGTATTGCTTCAACAGGTGTTCCTGCAGCAATTTTTCCAAGAACTGGCACTTCCACTTCATCAGAATTAGTTTGTTCTTCATCTAATCCACCTTTAATCACACTAGGTGAAAAGCTGTTATAAATATCATTGGCAGAAGCTGTTTCTGGTAATTTAATTACCTCTAAAGCTCTTGCTTTGTGAGCTAATCTTTTTATAAACCCTCTTTCTTCTAAAGCACTAATTAATCTGTGAATTCCTGATTTAGATTTTAAATTAAGAGATTGTTTCATCTCCTCATAAGAAGGAGATACACCTGAACTTCTCAACTTCTTGTTGATAAATAAAAGTAGGTTTTTTTGTTTTTTTGTTAGCATAAGAACAAATATCGTACAAATAATGTTCTATAAAAGTTCTTTTAAATTAACAATACTAAAAAAAACTAGCAAAATTGCGCTTTATTTGACTATAAAACTGAAAAGATAGAATTTTTATCTAAGTTTTTTAAAAGTGATTCACCAATTAAAAAAGTGTTAATTGATGTTTTGTTGTTTAGTTCTAGTAGCTCCTCTTTATTCTTTATTCCACTTTCAGATATTAAAGGACCATTGTGACTTTTTACAACATCATAAATATCATAAGTTGTATTTATATCAGTTTTAAGTGTTTTTAAATTTCTATTGTTTATTCCAATTAATGCATCTTTAAAATTTACTGCTTTTTTTGCTTCTTCCACTGTATGAACTTCAACTATAACAGACATATTATATTTCAAAGCCTCATCATATAATTCAGACGCAAGATCATCTGAAACCCCAGCCAAAATAATTAAAATAGCATCTGCACCATAACTTTTTGCTAAAGGTATTTGAAATTTATCGATAAAAAAATCCTTACACAATACAGGTAAATTTATTTTATCTTTTATTTTGCTAATATGAATTAAATTTCCTAAAAAATAATCTTCTTCTGTTAAAACTGAAAGACAAGTTGCTTTATTATTTAAATAAATTTGGGCAATATCAACAGGGTTGTAGTCATCTATTATTATACCTGCTGAAGGACTTGCTTTTTTAATTTCAGCAATAATTGAAGTTTTATTATTTTTTATATTATTTTCTATTTTCTCTTTAAAATTAATATAGCTGTTGTTTTTATTAATTAATTCATCCAAAGTTTTAAGATCTAAGGATTTTTTTAATTTATCAACTTTTTCAATTTTCTTTTGAATGATATTTTGAAGTATATTTTCAGACATTTTGAATTTTTTCTAAATGTAAAAAGGTTTTTCCAGAAAGTATAAATTCTCTTGTGTAATTATATGCTTCAGAAAAGTCAGAAAATTTTTCTCCAACAATTAAACCTGCTGCAGCATTTAAACTTACTGCTTTTGAAAAATCATTATCTTCACCTTTAAATATTTCAATCATCTTATCAGCATTAAATTTTGCATCATCACCCACTAAATTTTTAAAATTATCTGCATTAACCCCTAAAGCATTTGGGTCTATTTTAATTTCAGATATTTGACCATCTTTTAATTGAATAACATTAGTTTTTGCATATGGAGATATTTCGTCCAACCCATCTTCACTATTAACTATCCAGGCAAATTTTAAATTCAAATTTTTAAGTCCTTCTGCAAAAATTTTTAATAATTTTTTATCAAAAACACCTACAACTTGTCTCTCTACAAGAGCTGGATTGCTTAACGGACCAATCATATTAAAAATAGTTCTTTTTCCAATTTTCTTTCTTACAGGTCCTACAAATCTCATTGCACTATGATAATTAGGTGCAAACATAAAACCAAAATTATTGGTATTAATTTCTTTTTCAATATTCTCAGGCTCTAAATCAATTTTAATTTTAAGAGCTTCCAAAACATCACCAGAACCACATTTTGAAGAAACAGCTTTATTGCCATGTTTAGCAACTTTTGTACCCATGCTAGCTAAAAGTAGGGCAGAAGCAGTTGAAATGTTAAGGGTATTCATGCCATCACCGCCAGTACCACAAGTGTCAATACAATCTCTTACATTTACTCTTTTTGACTTTTCTCTAAGAACAAAAACTCCACCCGCTATTTCATCTGAAACTTCACCTTTTTCAGATAGCAAAGTTAAAAAGTTAAAAATTTCATCATCACTGGCTTTTCCAGTCATTAATATTTCAAAAGCAGTTTTACTTTCTTCAAAAGTTAAATCTTGTTTATTTTTAAGCTTTTCTAAAATTTGTTTCATAAATTTGATTGTTAATAAAGTTTTTGAGAATTTTCATTCCAAACTTAGTTTTAATACTTTCAGGATGGAATTGTACACCATGAATATTAAATTTTTTATGTTGAACACCCATTATAATCCCATCTTCTGTCTCTGCTGTAATCTCTAGCTCTTTTGATAACGTTTTTTTATCAATTACCAAACTATGGTATCTGGTAGCTTCAAATGTATTTGGAAGGTTTTTTAAAATACCGATTTTTTTAGATTTGATTTTACTTGTTTTACCGTGCATTAACTTTCTTGCTTGAACAATTTTTGATCCAAAAACTTGTCCGATTATCTGATGACCTAAACATACTCCTAAAAAAGGTAATTCTTTATATAATGATTTCAATATTTTAATACAATTGCCAGATTGATTTGGGTTGCCTGGTCCTGGTGAAATAACAATTTTATCATATTTCTTTTTAATGATTTCTTTAGAATTAATTTTATCATTTCTAACTACATCAACTTTAACATTTAATGAGGAGATATAGTGATACAAATTAAAAGTAAAACTATCGTAATTATCTATTAACAATACTTTCATTATCTTAAAGCATTAATTAAAGCTTTCGCTTTATTAATTGTTTCCTCATATTCATTATTAGGTTTACTATCTGCAACTATACCTGCGCCTGCTTGCACATAAAATTTTTTATTTTTAGCAACTGCAGTTCTTAAGGCTATACACGTATCAAATTCTCCATTTGCAGAAAAATATCCAATTCCACCTGCGTAAACTTTTCTTTTTGATGCTTCTAATTCATCTATAATTTCCATAGCTCTAATTTTTGGAGCTCCAGAAACAGTACCTGCTGGAAAACCAGCTAAGAGCGATTTAAATTTTGAAAATTTTTTATTATATTCCCCAACTACATTTGAAACTATATGCATTACATGAGAATATCTCTCAATAATGAAGCTTTCCGTAACTTTTACCGAATTTATCTTTGAGACTTTACCAGCATCATTTCTACCTAAATCAAGTAACATCAAATGCTCTGAAAGTTCTTTTTTATCTTTAAGTAGGTCTCTTTCATAAAAAAGATCTTCTTTTTTAGTTTTACCCCTTGGTCTAGTTCCTGCGATTGGTCTTACAGTAATTTTATTATCCCTAAGTCTCACAAGTATTTCAGGA
>CACEFK010000013.1 GCA_902558835.1 uncultured Pelagibacteraceae bacterium
CTTTTAAAGTTAGTTAACTTTCAAAATTCTCTAAAGCCTGAATTTAAGTTTAGATTAAATTTTGGTTTTGAAAAATATATCCAAGCATTTTTTGATAAGATAGCAGACACAATTTCACAATATAAAATTCTAAAAAAAGATGAAGCAAGAAGATTAAAATTAGAAAAACTAGAACAAGAAAGGTTAGAAAAGATTGAAATTGCAAAAGAAAAACAAAAAGATGCTGAATTAAAAGTTAAATTAAAAGAACAAGCTTTAAAAGATGAAATTAGATTAGAAAAACAAAGAACAAAAGAAATAAAATTATTCTTAAGAAAAGAACAGGCTCTTTTAAGAATTGAACAAGCAGAGAAACAAAAGCAATTTTTACAACAATTAAAATTAGATAAGCAAATTGAAAAGTTTAGAGTTAGAGAGGTTAAAGAATTAGAGAAATTAGAAAAAATTTCTTTAAGAGAAAAGAGAGAGGATTATGCTGGCTTACAACAAAGAATAGAAAAACTAAAAGAAAAATACCGAATTATTAGAGATCAAAAGATTAGGGAAAGAGTAGAGGCCTTAGGAGTAAAAATTCAAGGAGATGAAGATAGAGAAACACTTTTACAAAAAGAAAAAGAATATACTTTAGCTAGACAAAAAATTGAGTTTGCTCTCGAAAGTTTTTACAGAAGTGCTAGTAGCTTAGTATTTCAATTAAACAAAAGACACATAACAAGGCACATGTCTATCTTCAGATGTATTGATAGAAGGTTTGAAACTGGAGAAATATTTGTTAAGTGGGATGAAGCATCAGATGATGAATGGCTTTTGTTAATTTATATAAAAAATAATTCGCCTGATGAAGGAATAGTTATTGAAGATAAAACTAATCCAGAAAAAAATATTTCTCATGAATTTAAAAATAATGAAATATTTAAGGCTTCAGATACTATGGTTGACGCACTTACTCAATTAATCGGAAGAAAAAGAGCCAAAAATATCAATTAAATTATCTTAAATTTTTAAGTATCATTTAGGATGTTATTTTCATCTGCATTAATGATAATTTTATATTTAGTATTTAGATATGTTCTTGCATGGATAAGATATTTTAACAGTCTCGACACTAGATTAGGCCAATCTACATGGCGATGGAGTTATGATTATCCAGTTATAGGTGAAAGAGATATCTCAGATCTTGATGATAAAACTTTTGTTAGACTGCGAAGAAAAAGAAATAGAGTTATAACTCTAATGTACTCAATTTTATTAATAATGTTCTTGTTATCTATGTCTTTACTTAGTGAATTTTTAATATTTTTCTTAAGTTAGTTTTTGAGTTGTTTTTTATTTTTCAAATATAAAAAAAAGGCAACCATTTCATACCCATATTTAAAGATTGTGAAAATTATTGGTAGTTTAAAAAATTTATATAAAAATTTATATTTTGGAATTTTTTTCCAAACATAAAGAAATGCCTCTGCCCCCTGAATAATTTTACCGTTTTCTTTAACATGTAGTCTTCTTAACAATTCTTTATCATTTCTTGATGTTTCTTTTTCAGCATCTGAATTATTAGTTATATCTATCCAATCAATATCTTTGATATTTTCTTTTTTATATAGGTTAATTTCTGATCTACAGATTTTACAAGAATTATTAAAATATACTTTCATTTAATAATAATTAACTTTAAGTAAGAAATTGTACATGCGTAAAATGATCAGTTGAAAATTATCAACAAACTACTATTTAAGGTGAATGAGTAATTTCTTTAATAAATCAGATTTAACAAGACAAGATGCAGATAAATTAGTATCTGAAACACTTAACAATTGTGATGATGGCGAACTTTATTTAGAGGAGTCTAAATCAGAGTCAATTTTGCTAGATGATAACAAAATAAAAAGCTCAAACTACAGCTCTGATTTGGGATTTGGTTTTAGGGCTATCTCAAACGAGGTTGTTGCTTATTCATATTCAAATGAAATATCAAAAGACTCATTAAAAAATTCTTCAGAAAATCTTAAATCAACTCTGAAATCAATTAAAGGCACTTACAATCATGAAATTCCAAAATCTAATAAAAAATTTTATAAAGATATTAATCCAATTGAACAAAAAACGTTAGATTCAAAATTAGAAGTCTTAAATAAAGTAAATGAATTTTTAAGAGAAAAAGATGGATCAGTAAAACAAGTGACAGCTAGTTTTGCTGGTGAACAAAAATCAATAGAGATTATTCGATCAGGTGGAGAGTCGCTTACTGATGTACGTCCATTAATTAGATTTAATGTGTCTGTGATGTTAGAAAAAAATGGAAGAAAAGAAACAGGTGTATATGGAATTGGTGGCAGACAATCTTATGATGACTATTTAAAAAATGACAATTGGAAAAATGTTTGTGAAGAGGCTTTTAGGATAGCATCAGTAAATTTAGAAAGTAAACCAGCACCTGCTGGTGAGATGAAAGTAGTTTTAGGACCTGGTTGGCCAGCTATATTAATTCATGAAGCAATTGGTCATGGTCTTGAAGGAGATTTTAATAGAAAAAAAACATCAGCATTTCATAATCTTATGGGTGAAAAAGTTGCAAGTGAGGGAGTAACAATTGTTGATGACGGTACGATAGATAATAGAAGAGGTAGTTTAACAATTGATGATGAGGGAACACCAACTGAGCGAACAGTTTTAATTGAAAACGGTATTCTTAAAAATTTTATGCAAGACAGGCATAATGCAAGATTAATGAATACAAGATCCACTGGCTCTGGAAGAAGAGAAAATTATAGACATATTGTGTTACCAAGAATGAGAAATACAATGATGTTAAGTGGAAATCAAACTCAAGACGAAATGATCAAATCTGTTGATAAAGGAATTTTTGCAGTAAGTTTTGGAGGTGGCCAGGTGGATATTACATCTGGAAAATTTGTATTTAATTGTACTGAGGCTTACGAAATAAATAATGGTAAAATTGGATCTCCAATTAAAGGAGCAACACTTATTGGTGATGGACCATCAATACTTAAAGAAGTATCGATGGTAGGAAATGATATGATGTTAGACCCAGGCATAGGAACTTGTGGAAAGGCAGGACAAGGAGTTCCTGTGGGAGTCGCTCAACCTTCAATTTTAATTGATAAAATGACAGTTGGTGGAACAAAACTTTAATTATGGTTAAGGATCAAGAATTTCTAAAATCTAAAGCTTCATATTGTCTAGATTTGGCAAAAAAAATGGGAGCAACTGATGCAAGTGTTACAGTTGGTCACTCAATTTCAGAAACAGTTAATTTTAGAAATAAATCCCTAGAAGCTTCAGATAGATCAGATGGATTGGCATTAAGTATAGAAACTTATTTAGGTAAAAGAAGATCATCAATTTCATCATCAAATTTAATAGATGAAAATATAAAAACTTTAATTGAAAAGTGCTTTGAAACTACAAAAATTACACCAGAGGATGAATTTAATTCTTTGCCTGATAAAAATTTATTAGCCAAACAAATTGGTAGCCTTAATTTGTATGATGAAACAAGATTCGAAAACGATAAAAAAATAAAATATTTAAAAGATTTAGAGGAGGCTGCTTCATCAAATAAGCAAATTATAAATACAGAATCTAGTTTTACTGAAAATAAATCAAATTTTATATTAGCTAATAGTGACGGTTTTTGTGACGGTTATAAAACTTCTTCTTTTACTACTTCTTGTGTAACAGTTGCAAAAGATGAAAATAGCATGGAAAGAGACTATGAATTTTCTAGCAAACGTCATTTATCTGACATTAAGCAAGCATCAGACCTTGGAAATAAAGCTGCCGTGCAAACTATTAGAAAATTGAATCCTAACAAAATTGGAAGCGAGAAGATAAGCATAATTTTTGATAAAAGAATTTCAAAAGGAATGTTAAGTGTTTTTGCAAGTGCAATATCTGCATCTGCAATTGCAAGAGGCACTTCATTTTTAAAGGATAAAATTAACCACCAGGTTTTTGCAAATTCGATAAATGTAATTGATAAACCAGATATAATTAAAGGAATGGGTTCTCAAAATTTTGATTCAGAGGGCGTAAACTCTAATACGTTACAACTTATAGAGAATGGAATACTTAAAAATTACCTTGTTGACACTTACAATGGAAAAAAAATAAATTTACAATCAAATGGAAGAAGTGGCGGAACTACTAATTTGTATTTTGAAAATGGACATTTAAGTTACGAAGATCTTCTAAAAAAAAATTCAAAAAGTCTTTATATTACTGAAACTATTGGTCACGGATCTAATCTTGTAACAGGAGATTATTCAGTAGGGGCGACTGGTTTTTTGGTTGAAGATGGAGAATTTAAATATCCAGTTAATGAAATAACAATTGCTGGTAATTTTAAGGATATGTTTAAAAATATAACTTTAGCTAATGATTTAGAATTTGAATATTCAGTCAATTCACCAACTATGATGATAGAAGGTATGACTGTAGCAGGAAAATGAGCAGTTATTGCGTCATTGGTTCCGGAATTTCTGGAGCAACAATAGCTAATCTTTTAAGCAGAAAAAATTCTGTACATATTTATGATAAAGCTCGAGGTCCTGGTGGCAGATCTTCCTTTAAAAGATTAAATAAGTCAAAAGGATTTGACCACGGGGCTCAATATATTTCTCCAAAATCAATTCAATTTAAGAAATTTATTTCAAATTTATGTAAAAAAAAAATTCTAAAAAAATGGAGTGGCAAACATATTTTTTTTAACAAATTAAAAAAAGAAAATAAAAATCATATTAAAATAATTGGTTGCAAAGGTAATAATGATATCAGCAAACACTTGATAAAGAATATAAAAAGTAACTTTCAAAGTGAGTTAGAGAAGATTCAATTTATAAATAATAAATGGAAATTAGTTTTTAAGAACAACCAAATAAAATATTATGATAAATTAATATTAACTTGTCCATTCCCACAATTAAAAAAATTATCAAAAAAATTTATTAAGGATCCATTCATTAAGCAAAAAATCAAAATGGATGCAAATATTACAGTCATGATTGAAATTAAAAAAACAAATAAAAACATATCAAGTTATTTATTTGGTGACAAAATTTTAGGGTGGGCTGCTAAAGAAAATAGTAAAAAAAGATTTAAAAGTAATAATGATTTATGGACTTTACAAAGTACAAACCTATGGGCAAATAAAAAAATAAATAAAAATAGAGAAAATAAAGAAAAAAACTCAAAGATTTTAATTGATCAATTTTTTAAACTTACTGGAATTAAAAAAACAAAAATAATAACTTCATTAAATCATGGTTGGAAATATTCCTCAAATTCTAGAGCTTTAAAAGTTAAAAGTTATTGGAATAATAAATTAAATTTAGGAGTGTGTGCAGATTGGTTTGTAGGTCCTAGAGTAGAGGCTGGATGGATAAGTGCAAACGATCTTTATAAAAAAATAAATAAATAATTTTATTCAAGATTTTTTAAGCGATACTCCCAATTTCCCATTCTTTCATATGTGACTTTGACAATAACTGAAGTTTTTTTATCAAGCCAAATATCAAAATTTAATTTTTTATCTTCTGGAAGAGACATATCTTTAGATGTGAGTTTGAAATGATCTGTTTCGTATTGTTTGCCATTAATTGAAATATTTTCCTTACCAATAAAAGTAACTATTTGTTCTTTTATACTTCCAGAAATAGGACTTATTTGACTTTCTGCTTGTAAAATTTTGTGGCTCCACCAATTTCCAATAATATTTTTAACAGAAGCCTCACCTGAATATGAAGACCCTTTAATATCAAACTTTTCATTATTTTTATCTAGTTTTAAGTTTACAAATTTTTCTTTTTTATTTTGAAGTGTCTTTGATTGAAAAGATATTAAATTATCTTTTAAATAAATTTCTTCTCCATATCCCTCTACTTTAAATATTGTTGCAGATAGTAATTTTACCTCAAATTTATATTGATTTTTTACTATCGTTTTTTCATCATCTCTTTTAAAATAATAATTGTTATATCCAATTACTTCATCATTTCTCAAGATCTCCATTTCTATTTTGTCAAATTTGTTATAATGACCTATATGAGCTAGAGAAATTGATGAGAAAAATACGACAAGCAAAATAACCGCAAACTTTTTCATTTGCTGGTTACAATATTAGAATTTTTCATTAATAGATATAGCTTATTACAATTATGTTTTTAAAAATAAAAAAAATTCCAAAAGTAAAATGGAGCTCAGAAAAACCATTTAATTTTAAACCAAAGTTTTCTACATTTTTTTTCTTATGTTTCGGTCTGTCTTTATTTGGATTAGGTGAAGGATTATTAATTGTTTCATTTACAGGAGCCTCTCCTTGGAGTGTTTTAGCTCAAGGTATTTCCTTAAATGTTAATTTAAGTATTGGAACTATCACATTATTAATAAGTATTGCTGTTTTAATTTTATGGATCCCGCTTGGGCAAAAACCAGGGATGGGCACAATATTTAATGCTCTGATAATTGCAATTATGATTGATCTCTGTATTAAGTACGTTCCAACACCGTCAAATTATATTCATCAATTATTATTAGCTGTAATTTCTGTAATCATGGTTGGAATAGGTGGGGGTATTTATTTGGTATCAAATTTGGGAGCCGGTCCTAGAGATGGATTGATGATAGGATTACAAAAATTAACTAATTTTCCTATAGCTGTTGTAAGAGCAACATTAGAAATTTCAGTTGTTAGTATTGGATGGTATTTAGGAGGTACAGTAGGGATTGGAACTTTATTATTCGCGTTCGGTATAGGTCCTTGCGTTGCTTTAGGACTTTATTTAGTTGATAAAACTTTTGATTAGGCTGCAGCTATAGCTTTTTCGCTTTTTTTTCTTTCGTGAGGATCAAGGATTGCTTTTCTTAATCTGCATGAATCTGGAGTTATCTCTAAAGCTTCATCAGTATTAAGCATACTTAATTGTTCTGCAATTGACATTTTTCTTACAGGTGTAAGTACAACATTTTCATCTGTACCTTGAGTTCTCATATTGGTCAATTTCTTACCCTTCATTACATTAATGATCATATCACCTGGTTTTGGTGAAAGACCAACAATCATTCCAGGATAAACTGAGTCATTATGTGTAACAAACATTTCTCCTCTTGCCTGTAAGTTAAAGATTGCAAATGCAACAGCTTTTCCTTGTTCCATCGAGATTAAAGCTCCATTTCTTCTACCTTCCATTTCTCCCTCAAAAGGACCATAGCTATGGAATATTCTGTTGATGACACCGTTTCCTTTTGTAAGTGTAAGAAATCTACTTGTATATCCCATCAGGCCTCTAGTAGGTGCATGAAAAATTAATCTTTTTTTGTTAGTTCCAGTATCTTTTAATTCTATTAGTTTACCTTTTCTTCTATTCATCGAGTCTATTACTTTTGATGAATGTTCTTCATCAAGGTCCATAGTAATTTCTTCAATTGGCTCAAGTTTATTTCCACTTTCATCAGTTTTGTATAAAACCTTTGGAGGGCTAACTGTCATTTCAAAACCCTCTCTTCTCATTTGAGTTAAAAGAATTTCTAACATTAGCTCACCTCTACCACTAACAACAAAAGAATCTTTTCCAGTGTTTTCTGAAAATGTAATACCAACATTATTTTGAGCTTCTTGAACCAATCTATCTCTGATTTGGGTGCTTGTTAGTTTTTTACCTTCAGTTCCAGCTAAAGGTGAAGTATTTACAGTAATTGTAATTGACATTGTAGGTGGATCTATTGGAGTCGCAGGGATCGGCTCATTTACCTCTAGGTCGCATATAGTATCAGCAACGTTTGCTTTTTCTAACCCAGCAACAACTACGATATCTCCAGCTTCGCCAACATCTATCGGAACTTTTTTTGTTCCTTCATATCTAAAAATTTTTGTTAATTTTCCTTCATCAACTTTTTCACCATTCAAATTGATTGCTTTTATTGATTGATTAGCTTTTGCAGTACCTTGTGTAATTCTTCCAACTAAACTTCTTCCTAAAAAACTATCTGCGTAAAGCAGCGTTGACAACATTGCAAAAGGTTTAGTTTTATCCAGTTCAGCAGGTTTTACGTGATCAACAATTAAATCTAACAAAGGATTTAAATTTTCTCTTGGACCATCAACTTCATGATCAGCCCAACCTGATCTTCCACTTGCATACAGAACTGGAAAATCTAATTGTTCTTCATTTGCATCTAAGCTAACAAATAAATCAAATGTTTCATCTAAAACTTCATTAGCTCTTTGATCAGCTTTATCTAATTTATTAATTACAACAATTGGTTTTAATCCTTGTTTAAGTGCTTTTGATAATACAAATTTTGTTTGAGGCATAACACCTTCTGCAGAGTCAATTAATAAAAGTGCTCCGTCTGCCATACTTAAAACTCTTTCAACTTCAGCAGCAAAATCTCTATGGCCTGGAGTATCGATTATATTTATTCTTGAATTGTTCCAATTAATTGAAGCAGGTTTTGCTAAAATTGTAATTCCTCTTTCTTTTTCAAGCTCACCTGAGTCCATTAATCTTTCATCAACAACTTCATTCTCTCTAAATGAACCGCTTTGTTTCATTAAATTATCAATTAGAGTAGTTTTGCCATGATCAACATGGGCTATGATTGTGATGTTTCTGATGTTATTGCTCATAAATTCTGGCTCTTATACATATTTAAAAGGATATTAAAACTCAAAAAAACTCATAACTGGCTTGAATAATTTTCAAAATTTAGGATTAATTTGGCTTTTTTTGCTTATCTTTTTTAAGTTTTCTTTTTTCTTTAAAGCTTAATTTAGGTTTTTTTTTAACACTGGAGTCTTTAAATGATTTACCGCTATATCTTTTTGACATAATTAATCTTCACATAAAAAAAAGGCCATCTTAAGATGGCCTTTTAAATTTTATTTAAGAAAATGAGGGACTACATACCCATTCCGCCCATTCCTCCCATGCCGCCCATGCCACCAGGCATACCACCAGGCATACCACCACCAGCAGCATCTTTTTCCTCTGGTTTGTCAGCAATCATTGCTTCTGTAGTTACTAATAATCCAGCAATTGAAGCAGCATCTTGCAGAGCAGTTCTCACAACTTTAACTGGGTCTATGATACCTTTTGCAAACATATCACAATACTCTTCGTTTTGAGCATCGTAACCGTTAGTTTTTTTCTTCTGCTCTAATAATTTACCAACTACTACTGAACCATCTACACCAGCATTTTTAGTAATTTGTCTAATAGGAGCCTCTAATGCTTTTCTCACAAGGTCTACACCTGCTTTCTGGTCATCACCTTTTGCTTTAACTTTATCAAGTTCCTGAGCAGCATAAAGAAGTGCACATCCACCACCAGTTACAATACCTTCTTCAACAGCAGCTCTAGTTGCATTCAAAGCATCTTCAACTCTGTCTTTTCTTTCTTTAACTTCAACTTCAGTTGCTCCACCAACTTTGATTACTGCAACTCCACCAGCTAACTTAGCAAGTCTCTCTTGAAGTTTTTCTCTATCATAGTCAGAAGTAGTTTCTTCAACTTGTTGTTTGATAGAAGCACATCTAGCCTCGATGTCAGATTTTTTACCACTTCCATTAACGATAGTACTGTTATCTTTATCGACTTTTATTTTTTTACAAGATCCAAGATCATCTAGTTTAACATTTTCAAGTTTGATACCTAGGTCTTCAGATATAACCTGACCTCCTGTTAAAATAGCAATATCTTCAAGCATAGCTTTTCTTCTATCACCAAATCCTGGAGCTTTTACAGCTACAACTTTTAAACCACCTCTAAGTTTGTTTACAACTAGAGTTGCTAAAGCTTCACCCTCAACATCTTCAGAAATAATCATTAATGGTCTACCAGCTTGTACAACAGCCTCTAAAAGAGGAACCATTGGCTGTAAATTAGTTAATTTCTTTTCATGTAATAAAATAAAAGGATTATCTAATTCTGTAGTCATCTTATCACTATTAGTAATAAAATATGGTGATAGATATCCTCTATCAAATTGCATACCCTCAACTACATCTAATTCTGTTTCAATACCTTTGTTTTCTTCAACAGTAATAACTCCCTCGTTTCCAACTTTTTGCATTGCCTTTGCAATCATCGTTCCGATTTCTTTATCACCATTTGCAGAAATTGTACCAACTTGAGCTATCTCATCGCTATCTTTTACTTTTTTTGCAGACGCAACAAGACTTTCTTTTACTGTTTCTACAGCAGCATCAATTCCTCTTTTCACGTCCATTGGATTCATACCAGCAGTTACATATTTCACACCTTCTTTGACAATTGCTTGAGCAAGTATAGTTGCTGTAGTAGTTCCATCACCAGCTTCATCGTTAGTTTTGCTAGCAACTTCTTTGACCATTTGCGCACCCATATTTTCAAATTTATCTTCAAGGTCTATTTCTTTAGCTACAGAAACACCATCTTTAGTAATTCTAGGTGCACCATAAGATTTATCCATTACGACATTTCTTCCTTTTGGTCCTAAAGTTACTTTAACAGTGTCAGCTAAGATATTTACACCTCTAATCATTGCTGCTCTTGCTTCAGCATCAAATTTAACAACTTTTGCCATTATATTTCTCCTTTAAATTAAATTACTTAGTTGTAATACCCATAATGTCTGACTCTTTCATTATGCTATATTCTTTACCATCAATTTTGACTTCAGTTCCTGACCATTTGCCAAATAAAACTTTGTCACCAACTTTCACATCCATCGGAATTATTTTTCCATCTTCAGTTTTTGCTCCACCACCAATGGCAACGACTTTGCCTTCTTGAGGTTTTTCTTGAGCTGTGTCAGGGATAATTATTCCTCCAGCAGTTTTTTCACTACTGTCTAATACTTCGATTAAAACTCTGTCATGTAACGGTTTGAACTTCATAGATTCTCCTTAATAAATCTTTATAAATATGAGCCTCATATAGATATTTCACAGCCTATTTCAAGATCAGAAAATCTTTAGGATATTAATATTGCTAGTAAATTCGGGATTTTATGGTTTATACCTTAAAATATGACCAAAAATTTAGATTTAAATGGATTACAATCAATTGCTGATAATTATGATCTTTTTTATATAGACTTATGGGGTGTTGTTCATAATGGGGTTAATCTTCATGAAAAAGCAATAGCTGTTTTAAATGAACTTTTAAAAAAAAAGAAAATGATTGTGCTTTTAACTAATGCTCCAAGACCAAACAAAACTGTTCAAAATTTTTTAGAAAAGATGGGCATGGATAAAGCACTCAGAGATCACGTATTTACATCAGGAGAGGCAGCATTGAATTATTTGAAAAAATCTTACTTATCGAAAAAGTTTTATCACATAGGTCCACTTAGAGACTTTGATTTATTTTATTTATTTGAGAAAAATAAGTGTGAAGATATTAGTAATAGCGAATATTTATTATGCACAGGGTTATTTGATGATCATGATAAGGATTTAAAATTTTATAAAGATTTACTTGAAAAACATATTACCAAAAAAATGATTTGTACAAATCCTGATTTAATCGTTGATCGAGGTGAAGTTAGAGAGTTGTGTGCAGGTTCTGTTGCAATGGTTTTTGAAAAAATGGGTGGAGAAGTAGTATATTTTGGAAAACCACATCCAGAGGTTTATAATCAGTCAATTAACAATAAAAATAAAAAAATATTAGCAATCGGTGATAATTTAAATACTGATATCAGAGGTGCAAATCTTTTAAATTATGATTCTTTATTAATTAGTAACGGAATACATAGAAATGAAATAAAAAATAAAGGTATCCAAGATGTTTCAAAAGAGTATGAAGCTGTAGTTAATTTTATTCAATCAGATTTAAAATGGTAAAACATTATACAAATTTCAATATAAAAAAATTACATAGAGGATCAATTATTTTAATAGGTAATTTTGATGGTTTACATTTGGGACATCAAAAATTATTTCAACTGGCACAGTCATATAAGAAAAAATATAATTTAAAGATTGGTGTTGTAAATTTTGATCCAATGCCAAAAATGTTTTTTAATCAAAAATTAAAAAATTTTCGACTTTCTAATATTGATCAAAAAATTAAATTACTTAGTAATTTAAAAGTAGATTTCGTTATAACTAAAAAATTTGATAAAAAATTTTCAAAAACTAAAGCACTAAATTTTATAACTGAAATTTTAAGCAAAAAATTAAGTTCTAAATTTATTTTTGTTAGCAATAATTTTAGATTTGGAAATAAAAGAGAAGGAAATGTTAGTTTATTAAAAAAATATGAGAAATCATTTAATTATAAAGTTGTTAAACCAGAGCCATTAATTAAAGATGGAAAGATCGTATCATCATCTTCAATAAGAAATCTTTTAGAAAAGGGTCTATTGAACAAAGCTAATAATTTTTTAAAAAGAAACTGGGCGATACAAGGGGTGGTTAAAAAGGGAAGACAAGTAGGAAAAAAAATTGGTTTTCCAACCTGTAACATAGACATCGGTGATTATGTTTTAGCAAAACCAGGAGTTTATGCCGTAAAGGTTTTGAGGAAAAATAGCGATAAATATCTTAAAGGAATTGCTAATCTTGGATATAGGCCAACATTTAATCAAAAAAAAATATTACTAGAAGTTCATTTATTTAATTTTTCTGGAAATCTTTATAATAAACTTTTAACAGTAGAGTTTTTAAAGTTTATAAGGAAAGAAAAAAAATTTAATAATGTTAATCAATTAAGAGCACAAATTAAAAAAGACTTAAATATTGCAAAAAATACTAAATGACTAAATCACAAATAAATCTGCCAAAAACTGCTTTTTCCATGAAAGCTAATTTACCTACTAAAGAGCCAGAAATTCTTGAATATTGGAAAAAAATAAATCTTTACGAAGAGTTAAGAAATGAAAGTAAAGGAAGGGAAAAATTTATTCTGCATGATGGACCTCCATATGCGAATGGAAATATCCATATGGGAACGGCTCTTAATAAAATTCTTAAAGATATAATTGTGAAATTTCATCAAATGGACGGAAAAGACTCTATTTATGTTCCAGGTTGGGATTGTCATGGCTTGCCTATTGAGTGGAAAATTGAAGAACAATATAAAAAAAACAAAAAAAACAAAAACGATGTTCCGATAGTTGAGTTTAGAAAAGAATGTAGAGCATTTGCTGAGAAGTGGATTGAAGTTCACAAAAGCCAATTTAAAAGATTAGGTGTTGTGGGGGATTGGGATAATTATTACTCTACGATGAGTTTTGGAGCAGAAGCACAGATAGTTAGAGAACTTGGTAAATTTTTAAAAGAGGGAAGTCTGTATAGAGGTTTCAAACCAGTTTTATGGTCAACAGTTGAGAAGACTGCACTTGCAGATGCTGAGGTAGAATACCAGGATCATAAATCAGATACAATTTATACGTCATTCAAAATTAAATCATCTGATTTAAAAGATTTAACTGGAAGCGAAATAGTTATTTGGACAACGACTCCATGGACAATACCAGCCAATAAAGCTTTAGCATATAATGAGGCTCTTGATTATACAATATTAGAAATAAATGACGAGGGTGATTTTAAAAATAGAAAAATTGTTATTGCAGAGGCTCTGTTAGAGTCAGTTGTTAAAGAGTGTGGACTAAAAAACTATAAAAAAATTCATAACTTTAAAGGAAAAGAATTTAAAAATACTATTTGTAGTCACCCTTTTTTAAATCTTGGCTATGAATATGATATCCCAATGCTTGAGGCTAGATTTGTAACTACTGAGCAAGGAACTGGAATAGTTCATTGTGCTCCAAGTCATGGACCTGATGACTTTAATCTTTGCTTAAATAACGGTATTAAAGCGATAGAAACAGTTGATGGAGATGGAAAATATACAAACAATGTAAAATTATTTGAAGGAATTCATATTTTTAAAGCAAATCCTATTGTAATTGAAAAACTCAAAGAACAAAAAAATTTATTATATAATGGTGAGTTGGTTCATTCTTATCCACATTCATGGAGATCTAAGGCGCCACTTGTACATAGAGCTACTCCACAATGGTTTATATCAATGGAAAGTCATAAATTAAGAGATAAAGCACTAAAGGCTATTGATGAAACAACTTTTTATCCAAGCAAAGGAAAAGAAAGATTAAAATCAATGATTGAAACAAGACCTGACTGGTGTGTTTCAAGACAAAGAGTTTGGGGTGTACCTCTTCCGATCTTTGTAAATAAAAAAACAAAAGAAATTTTAATTGATGATGAAGTAACTGAAAATATTGCAACTATTTACGAAAATGAAGGCTCTGATTGTTGGTTTTCGGATGATCCTCAAAGATTTTTAGGCAACAAATATAAAGCTGAAGATTATGATAAATTAAGTGATATTGTCGAAGTTTGGTTTGATAGTGGCTCAACTCATTCTTTTGTTTTAGAAAAAAGAGAGGATTTAAAATGGCCAGCATCAATGTATTTAGAGGGGTCAGATCAACATAGAGGATGGTTTCATTCATCATTATTGGAGTCGTGCGGAACTAGAGGTAGAGCTCCATTTGAATCAATTTTATCTCATGGTTTTGTTGTGGACGGTAAAGGTTTGAAGATGTCTAAATCATTAGGAAATGTAATAGCACCTGAGGATATTTTAAAAAAGTATGGCGCTGATATTTTAAGAATTTGGGTAGCATCATCAAATTATGCAGAGGATTTAAGAATAGATTATTCAATTTTAGATCAACATGCAGAGTCTTATAGAAAAATAAGAAATACTTTTAGATATTTACTAGGCAATATAAATGACAAATTTGAAAAAATAAACTTTGATAAACTAGATATAGAAAAACTACCCGAGTTAGAGCAATTAATGCTGCATAGAATTTATATTTTAAATAATAATTTTAAAAAATATTTTAATAATTATGATTTTCATAATTTGTATAAAGAATTACTAAATTTTTGTACTGTTGATTTATCTGCTTTTTATTTTGATATTAGAAAAGATAATCTTTATTGCGATCCTAAAGATTCAAAAAAAAGAGAATCAACTATTTTACTTCTTAATATAATTTTAAATGCTCTATTAAAATGGTTTGCCCCAATTTTATCTTTTACAACTGAAGAAATTTATAAATTATTATTTAAAGATCAAAAAAGTATTCACCTTGAAAAATTTCTAGAATTTCCCGATAAATTTAAAAATCTAAAACTAAGTGAAAAATGGAGTGAATTAATTAAAATTAGAAATATTTGTAACATTAGTATTGAAGAAAAAAGAGCTAGCAAAGAAATAGGATCAAGCTTAGAGGCCGATTTAAAAATACAAATGAGTAAAAAATTAAAAAATCTTACAGAAAAGACAGATTTTTCTGAAATTTGTATTACTTCAAAAGCTGAGGTTAGTTATGAAGATGATATAGAAACAACGGCAATCACTTCAAAAGCAAAAGGATCAAAGTGTTCGATTTGTTGGAAGATTAAAGAAACAGCTTGTGATAGAGCTAATTGTGCTGTGAATTAGTAATGAAAATAAACAACTTAGGAAAAAAATTTTTTATTAATTCATCTTTAGTTATCCTGATTTTTTTAATTGATAGAATTTCTAAAATTTATGTAATTAGTTTAAATAAGAAATTTCTAGGATCTGAAATTTTTTCTTCAAAGTTTTTAAATATATATTTAGTTTGGAATGAAGGAATAGCTTTTGGACTTTTTTCATCAAATGATAGTAATTTTTATAATATTATAACTTTTTTAATTATTTTAATAATAATGATACTTTTTTATATGATTACTCAGAGCCAAGGCATACAAAAATATTCCTTATTTATGATTCTTGGAGGTGCTATAGGAAATGCTTTTGATAGAATATTATACAAATCAGTTCCAGATTTTATTGACTTTCATATAAATGAATTTCATTGGTTTATTTTTAATGTAGCAGATATATTTATTACAATAGGTGTAATTTGCATGATTTTGACAGAATTAATTGCTAGTAATAAAAAAAAATATGAAGATATTTAAAATATTAATTTTATTAAATTTTTGTTTATTGCTTTTTTCGTGCAATACCGTAAAGAAAGGATTTACTAATCAAAAAAAAAGTAGCACAGACGAGTTTCTTGTAGAAAAAAAATCTCCTTTAGTACAACCACCAGAATATAATGAGTTGCCAATTCCAAGTGAAGGTGAAAATTTAATTGTTAATGAGGAGGAAAAAGTGAAAAAGCTTATATCCCAACAAGATCAACAAAATGATAACAACAGTCTAGAAGAGAGTGTAGATGAAAGTTTTGAAAATTCTTTGCTTAAAAAAATTAAACAAAATTGATGTTGACAAAAAATATCTCGTTTAAAAATTTTAAAGTTAAAAAAAATAATTCAAAAATAAAACGTATTTTTTCATCTTTAATAAAAGAGAAAAATGAAGTTTTGCTCTCAATGAGTAAAAATTATAAAAATAGTTTTAATAATAAAATACTTAATAAGTATAAAAATAATTATAATTTTAGAGTAATTGGTATGGGTGGATCTACTTTAGGGACACAAGCAATTTATGATTTTTTAGAAAATAAAATTAAAAAAAAATTTTCTTTTTTAGATAACTTACAAGCTAACAAAGAAAGAAATGAAAAAAAAAAAATTACCAATCTAATTGTATCTAAGTCTGGAAATACAATTGAAACAATTGTTAATTCAAACATATTTATAAAAAAAAATCATAAAAATATTTTTATTACAGAAAATAAAAATAATTACCTGTTTCAGTTAGCACAAAAAATTAAAGCAGAGATAATACATCATAATAATTATATTGGTGGTAGGTATTCAGTTTTATCTGAAGTTGGAATGTTGCCTGCAGAACTTATGGGTCTAAAGTCAGAAAAATTTCGACAATATAATTCATTAATAAAAAATAAAAATTTTTTAAGTTCATTAATAAAAAATGTAAGCTCAACGCTTTATTTTATAAAAAATAAAAAATTCAATTCAATAATTATTAATTACGATGAAAGATCAGAAAACTTATTCAAATGGTATCAGCAATTAGTTGCAGAAAGCTTAGGAAAGAAAAAAAAGGGTTTATTGCCAATCGTTTCAAATATGCCTAAAGATAATCATAGCGTAATGCAGCTTTATTTAGATGGATTTAAGAATAACTTTTACACATTTTTTCATGTTCATGAAAATAATTCTGAAAAGTTAAAGAATAATTTATTATTAAGCGAACTAAAATTTTTAAAAAATAAAAATATATCAAACATAATGTATGCTCAGAAGAAAGCGACAGAAAAAGTTTTTAATACAAAAAATATTCCATTTAGAAGTTTTGAGGTAAAAAAAAGAGATGAAGAGACGATGGGACAATTATTTTGTTTTTTTGTTTTAGAAACCATTCTTCTGGGAAAAGCACTTAATATAGACCCATATAATCAGCCATCAGTTGAATTAATTAAAAAAGAGACAAAAAAAATTTTGATCTAGTGTGAAATAAACATTATTTTTGAAATTCCATATTTTTTATTTTCTACAATTTTAAAGTTTATGGGTAAATTCTCTTCTTCATCTTTATGCCTATGTAAAATAATTATTCCATTTTTATTTAATAGTTTAAATATTTGAATTTTATTAAGTAGCTCACTTATATTTTTAATTTTGTATGGAGGATCTAAAAAAATAATGTCAAAACTTTTTTTTAAATTAGATAAAAAATTTTCATTAAATATGTCCTCCTCAATTATACTATAATTCTCAATTGTTTTTAAATTTGCTAAATTTTTTTTAAGAATTGGTAAAACACCTAAGTAATTTTCAACAAAAATTACTTCATTTACACCTCTAGATAAACATTCCAAACCAAATGATCCTACGCCTGAAAATAAATCTAATACTATTGCATTACTTACATTAATCTTAAATTTATTTGAATGATTAATAATATTAAATATAGATTCTTTTGTTAAATCCTTTAAAGGTCTTGTTTGTTTATCTTTCGGCTCTAATATTTTTTTACCTTTATATAAGCCAGAAATTATTCTCATTCCTTAATTACCTTATGACCTATATCTTTTCTATAAAATCCACCAGGCCAATCTAATTTCTTTATATTAGAAAATATTTTTTTTCTTGCTTCTTCAAATTCCTCAGAAATAGTTACAAAGTTTAAAACTCTTCCTCCGGTTGCGTATATTTTGTTATTATTACTCGACGTTCCTGCATGAAATAAAAATTCATCTTTATTTAAATTAATCTTATCTAAATTTTCTATTAATACATTTTTTGAGAAGGTTTCAGGATAACCTTTTGAGCATATTACAATACATAAACTTTTTTTATCCGACCACTCTAATTCAATTCTATCAAGTTTTTTTTCACAGCATGCTAATAAAACATCAACAACATCATTCTTAAGTTTTGGTAGTATTGTTTGACACTCCGGATCACCCATTCTTACATTATATTCAATGAGATAGGGTTCATTTTTAACAATCATTAAACCGGTATAAAGGAAACCTTTATATTCACACCCAATCTCTGATAGACCTTTAATTGTAGGCCTTATAATTTTATCTATTATTTTTTTTTCCAGTTTATCATCTATGAGTCTTGAAGGAGAATAAGCACCCATACCTCCAGTGTTTTTTCCCTGATCACCCTCTAAAACTCTTTTATGATCCTGCGCTGTGCCAAAATTTTTAAAAACTTTACCATCATGAATAGTGAAAAAACTCATTTCTTCACCAATTAAAAATTCTTCAATTAGTATGTTTTTGGCTATTCCAAATTTTCCACCAAAAATTTCTTCCACGGCTAAATCAGCCTCAGTATAATTGTTACAAATATAAACACCTTTTCCAGAGGCAAGATTATCGGCTTTAACAACAATAGGATAATTTGAGTTTTTTAAAAATTCTTTTGCACTCAAATTATTTTCAAATATTCCAAATTTAGCAGTTGGAATATTAAATTTTTTACAGAGTTGTTTTGTAAAAATTTTTGACCCTTCAAGCTGTGAAGCAATTTTATTTGGACCAAATACTTTAATTTGATTTTTTTCAAGATAATCAACTAGTCCATCAACCAGTGGTTTTTCTGGACCTATTATAATGAGATCAAGCTTTTTTTTTATAATATAATCTTTAATTTCTTCAAAATTATCTAAGTCAAGTTTAACGTTATTAGCAATTTTTTCTGTTCCCGCATTTCCTGGGAAACAGTAAATTTCACTTATTTTACTGGAATTTTTTATGCTCTGACATATGGAGTGTTCTCTGCCACCACTTCCTATTATTCCAACTTTCATATAGGAATATATAAACTAAAAATGACAAAAAAATTAGCAAAATTAAAGTATTTTCCAAATAATTTTCAGATTTTAGAAGAAGGTGATTATGTCTTGTGCGGGGTATCAGGAAAAAAAATATATCTTGAAAATTTAAATTATTGGAATGTTGAATTACAAGAGCCATACTTCTCTTATGTTGAAGCTTTTAAGAAAAGAGAAGAATTAAAAAAAGATTAAACTTATTTCCAACGATTATGTGACCATATCCATTGTTCTGGCTTTTTAAGAATCATTTTTTCAAGAATTTTGTTTAATTGATTGGTAATATCCTGAATTGTATCTTCTTTTGAAAAGATTATTGGCTCTTTAATTTCTAATTTGAAATTAATTCCACTAATTCTCTCAATATATACCGGCACAATTGGTATGTTATATTTTTTAACTAGTTGTGCTGGAATTGTAGTTGTTAGTGCTTTGGTGTTAAAAAAATTAGATAAAATGCCTTCTGAAACTCTTTGATCTATCATCAGAGCTGTGGAATAGTTTTTGTTTATAAAACTAATTAATTTTTTCAATCCACCTAATCCTTTTTTTATTTGATTTTTACAAATAAATTTATTTCTAATCTTTTCCATGATTATATTTAAAAAAATATTATTTAAAGGACGATAAATAGCAGATAACTGGATACCTGACTTTTCTAAATACATTGCCATTAATTCAAAATTACTAAAATGACCTGAAATAAACACAACTTGTTTATTTAAATTTTTAATTTCATCAAGGTATTCTTTTCCAACTATTTCAATTTTATCTGATAATTTACCACTTCTAAAATCTTTTATAAACATATACTCTGAAAAAACTCTTCCATAATTATTCCACATCGCTTTCGTTATTTTTTTTAATTCTTTTTCATCTGCGTTTGGATAAGCTTTAGATATATTAGAGTATATTAATTTTTTAGATCTAAAATATGGACCTATAAATTCAAATATTTTACCACTTAAATATGATGAATTATTAACACCTAAAATTTTAAAAATTATGAAACTTATAATTGCTAGTAAAAATTGAAAAAAATATTTTATATATTTCATTTTTAAATGATAGTTTTCAGCAGTTTATCTTCATCAATTATTTTTAAATTTGATTTAATATAATTAATTTTATTTTTGTTTTTACTTTCTAGTCTAAAATAGTCTTTTTCAGTTGTTATAACTTTACAATTTAAAGTAACTGCATTTTCAATAATTTTATCTATTTCTTTATTTGTATAAATATGGTGATCTGGAAACTCTATATCTTTTATAATACTTAAACCATAATTTTTTAACATCTCAATAAATGTGTTATGATTTCCAATACCAGAAAATACTAAGAAATTATCTTTTTTACTAAACTCTTCTAAATTGAGTACTTCGTATTTTCCAATATGTATATTTATATTTGGATTTATATCTAATATTTCCTTTTTAATGTCATTAAGATTTTCTAAATTTCCATTCAAAAAAATGTTTTCATATTTTTTTATGTTAATAAAATCCTCCCTTAAAGGACCAGCTGGAATTGTCATTCCATTTCCTTTCCAGTTAATGTTATTAAAACATACAAATCTAATATCATAATCAATCGAGTAATCTTGCAGTCCATCATCAAGAATAGCAACTTCATAACCCGCATCCTCAGCTTTTAGGATTGCATTTAATCTTCTTGTAGATAAAAAAAGTTTTCCTTCATTTTCTAATAATTTTTGTTCATCAAATTGATTTTTATAAAATTTTTTTATGAAACAAGATTTAATATTTCTTTTTTTTAACAGGTCGTTTATTTTAATACTTAATGAGGTCTTTCCTGTGCCACCAAGATAGATGTTTCCTACACAGATTGTTTTAATCCTTACTTTTTTTTTATTTTTCTTCGAATTTAAAAAGCTTAAGAGCTTAATTAATAATGCAAAAGGATATAAAAAATAAGCAAAAATGTTAGGTTTATTGTAGTCCCAAAATTTAGGTTTTTTTAAATTCATTGTTAATTAGATAGTCTAATTCTTTTATAGTTTTTTTTAAAATTTTTTCTCCAATATTTTTAATTTTAATTCCAATAGTCTTATTTTTTTTAAATTGAATAGATTGGGCTAATTCTTTTGAAGAATTAATTTTTTTGGAAGCATTTAATACTTTTAATAGTTTATAAATATCTTTGAAATTATCTGTATTAGGGCCATGCAATATTTTTGCACCATGACGTGCTCCTTCAAGTGGATTTTGACCACCCCTATTAATTATTGAACCACCTAAAAAAACTGATGATGCCATCATATGAAATTTATTAGTTTCTCCAAAAGTATCCACAATATAAAGATCAACATTTTTTAAATTTTTTACTTTTTTACTATGTAAAACATAATTTAGTTTTAATTTTTTAATTTCTTCAATTATTTTTGGGACCCTATGAATATGTCTAGGAATGATAATAGTTAGTAAATTATTAAATTTTTTTTTAAGTTCTATATGAGCTTTAGCACAAAATTCCTCTTCACTATTATGTGTACTTGATGCTACCCAAACTTTTTTATTTTGAAACATTTTGTAAAAATTCTTTAATTTACTATTTTGTTTTGTTTTATGAGATTCAATAAATTTTAAATTACCAATAAATTTAATTTTATTGGTTTTAAATTTTTTTAAAAAAGTATTTGTCTCTTTATTTTGTGGGTAAGCTATTGTGATTTTTTTGAAAATTGATTTTGCAATAAATCTAATCTTTAGCCATCTATTTGAGGTTTTTTTTGTTAATCTAGCATTTAATAATGCCAAGGGAATATCCAGTTGTTGTATCTGCTTAAACATGTAGGGCCAAATTTCAGACTCAATAAATACTGCTAAATTAGGTTTCCAAAATTTTAAAAATTTATTTGTAAATAAAAAATAATCTATTGGATAAAATTGATGGATTGTTTTTTTAAATTTAAATTTTTTTAAAACCTTAGAGGAACTCAATGTACTTGACGTGATTAGTATTTGATTAATATTTTTGTTTTTTTCATAATTTTTAATAACTGGGATAATACTTAATATTTCACCAACACTTGCACCATGAAACCAAATTAATTTTCCTTTTAATCTTTTTTTTGAGGGTATTGCAAATTTTTCTTGAAATCTTTTTGGATCCTCTTTGCTTTTTTTAATTCTATAATAAATAATTAGTGGCGATATAAGTAATAGAAGAGAAATAATTAGTTGATAAATTAATAACATATTTATTTCTGGATTTGCTTTTCATAAAAATTTTTATAAATATCTGATTTAGACATAAGTTCAGTATGATGACCACTATCAATAACCTTTCCAGAATTTATAACATAAATATTATTTGAATTTAAAATTGTGGATAATCTGTGGGCAATCACAATTGTAGTTTTATTTTTTGTTAAAATGCTTAGTGCTTCTTGTATTTTAGCTTCTGTTTCTGCGTCTAATGAGGAAGTAGCCTCATCTAGAAGAATTATTGAACTTTTTTTAATCATTGCTCTTGCAATTGATAATCTTTGCTTTTCTCCTCCTGACAATCTGACACCATTTTCTCCAATTAAAGTTTCAAATTTATTCGGTAGGTTATTGATAAACTCATCACAAAAAGATAATTTTGCGACTTCATAAACCTCTTGATCAGATACATTTTCATTAGCATATTTGATATTATTTTTAATAGTATCGTCAAATAAAGTGGTTTCTTGACTAACCATGGATATTTGCTGCCTTAATGATCCAAGTGTACACTTATAAATTGATTGATTGTCGATTGTTATATCTCCAGATTGAGCATCATATATTCTTGGGATTAAATTCAGAATTGTCGATTTTCCTGATCCACTGTGACCAACTAAAGAGGTCATCATTCCTCCCTGAAATTTAAGATTAATTGAGTTTAAAGTTTGATCTTCATCCATTTCGTAAGCAAAGTTTATGTCTTTAAATTCAATATCTGAATTAATAATGTTAATTGACTTAGCATTCTCTACATTTTTGATAGTATTTTCTTGATCAATAATGGGCAGAATTCTTGATGCTGCAGACAATCCTTGGTTCATCACCATATTTAATGTCGATAATGATCTAACTGGTTGATATGCCAACATCATAGCTGCTAAAAATGAAAAAAAATTGTTTATATCTAACTCGTTTTTAGCGATTAATTTTCCAGCATAAAAAATTAATATAGCTATCATTATACCAGTCAATACTTCCATAACTGGTGATAATCTTACAAATACAGTTTGTATTTTTTGATTTTTTTCTTTTAGTTCTGATAAAGATTTATTAGCTCTATTTTTTTCATATATTTCTTTTTGAAAAATTTTAATTAATTTATGATTTTTAAATAATTCAACTAAATAAGTTGTTAAGAATCCTGATTTTTCTTGAGCCTCTGTTGTTACTTTGCTAATTCGTTTTCCCAGGGTTTTGGCCGCAAAACTTGCTAGTGGTATCATAACAATTGAAATAAGTGCTAATTTCCAGTTTTGTAAAAACATGACTGTCAATAAACCTATTAAAGTAAGAGAGTCCTTAAATAATGTTAGTATTGCATTACTTAATAAATTAGTAATGTGGGTTACATCATATGTTAAGTTGGAAATAAATTTACCTGAATGCTTTTTATCAATTATTTGTGTGTCAGTTTCAATCAGGTTACAAACCATATCATATTGAAGTTCTTTTTTTACTGATTCTCCAACACCAATCATAGTTGCTTTTGCAAAATATAAAGACATTCCTTTGACACAGAATGCAACAATTATCATTGTGGGAATTAAAACTAAAAGAGATTGATCTTTTTCAATAAATAATTTTTTTATAGCAGGGTCTAAAAGCCAAGCTATGGATGATGTACTTGCTGCTACTAAAATGGCAAATACACCAGATAGAATTATTTTGCTCAAGTACTTTTTTGAATAATCTTTATAAAGTCTTCTAAAAATTTTTGATTTTGTCATTATAAATTTTTTACAATTATAATATTTAGCAACATTATTAACCCAAACATATTATTACTTTTGAAAGCTTTGAGACAACTTGATGGATCTTTAAAATTAAAAATTCTCATTTGGAAAAAAAACAGATGAGCTAATGGGAAAATTGATAGTAAATAATAAAAATAATTAAATTCCATAAAAATTCCTCCAACTAAAAAAAGGATAAATAACAATGAATAACTTATAAATAAAAACTTTTTAGGGTTGTTTTTAAATTTTATCGAAGTTGATTTTAATCCTATTATTTCATCATCTTTAATATCCTGATACCCATAAATAGTGTCATATCCCAATGTCCAAAATATGGCTCCAAAATAAAAAATAATTGGAATAATATCTATTTCCCCTTTAATTGCAGTCCATCCAAGAATTAAACCATAATTAAAAGTAATACCTAGAAATAGCTGTGGCCAATATGTGTATCTTTTCATTAAGGGGTATGTAAAAGCTAATGGCATAGATGCAAAAGCTAAAGTGATTGTAAAAAAATTGAAATTTAACAAAACTATTAATGCCAAGAAACACAATACTAGAGAATAGAAAATTGCTAGACTTACAGAGATTTTTCCTGAGGCTATAGGACGATTTTTTGTTCTAAAAACTTTTGCATCAAATTTTCTATCCAATATATCGTTTACTATACAACCTGCTGATCTCATTAATACAGAACCTAAAAAAAATAAAATTAAATAGAAAAAATAATTATTCAAACTCTCATTAAAATCATAAGCCAATGTTAAACCCCAGGCACAAGGCCAAAATAACAACATATAACCAATTGGTTTAGTTAACCTGGTTAAATC
>CACEFK010000014.1 GCA_902558835.1 uncultured Pelagibacteraceae bacterium
TGTGGTTCCTTCAACCCTCATACCCCCTAATATTACAGCACTTTTGCATTGTGCTGATCCTTTCTTTTCATTGTAAAAAATGGGTTTTAATTTATCACTTCCATATATTGTTAAAGGTAAATTTTTATTATTAGTAAGATGAAACTTTGGTCCAAATTTACTTAGCGGATCTGTTATTCTTTTAAAATCTCTTTTTGATAAACTTTCATCTCCTATTAATTTTATTGGATAAGGTGTGTTTATTAAAATTCCAAGTATTAGTCTTCCAAGTGTCCCAGAATTTTGTGCATCTATTGTTAGATTTTTTTTATACTTATATCCATCAATTCCATTTCCTTTAATTTCACATACACCTTTCTTTAATTTTACTTTAATACCTAATTTTTTTACGGCTTTAATTGAAGCCAAAACATCTTGGGAAATTAATAGATTTTTCGCTTTACTTACTCCATTGGATAGTGACGAGAACAAAACCCATCTGATACTTATACTTTTATCGCCACTTACTGTAATTACCTTGTTGAAATGGCTTACTCTTTTTTTAATTACTATTGGTTTTGAAGGCATTAATATTATTTAATTAAATTTAAAATTATCACCAAAGTAAGCTTTTCTTGCATTTATATCATTAATCAAATTTCCAGGTGTATCTTCAGCAATAATTTTACAGTTACTTAAAATCATTGCTTTATCTACACAGGCCAAAAGATCTCTAGCTTGGTGGTCGCATATACAAATAGTAATGTTGTATTCTTGTTGCAGGTTAACAATAATTTCTTGCAACATTTTTATTGTCATTATATCTAAAGCCGCAAAACATTCGTCTAAAAGAAGAACTTTAGGTTTACTTAAGAGTGCAAGAGCAATAACAAGCTTTTTTCTTTGACCACCAGATAAAAATTTGGCTTTAATATCTTTTAAGTTATCAAGCTCAAACTTCGAAATTAAAAAATTAATTCTCTCGTCTCTTGAGTTTTTGTCATCTATTACTATTTCACTAATAGCTTTTAAATTATCATGTAATGTAAGATCATTAAAGCATCCCCCATATTGAGGAACAAAGCCAACTTTAAATTTTTTAGTTCTAAGGTATACAGGATATTCATTTACAGATTCATTAGAAATTTTAATTATACCTGCATTGGGTTTAATTAATCCAGTAATAATATTAAAAATTGTTGATTTACCGACACCATTTGGACCTAACATTCCAAATATTTGACCTTCATTTATTTTAAAACTTACATTATCTAAAATTAATCTTTTTCCATAAGAAAGAGATACGTTTTCAAATTCTATTAATGTATTATTTTTTTTGAATGATTTAATTCTAAATTTTTTTATTATTGCCATTATCTTAATTACTCTTAATATTTATTTTTTTTTTGTCTTCATACATTTGAACTTTAATATCTTTGGTTTTTATGTCCATTGTAATGACATCAGCTTTTAAAATGTTTTTATCATTTGTATAGATTATGTTTCTTGACGCAATCAGAGAATTTCTTTCTAAAGAAAAATCTAGGTACTCTCCAGTAATTTTGTTATCTTGATAGTTAATTATTACATTTTTTGAAAATATAGTATCATAATTATTAATATTATATTTTCCAAATTTTGATGTTATTAGAATATTTTCTGAATTATTTAACGTAATTAAGGCTTTTACATAAGTTAAATATATAACATTTTTATCTGAAAAATCTATTTCTCCTTCCTTAGCTTCAATCATTAATTGATTTCCATTAATATCTTGAGCAGTGTATTTTACATTTTTTAATATGTTTGAACTAGTATAATTTTCTTCTTCAACAATTTCCTCCTCAACTATTTCACTGGAAATTATTTTTTTTTCCTTTTTAAAATTAAAATAAAATATTGAAATTAAAATAAAAAAAAAAATTACTACGTAGAAAATCCTTAGAACTATTTTTTTTTGCATTAAGAAATATTATTCTGAAGTATATTATGAATATGTAGTACTCCTATAGTTTTGTGCCTTTTTTTTTTATCATAAACACACAACGAAGTAATTCTTTTACTATTCATTAAAGCTAATGCTTTTGCAGCTAGAGAGTTTTTATCTATTCCTATTGGATTTCTAGTCATAATTTCATTAATTTTCATATTTTTAATATCAATTTTTTTTTGATTAAACCTTCTTATTTGACCATCTGTAACAATTCCTATTGTTTTTTTATTTTTGTTTTCAACTATTAAAATTCCTAATTTTTTATTACTTAAAATTTTTAGTGCATCAATAATTTTTATATTTTCATTTATAAATGGAATTTTGTTTCCTATTAACATTATATCTCCAACAGTTCTTAGCTTAGCACCTAGACTTCCTGCTGGATGTATTTTTTTAAAATCTAATTTATCAAATTTTTTATATTTCATAGCAGCTATAGCAAGAGCATCACCAATCGCAAGTTGTGTAGTTGTACTTGACGTAGGAACTATATCTGCAGATTCTTTTACCTGAGGAACTAAAAGTTTTATATCTGATGCTTTATATAGAATTGAATCTTTTTTAGATACAATACCTATAAGTAAAATTTTATTTCTGTTTGCATATTGAATAATATTTTTAAGTTCGTTGGTTTGTCCAGAATAGCTAATTAAAATAAGAATATCCTTTCTTGAAATACTACCAAGATCTCCATGTGAAGAGTCACCGGCAGATAAACTAAATGCTGGGCAGCCAGTTGAAGAGAGTGTTGCAGCAATTTTTGATGCAATTAATCCACTTTTCCCAACTCCACATAATATTATTTTAGATTGGCATTTCGCTATCTGAATTACAGCTTCATTAAAAGAGTTATTAATATTTTTTTTTAATTTTTGTAATGCTTTGATTTCTAAACTGATTACTTCTTTTGCAATTGATATAAACTTTTCTTTTTTCATCAGTGAGCCCAAATGTCATCCCTAAATAAAGCTAAATCAAGGTCTACTCTAGTTTTCAAAAACCTTAAACAATCCTGGTATAATTTTATTCTATTTTCTCTTTCTAGTATTTTGTTTAATTCCTCATGAATTTTATGAAGATAAATAACATCATTCGCGCAGTATTTTAGTTGCGCTGGAGTTAACTCTCCACCAAAATCTGAATTTTGAAATTGTTTACTTATATCTATATTAACAAATTCTTTAATTAAAGTTTTAAGAGAATGGTTGTCTGAATAAGATCTTGCTAGTTTTGATGCAATTTTAGTGTCTAAAATATTAATGGTATCAGTATTTAAATAATATTTGATATGAGCCATATCTGCTCTACCAAAATGAAAAATTTTTGTAATTTTTTCGTCAGCTAACAATTTAATAAGATTAGGTGCATTATAATTATTTCTATCAAATTGCACTATATGAGCATCTGAATTGCCAGAAGATATTTGAATTAAACATAGTGGATCTCTTCTAACATTAAGACCCATAAACTCTCCATCTACAGCTATTATATTGCCTAAATTCAAATCATCTGGTAAGTCATTTTTGTGTAATTGAATATTATTACTCATATTTAAACATATATATATGAAAGCAAAAAATTGTCTAATTTTTGGTGGTAGTGGCCAAATCGGTCGAAACTTAATAAGGAAACTTACTAGGAATAATTACAAAGTTACTGTGGTAACAAGAAACATTCACCAAAAAAGTTATATTATCAAAACTCAAGCAAATGCAGGATTTATTAATATTGTAGAGGCAAATATTCATGAGGAAAAAAAAATAAGAGCACTTTTTGAAAAAACAGATATTTGTATTAATTTAATAGGTATTTTATTTGAACAAAAAAAAGGTAATACTTTTAAAAATATCCATACACTTTTTCCCTCTTTATTAGCAAAACTTTCGAAAGAATATAATTTAAAACATTTTATTCACTTATCCGCATTAGGAATCAATGAAGCAAAAGACTCCGATTATGCAAAAAGTAAACTAGCTGGAGAAAATGAAATTATAAATAATTTTTCTTTATCTACAATTCTTAGACCTTCTGTAGTTTTCTCGGTAGATGATAATTTTACTACAAATTTCATGACACTGCTGAGTAGACTTCCTTTTTTCCCACTTTATTATAATGGGAATACCAAATTTAGCCCAATTCACTGTTCAGATTTGACCGATATAATTTTTCATATTATTTCAAACAATAATTCTTCAAAAATTATAGAGTGCGTGGGACCCGAAGTAATTACGTTTAAGGAAATACTACAAAAATTACTCAAACTTTTAAATAAAAAAAGAATTTTAATGCCTCTACCTTTACCTTTAGCTCAAATAACCGCACGTATATTTGAGATGATGCCAAAACCAATTCTAACGAGAGATCAATTAATACTTCTCAAATATGACAATGTATTGTCTGGAAAATATAAATCTAATTTTGAAATAGGAGTACCAAGTACTAAATATTTTGAACAAGAAGTTAAAAAATATTGTTATATGTGGAGAGAAGGGGGACAATTCTCAACAGAGAAATATATTTTAAACAACGATTTGCAAAACAAGAATACTTAAAAAATTATGCAGATTTAATCTTTTTCTCAATAAATTCTGGAACCTCATCTTTATCAATCTGATCATCTTTCTTATGTTTGTTATCCCGACTTTGATATGCATATAAAAGATGGAGTTTACAATAACTAAAGTCTTTTAATGAGTTTCTTCCACAAAAATAAAATTCTTTTTCATTAGGGTGACCTATAGGATATTTACAATCATTATCAGTTAACTCTTCTAATTGTTTAGGATTTTCTGGCTCAAAGTCTTTTTCAATTATTAATGATTTAAATTTACCTCTTGTAAATTTTTTTGTCTTAATATTTTTTTCTTCTAAAGAATTTTCAAAATTTTTATTCGAAGCGGCAGTTCTTGTTTTAATTTTTGCAGATAGATTCAGTCTATGAGCTTTACCAATAACCGCATTTCTACTAATTCCACCAATAATTTCTGCAATTTGACTTGCAGTGTTGCCTTTTCCCCACAACTCTTTCAATTTTGCAACTTTTTCCTCTGTCCAGCTCATAATCAATATATTGTATCTATTTTATATTTTACAACAATATACTGATATAAATTTAAATTAAACAATGAAAAAATAAGAGTTATCAACATTAATTATTTTTATTAATTATATTTCATTTTCAATCATAACTTGTGTGTAAGAATTAAAATTTATAAAAACATAAAAACTTATGAGTTATTTAGCAAAAAATTATAACAGAAAAAAAATCTCCTTTAAGTTTGGAAAGGGTAGTTATTTATATTCTGCTGATAACAAAAAATATTTAGATTTTGTGCAAGGAATAGCTGTTAACTCTTTAGGTCATGCCAATCCAAAATTAGTTAAAACAATTAGAGACCAATCAAAAAAACTTTGGCACGTTTCTAATGCTTTTCAAATTCCTGAAGGTGAAAAACTTGCTAAAAAATTATGCGCTAAAACTTTTGCTGATTTTGTTATGTTTCAAAATAGTGGAGCTGAAGCAACGGAAGCAGCAATTAAAATTGCGAGAAGATATTTTTACTCAATAGGTAAACCTAATAAAAATAGAATTTTATGTATTAAAAACTCCTTTCATGGTAGAACGTTAGCAGCAATTTTTGCAAGTGGATCAAAGAAAATGACTGAAGGATTTGGTCCAAAAGTAACAGGTTTCGATCACTTCAGCTTTGGAGATCATAATTCTCTTAAAAAGAAAATTAACAAAAACACCGCTGCTATTATGGTTGAAACTATTATGGGTGAAGGTGGTATAAAAGTGATTCCAGATTGGTGCTTAAAAGAATTAAGAGCTCTATGTAATAAGAAAAAAATATTATTAATCCTTGACGAAGTCCAGTGTGGAATAGGAAGATCTGGTGACTTTTTTGCTTTTGAAAAATCAAAAGTAAAACCCGATATTGTACCAATTGCAAAAGGAATAGGCGGAGGGTTTCCTGTTGGTGCAGTTTTAATGAATAAAAAAGTTGCCTCTGGAATGACACCAGGTTCTCATGGATCAACATTTGGAGGAAATCCTTTGGCGATGGCAGTTGGAAATACAGTAATGGATATTATATCAAATAAAAAATTTTTGAATAATGTAAAAAATCTATCAAAATATTTTTTATTTAAATTGAATAAAATTCAGGAAAAATATCCAAATGTAATTAAACAAATAAGAGGAAAAGGATTTTTGATTGGGATACAGTTATATAAAGATCAAACTGAATTTATAAATAAATTGATGAACAATAAGCTACTGACTATTAGAGCTGCAGAAAATGTTGTTCGGATTTTGCCTCCATTAAATGTCAAAAAAAATGAACTAGATTTAGCATTAAAAATTATTGAAAAGGTCAGTTCGCAGATAAAATAATATGAAACATTTCATTAATTTAAAAGATATACCCGCAAAAGATCTTAGAAAAATTATTATTGATGCTAAGAAAAGAAAAAGTTTAAGAAAAAAACTAAGTACATTA
The DNA here is from genome assembly GCA_902558835.1 of uncultured Pelagibacteraceae bacterium. Lineage (GTDB taxonomy): Bacteria > Pseudomonadota > Alphaproteobacteria > Pelagibacterales > Pelagibacteraceae > Pelagibacter. The sequence goes on from CACEFK010000014.1 coordinate 6,475, forward strand.
GAGGTTGATAAGGGTGCACCCTTAAAAGGAAAATTATTAATTCAAATGTTTGAAAAATCTAGTTTGCGAACAAGATTAAGCTTTCATTTAGCTATCAAACAATTAGGTGGTGGTACTTTGACTTTGAGATCTAATGAGCTTCATTTGGGTCAAGGTGGAGAGAGCATTGCCGATACAGCTAAAATTCTTTCGACCTACGGCGATGGATTTATGCTTAGAACTGATAGTGATAAAAAAGTTGAAAATTTTGAAAAATATTTATCTATACCCGTAATCAATGGTTTAAGTCCTTCATCTCATCCAACACAGGTTTTATCAGATGTTTTTACTGTTGAGGAAATAATGAAAAAACCTATTTCTAATTTAAATATTTGCTGGATAGGTGACTCCAACAATGTTTTAGCTAGTTTGATAGCTGCATCAGTAAAATTTTCTTTCAAGCTAAGTATTGGTTGTCCAAAAAAATTTGAACCTAGAAAAGGAGTTAGAGCTTGGGTCAAAAAAAATAACAAAAAAATTTATATTTATAATGATGCGAAAAAAGCAGTTTCTAATGCAGATGTAATTTTTTCTGATAAAGTTATTTCTTTGAATGACAAAGTTAACAAGAAGAAAAAAATAAAATCATTTAAAAATTTTAAAATTGATAAAAAACTGATGAGTTATGCAAAGAAAAGTTGCATTTTTTTACATTGCTTACCTAGAGGAGATGAAGTGAGTGATGATGTTTTCTTGGGAAAAAAATCTCACGTATGGCAACAAGCACTCAATAGAGTTCACGTACAAAAAAGTATTTTGTTATATTGTTTTGGAAAATTAAGGTAGCGGCAAAGGGCTATCTGAATTCTCATTTAGATATTTTATTACAGAGGCCCTATCTTTTTCTTTTCTAAGACCTGCATATGCCATCTTTGTTCCCTTTATCCATTTAGCGGGTTTAATTAAAAATCCGTTCAGTTCTTCAAAAGTCCAATTCTTGTCATATGCAGCTAGCGCTTTGGAATATTTATAGTCTTCAATCGCTCCAACTTTTCTCCCTACAACATTATATAGAGCTGGGCCTATAGCATTCTTTCCTCCTTTAACAATTGAATGACAAGCTGCACATTTTTTAAAAACTTTTTCACCATGCGCAATATCTCCCATTGCCATCAATGCTGAAATATCAATTTTGTCTGACGTCGTGCTTGAGCTGTTTGTGGATACGGTAGTTGCAGTTTCTACTTCAACTGAATAACCAGGTGTTTCAGGTTTCTCTACATAAAATATAACATCAGATAATTTTCCAATACCAATAACAAGTAAAGCAACCATTAAAACTGCAGCGACTATTTTATTTATTTCGAAAGAATCCATTTTTTCTAAATTTTTTGTAGTGAACGTATAACATGATAAATTAAAAAAAAGCTAAAATTTAATGTATAAATTTGCCTCTATAGTTGTTTAATGAGTATAATAATTTGAAAATATAATGAAAACTTTAGTAATTATACCCTCTAGGATGTCCGCTACTAGGCTTCCAGGTAAACCTTTACTGAAAATAAATGGTTTATCAATTATTTCACATGTATCTAAAAAAGCAGTAGAGGCCAATATTGGAGATGTGATTGTAGCTACAGAGGACCAGGAAATTATTGACGATGTTAAAGGAAATGGTTTCAACGCTATTATGACTAGCAATAAACACAAAACAGGCACAGATAGAATTCACGAGGCACTTAAAAAGTCAAACATTAAGGATGTTGATTTTATTATGAATTTACAAGGTGATGAACCAGCAATCGACATTCAAGATATCGTAAGATTGAATGATAAAATGTTAAAAAATCCTTCTAATATAGGAACTCTTGCTGCAACAATAAAAGACGATAAAAACTTGAGAAATGAAAATATTGTAAAGGTCATTACTGAAAATAGTCTAGGAGAGGACAATTTTCCAAAGGGTAAATCTTTTTTACGAAAGTCTGAGCAGATAGATAATATTTATCATCATATTGGAGTTTATTGTTATTCAAAAGACTCACTCGAAAAATTTGTTCAATTAAGCCAATCTAAAAATGAAATAGAAAATCGGTTAGAGCAATTAAGAGCATTAGATAATAATATTGATATCAATGTTTCACTTGCCAAATCATATCCAATAGGAGTAGATACAGAGGAAGATTATCTAGCCTTGAAAAAAATAATGGAATATAAGAATTGATGAGCAAAATTTATTTTCAAGGAACCTTTGGTGCATATTCTCATTTAGCAGCCCTTTCAATTGATGCTAAAGCAGAAATCTTGCCTTGTAAAACTTTTGATGATTGTTTTAATAAAGCATCTGAAGAACCAGATAGCAGAATTATAATTCCTGAGTCAAATAGAATTACAGGTAACATTGGGATTGAATATTTAATTTTTAAACATAGGCTAAATATTTATAAAGAGCACTTTCAAAAAATTGAGCATAATTTATTAGGACAGCCTGGGGCAAAATTAAAAGATATTAAAGAGGTATATTCTCACGCACAAGGATTATCCCAATGTTCAAAGTTTATTAAAGAAAATAATTTAGCAGAACATATTAGAGCAGATACTGCTGGATCTGCTGAAATGATTTCTAAAACAAAAGATGTTAAGCAATCAGCTATAGCATCCTCATTGAGTGCTGAAATTTATGGCTTAGAAGTAATTAAAAAAAATATAGAAAACGAAAGTGGAAATTTAACAAGATTTTTGGTTATGGGAAAAAATATTTCTCAACCAGAATTTAGAGACAAAACATACATAACCTCTTTTTTATTTAAACTGAAAAGTAAGCCAGCTGCCCTCTATCAATCACTAGGAGGTTTTGCTATTAATGGTGTAAATTTAACTAAGCTACAAAGTTATCCAGAAAAAAATAGTTTCGATTCTTATTTTTTCTTATGTGATTTGGATGGACACATCGAAGATCCAAAAGTTCAGAAATCTCTTGAAGAGCTAGGTCTACATTGTGAGGATTTTCACGTTCTAGGTGTTTTCGAAGCAGATAATTTGAGACAAAAAAAATAAGAATCTTTTCTTGTAGATTAGAAATTTTAACTGCTATAATGGTTTTGGAGGCTAGAGGTGGATGCTGCTTGAACCCGACCAGATCTTAACGGAAGCAGTCGTAGAGACAGTTATTCAGGTTCTAGTCTCCTTATGGATATATGAATAATAACTCAAAAGTATTAGCATTAAAATATAGACCACAAACTTTTGATGATCTTATTGGTCAAGAGGTTGTTGCAGAAACTATTACCAACTCGATTAAAGCTGATAAAATACCTAATGCATATTTGTTTACTGGAATAAGGGGAATAGGAAAAACTACAACAGCTCGAATTGTTGCAAAAGCACTTAATTGTTCAAATGGTATCGATAATTTATGTAAAGAAAACTTTTGTGAAAGCTGCAAATCCATTAGTGAGTCTAGTCATATAGATGTGCTTGAAATGGATGCGGCAAGCAAAACTGGTGTAGATGACGTAAGAGATTTAATCGAATTTTCAAGATATGGGCCGACCTCGGCTAAATATAAAATCTTCATTATTGATGAAGTTCATATGTTAAGCAAACAAGCATTTAATGCTTTATTAAAAACTTTAGAGGAACCACCAGAATATCTAAAATTTATTTTTGCAACTACAGAAATTAAAAAAATTCCAATTACAGTAGTATCTAGATGTCAAAGATTTGATCTATCTAGAATTAAATCCTCAGAATTATTGGAGTTTATTAAAAAAATTAAGGACAAGGAAAATGGAAAAATAAGCGACGATGCTTTAAAGCTTATAGTAAAAATTTCTGAAGGTTCAGTTAGAGACTCTTTATCGTTGCTGGATAGGGCACTATTAAGTTTAGATGAGGGAAAAGAATTAGACTTAAATTCAGCTCAGAAAATTTTTGGGTATTTTGATAAATCTCAATTAATTGATTTGTTTGAGTTAATTTTAAAAGGTGAAGAAACAAAAGTAATAAGTATTTATAGAAAAATTTATGACCAAGGTGTTGAACCAAAGGTTTTTATTAATGATTTCCTAGAGTTACTTTACTACTTTAAAAATATTAATTCTTTAACTTTAGAAAGTACAAACTTTTCATTAAATGATGAAGAATTTTCTAAAATTAAAAATTTATCAAATCAAATAGATTCCGAGGTATTAATATTATTTTGGCAATTTGCTATCTCTTCTCTCGAAGAGATAGACATAGTTTCTAATCAACACCTTTCAATTGAGATGTTCTTAATAAGGCTAATGCATTTATGTTTTGTAAAATCTGAAAATAAAATTGAAAATGTTGAGGTTGAAACTCATAGTAAAAATCTGGTTAAGAATACAAAAACTGAATTAACTTCTAAAACAATCAATCAAATCAAGAATGTTGCACAGGAAGAAAAAACTAAACCAAAAGTCCAGACAGAAATTAAAGCAGAAAATAAAATTAATATAAATGCATTTGAGGATTTAATTGAAATTTGTTCAAAAAAAAAAGAGATCAAGCTTAAATACGAGTTAGAAAAAAATGTTAACCTTGTAAAATTTGAAAAAAATAGAATTGAAATATCTTTTAATGAAAGTTTAGATAAAGATTTTGTAAAAGATTTATCATTAAAGCTTTTTGAATGGACCGGTGAAAGATGGATTATTACGTTTAGTAAATTAAAAGGGCAAATGTCAGTGAAAGATAAAGAAAAAAATGTAAAAAAACAATTAATCGATGAAATGAAAAATTCAGAAATATTTAAAAGTGTGATGGATAAATTTCCTGATGCCGAATTAATAGATGTAAATTCAAACAAAGATGGAGTTGATAATGACTGATTTTAGTAAAATTTTAGATAAAGCAAAAGAACTTGAGGCTAAAATGAAAGAAAGCCAACAAAAGATTAAGGAAATTAGAGTTGAAGGAGTTTCGGGCTCAAATTCTGTAAAGATAACTTTGGATGGAGAGGGAGAGATGCAAACAATAAAGTTATCTGATGAAATTATGAAAGAGGACAAAACCATAATTGAAGATTTAATTGTTGCAGCACATAATAGTGCTAAATCTCAACTTAAATCAAAAACAACTGAGGAAATTTCAAAAGCAACTGGAGGTTTTGGAATTCCTGGTTTTAAATGGCCTTTATAATAAATGCAAAACATCAGTGAGATAGAAGAATTAATTAAATTAATTTCAAAACTTCCAGGCTTAGGTCCCAAATCAGCAAAAAGAATTGTTTTAAAATTAATAAATAATCGTGACGAACTTGTAAAACCTATGGCAAGTACATTGGCGCAGGTTTATAAAAATGTAGTTAGATGCAATTCATGTGGTGCCTTAAAGTCAAACTCAAATGGTTGTTTAAATTGTGAGAATACAAAAGAAAAATACAACAAAATTTGTGTAGTAGAGGATATTGCAGACCAATGGTCGATTGAAAATTCAAATATCTTTCAGGGCTATTTTCATATTTTAGGAGGGACAATTACTTCAGTTGGACAGAGAAAAGAAGATTTATTAATTAACTCATTAGTTGAAAGAGTTAATAGAGATAAAATCGAAGAGGTAATTCTTGCAACTAGTGCAACTGTTGAAGGTCAAACCACTGCATATTATATTCAAGATAGTCTAAAAAATTTAGACGTTAAAATTACTAAATTAGCACAAGGTTTACCGGTAGGAGGAGAAATTGAAAGTCTAGATGATGGGACTTTATTTTCTGCTTTTAAAAATCGATCTAATTTGATTTCGAACTCAGATTAGATTTTTTTTTTAACCTATTTAAATGAAGTAATGGTTCAGTGTAACCTGAAGGTTGTCCTTTGCCTTTAAACACTAAATCACAAGCAGTTTGAAACGCTATAGAATTTTCATAATCATCACTCATTTTAACATATAGCGGATCATCTTTGTTCTGATCATCTACTATTTTGGCCATCTCTTTCATTATTTCAGTTACTTGTATTTTTGTTGTAATTCCATGATGAATCCAGTTGGCTATATGTTGTGAAGAAATTCTTAGAGTTGCTCTGTCTTCCATCAAACCAATATTGTTAATATCAGGAACTTTTGAACAACCTACACCTTGATCGACCCACCTTACAACATACCCCAATAAAGTTTGTGCAGAGTTTGAAATTTCTTTATTTATATCCTCTACAGACCAATTGGGTCTATCTGCTATTGGAATTGATAAAATATCATCAAGCTTAGCTGGTTCTCTATCAGTTAATTTTTTTTGTTCATCGAAAATATTTATTTCATGATAATGTAGAGCATGTAAAGCAGCTGCTGTTGGTGATGGAACCCAAGCACAGTTTGCACCTGCTTTTAAGTGTCCTGTTTTTTGCTCCATCATATCTTTCATTTTATCTGGCATTGCCCACATCCCTTTTCCAATTTGAGCTTTACCAGAAAACCCACAACTTAAACCAATATCAACATTGTTATTTTCGTATGCAGTAATCCATTTAGATGATTTCATATCACCTTTTTTAATCATAGGACCAGCTTCCATTGATGTATGCATTTCATCACCAGTTCTATCTAAGAAACCAGTATTGATAAAAAAAACTCTATTTTTGAGACTTCTAATACATTCTTTTAAATTTGCTGATGTTCTTCGCTCTTCATCCATAATCCCAATCTTACATGTGTACTTAGGTAAATTTAGAACTTCTTCAACTTTAGAAAAAATTAAATCTGTAAATGCCGTCTCGTCTGGACCATGCATTTTAGGTTTTACAATATAAACTGATCCAGTTCTTGAATTATTTTTATTTTTAATATCATGTAGCGCGGCTGCTGTAGTTATAAATGCATCCATAATACCCTCAGGTATTTCACTTCCATCACTTAATAAAATTGAAGGGTTAGTCATTAAATGACCAACGTTTCTTACAAGCAATAGGCTTCTACCATGCAACTTTAATCCTTTGCCATCTTTTGAGATATAACTTCTGTGTGGATTTAATTTTCTCTCAAATAATTTACCTTCTTTTTCAAATTTTGACTTAAGATCTCCTTTCATTAGACCTAGCCAATTTCTATAACAAATAATTTTATCTTCTGAGTCAACAGCTGCTACACTATCTTCATTATCACAAATTGTTGACACTGCTGATTCTAGTATAATATCACTTATACCAGCATGATCTTGTTGGGCAGCAAAAGCTCTTGAGTCCTTTAGAATTTCAATATGTAAATTATTATTTTTTAAAATAAGTGCAGAAGGATTATCACTTTCGCCTCTGTGCCCAACAAATTTATTTTCGTCCTCCAAATCAAAAATATCAGCACCTTTCAAAACTTTTAATTTTCCATATTTTACAGCAAAACTTGTAATTTTATCCCAGCTTAGTCCAGCTATTGGAAAGTACTTATCTAAAAAATCCCTTCCATATTTTATAACCATTTCACCTCTTAAAGGGTCATACCGTTCAGATACGCTATCTTCAGATTGTTCAATTACATCTGTACCATAAAGACTATCATATAAACTCATCCATCTTGCATTCGCGGCATTTAATGCATACCTTGCATTCATGACAGGCACAACTAACTGAGGCCCAGCTATACTTGCAATTTCTTCATCAACATTTTCAGTTTCTATTTTAAAATCAGGTCCTTCATTTTTTAAATAACCAATTTCTAGTAAAAATTTTTTGTACTCATCTAAATTAAATTCTTTACCTTTATTTTTGATATGCCAATCATCTATTTTCTTCTGTAAATCTTCTCTAAATTTAATTAATTCTTTATTTTTTGGCGCAAGTTCATCGAGTGTTTTTTCTAGACCTGACCAAAAATTTTCTGAAGATACATTTGTATTTTTTAATAATTCATCATTTACAAAGTTTGATAGCTTTTCAGATACTTGAAGATTATTAATTTTAATGTATTTTTCTTGCATAGCACTTAATTCGTACCCCATCTGTATTTTTGCCTGAGAGCTTTACTCCTTCGGCGGAAATCAATCTCTTTCCAGAGTGTTATGCTTTAATCGGTCCTTTTGCCTGAGAGTTTCCGGGGTGGTTGCTCCTTCGGCGCTATAAATAGTCTCTCCCGATAATGAATTTGTATCTGTAAAATGATTTAAGTCAATTAATAAGAATTACACCTTATTTAATATCATTTTATTGCCTTTTTTGTATTTTAACCATCCGCTATAAATAAAATATGAAAAATTATCTAAATTTTGAAACAGAAATTAAAGATCTAGAAAACGAACTAGAAAAATTGAAAGATCCTTACAATCAAGAGGGATTATCAGAAGTCGATACTCAAAAAATTTCAAGCACTCAAACAGAAATAGATGAAAAATTAAAAAATATTTATTCTAATCTAGATCCTTGGCAGACTACTATGGTTGCTCGTCATGAAGATAGGCCTAAAGCAAAATTTTTTATTGATAATTTGTTTGAAGATTTCATTTCATTATCTGGGGATAGATATTACGGTGAGGATAAATCAGTATTGACTGGATTTGCAAAGTTCAATGGAAAATCTGTTTTAGTAATAGGTCAAGAAAAAGGAGAAGATCTAGATAGCAGGATTGAGAGAAATTTTGGGATGATGAGACCAGAGGGTTATAGAAAAACAATAAGATTAATGAACTTAGCAAACAAATTTAATATTCCGATAATTTCTTTTATTGATACTCCAGGAGCATATCCAGGCGTAGGGGCCGAAGAACGAGGACAAGCGGAAGCGATTGCAAAATCTATAGAATGCTGTATGGAACTTAAAGTTCCAACAATTGCAATAATTATAGGCGAAGGCGGTTCTGGTGGAGCAATTGCATTAGCTTCATCAAATAAAGTTCTTATGCTAGAAAATGCAATTTACTCAGTAATATCCCCTGAGGGATGCGCAACTATTCTATGGAGAGATCCAAAAAAAATGCTCGATGCGGCAAAAGCCATGAAGCTTTCGGCTAAAGATTTATTAAAATTAAAAGTTATTGATGAAATAATTGAAGAACCTTTAGGTGGTGCACATAGAGATAGAGATATTATATTAAATAACGTGAGAGAAACTTTAATAAAAAATTTAAATTATTTTGATGAATTATCTTCTGAAGAAATAATGAATGAGAGAAAAAATAAATTTCTTAAAATTGGAAGAAACGATGGTTTTATGACTAGTACTGAGGATCTAAGCACATTAACTGTTAAGAAAAATAATTTTGATAAAATTTTAAAATCAAAAAAAGTATTATCAGCTATTGCTGGCGGATTAATTTTAATTTCTTTAATTCTTTTATTAATTTAAATTTATAAAGCACCATGACAATGCTTGAATTTTTTTCCAGATCCACAAAAACATGGTTCATTTCTTCCTATTTTTTTATTGTTTGAAATTTGTTTAGAAATATCGTTTTGTTTGTTTTCATTTTCTTGGTTTGACTCAAGAACAACTTTTAAGTTCATTAAAATAGTTACATAATCTAATTTTAGTTTTTCTAAAAGATTTGAAAATAATTCAAAAGCCTCTTTTTTATATTCAACTAATGGATCTCTTTGTCCATAAGATCTTAGACCTATGACTTGTCTTAATTGTTCCAAATATTGAATGTGAGATTTCCAGTTTAAATCTATTGATTGAAGAAAAATTCTTTTTTCAATTTCTTTTGCGTGATCTTCCCCCAGAAGTTTAATCCGTTCCTTTCTAGTTTCTTCAAATTTATTAGAAATCTTTTCTCTGAAATCTTTATCTTTTGCTTCAATTAAATCCTTAAATTCAGTTTCCTCAAAGCTTTTTCCAACTATTTGTTTAGTTTTATTATAAAATTCATTACTTTTAGGATTGGATAAATTTGAAATTTTTAACTTAATTAAATCATTAGATATTTCTTTTAAAAATTCATCTGAATAATCAAAGATATTTTCACTATTCATCGCATTTTTTCTTTGTGAAAATACAACATGCCTTTGATCATTAAGAACATTATCAAATTTAATAAGTGTTTTTCTTATATCAAAATTTCTAGCTTCTACTTTCTGCTGGGCTCTCTCTAATGCTTTATTTATCCATGGATGATCAATACTTTCGCCGTCTTTGAGTCCAAGTTTTTCTAGCATACTATTCATAGACTCTGATCCAAAAATTCTCATTAAATCATCTTCTAGACTAACGTAAAATATAGAACTACCTTCATCTCCCTGTCTTCCAGATCTTCCTCTAGCCTGGTTATCAACCCTTCTAGATTCCATTCTCTCTGTGCCAATTACAAACAAACCACCTAAGGATTTAATTTTATCCTTATTTATTTTAAGCTGGTCTTCTGGAATAGAACCCTTCTTACCACCAAGTTGAATATCAACTCCTCTTCCTGAAATACTTGTTGTAATAATTAATGAATTTTCTTTTCCTGCATTTGCAATTATCTCTGCTTCATTTTCATGATTTTTTGCATTTAATACTAAATGTTTAATATTTTTTTGATTTAACAAATTTGAATAAACTTCAGATTTATTAATACTTGAGGTAAATACTAATATAGGCTGACCTAATTTATTTCTTTCAATTATTTTTTCTATAATTGCATCATTCTTTTCTGTTTCTGTTCTAAAAATTAAATCATTAAAATCCTTTCGGATCATTTCTTTATTTGTTGGAATAACAACAACCGGAAGATTATAAATTTCAAAAAACTCTTCAGATTCTGTAGCGGCTGTACCAGTACAACCAGATATTTTTTTATAAAGTTTAAAATAATTTTGATAAGTTATTGAAGCTAAAGTTTGATTTTCAGCCTGCACCTGAATTTTTTCTTTAGCCTCTAATGCTTGATGTAATCCATCTCCAAAACGTCTGCCCTCTAAAATTCTTCCAGTAAGTTCGTCAATAATTTTAAGACTTCCATCTTTAACAATATAGTCTCTACCTTTTTCAAATAAATGATTTGCTCGTAAAGCCTGATTAACATGGTGAACTAAATGTAAATTTTCTGGATCATAAAAATTATTGTTTTTTAAAATACCAGCGTTAGAAAAAAGTTTTTCAACATTATTAATTCCATCGTTTGTCAATAGAATGCTTTTTTCTTTTTCATCTATTTCAAAGTCTTTATTATTCAAGATTCTTACTAGTTTATCAATTGCTAGATATTGGGCAGTTTTATCCTCAGCTGCTCCAGAAATTATCAAAGGTGTTCTTGCCTCATCAATTAAACATGAATCTATTTCATCTACTATAGAAAAATTATGATCTCTTTGTACCATTTGCTCTTGAGAAAATTTCATATTATCTCTCAAGTAATCAAAACCTAATTCACTATTAGTTGCATATGTGATGTCACAATTATAGTTTTTCTTACGTTCAGCATCATCTTGATAGTTGTTAATAAATCCTGATGAAAGACCTAGATAATTATAAATTTGCCCCATTTCAATGGAGTCTCTTTTTGCAAGATAATCATTTACAGTCACTATATGAACACCTTTACCGCTCAATGCATTTAAATAAGCAGCAAGTGTTATGGTTAAAGTTTTTCCTTCTCCAGTTCTCATTTCAGCAATTTTGCCTTCATGTAAGGCTACACCTCCTATTAACTGAACGTTAAAGTGTCTTTCATTTCGTGTTCGTTTGGCAGCCTCCCTGACTAAAGCAAAAGCTTCAGGAAGTAACTCGTCTAAAGTTTTTCCATCTTTTAACTGATTTCTAAATTCATTAGTTTTTTTTGGAAAGTCGTCGTCATTTAAGTTTTTAAAATCTTCCTCGTGTGAGTTTATTTTTTCAACAATTTTACCAATTCTATCTAGCTCTTTTTGATTACTAGATTTGATAAATTTTGTTATTAAATTTAATGGGTTAAACATTACTATTTGATTTATTCTTTACTTATATTGTTTAATATATGTATTAAATAAATAATTTAAACAATATGGGAATTAATTTAACAAATTTTTTATCATCTCAATCAAAAAATACTAAAATGATTGATTTTCAAGACCTTGATCATTTAGATGGTCTTTCAATCTCAGTCGTTTCAGCAAATTTATACAAAGATATCAGAGATGATTTAACAATGTTCTATTTCAGAGAAGGTGCTAATTACGCTTCTGTTTACACACAATCAAAAATAGTGTCTGAAAATATAAAATGGAATATAAACCAAAGACCAAAAAAAATATATTCTCTAATTGTAAATACAAGAAACGCCAATGCTTTTACCGGAAAGCAAGGATATGAAAGTTTAAAAAAAATAGCTGATTTGACAGCTAAACATTTAAATAAAAAACAGCAAGAAGATGAGGATAATCCAAAAAAAATTTCTACAAAAAACATAATTTTTGGCTGCACTGGTACTATTGGAGAAATTTTCCCATATGAAAAAATTTTCAATAATATTCCGAATTTGATCAAAAAAATTAGTTATACCCAAAATAAATTTATTTGGATGAAGGCAGCACTTGCAATAATGACCACAGATACCAAGCCAAAATTAGCTATGGAGGAATGTTATATAGGAAGTGAAAAAGTAAAAATATATGGAATAGCCAAAGGTTCAGGAATGATATATCCAAATATGGCTACAACACTTGCATATATATTTACTGATGCAACTTTATCTAATGATATTTTAGGAAGGTTATTAAAAAAAAATATAACTAATACATTTAACGCTATCTCTTGTGACGGGGATACTAGCACCAATGACATGGCAACTATTTTTGCAACTAATGAAGTAAAAAATTACCAAGTGAAAAGTATAAATGAAAATAAAATTAAAAATTTTGACAAAGCTCTAAATAATGTTCTTTTAAATCTAGCTAAAAGAGTTGTTTCAGATGGTGAAGGAGCATCAAAATTTATAACAATAAATGTTAGTAAGTGTAAAAATGAGATGGATGCAAAAAAAATTGCTTTCTCAGTTGCAAATTCTCCATTAGTAAAAACCGCAATTGCTGGAGAAGATCCAAATTGGGGAAGAGTTATAATGGCAATCGGTAAAGCAGGTCCTAAAATTAATCTAAATAAATTATTAATTAAGTTTGGAAGTATATTAATTGTAGAAGGTGGAAAATTAAGTCAAAGTTACGATGAAAAGCAAACAGCAAATTATATGAAATCTGAAAATATAGAAATTAATATTGAAACCTTTACAGGAAAGAAAAACTTTACATCTTATACAATGGATTTAACGAAAAAATATATTGAAATTAACGCAGATTACAGAAGTTAACTTATTGAAAATCTAAATTATATGATTAATTAATAATCATGATTAAATATAAACTATTTTGCAAAGAATGTGATTTAAAATTTGATAGTTGGTTTGCATCTTCAAAGGAGTATGAAAGATTAAAAAAGAAAAAACTTTTGAATTGCCATAATTGCAATTCAGTAAAAGTTGAAAAAACAATTATGGCACCTCGCCTAATAAGTCACAAATCAAAAACTGATGAAAAAATAAACTTAGAAAAATATAATAAAGTAAAAAAAACTATTAAAGACTATCAAAAATTTATTAAAGATAATTTTAATTACGTTGGTAATAATTTTGCTTACGAGGCAAGATCAATTCATTATAATGGTAAAAAAAAATCAAAGGGTATTTACGGCAGTGCATCAAAAGAAGATTTAAAAGAACTAAAAGAAGAAGGTATAGATGCTCAAATAATACCTTGGATAGATGAAAAAGAAAATTAGTTTTTAATAAACTTTCCTATATAGTTTACAGATAAATCTCTAGAAATACTCCATTCATCCTTAACAATATTAAAATTCATACCGTCTAATTTACCGAGTGATAAGTCGTATTTTATTAAAATTTTTTTAAGATCCTCAGGTTTAACAAATTTTTCCCATTCATGTGTTCCAATTGGAAGCCATCTCAAAACATACTCTGCTCCAACAATTGCAAAAATATAAGATTTTAAAGTTTTATTTATTGTTGCAACAAACATTAGTCCATTTTTTTTTAAAAGTTTTGAGCAAGACTTTAAAAAAAAATCTATATCCTCCACATGTTCAACAATTTCCATATTTAAGATAACATCAAATTTTTTTGTAATTTTAAGTTTTTCTGGTGACGAACATAAATAATTAATTTTTAGTTTATTTTTATTTGAATGAAGTTTCGCAATTTTTATATTTTTATCAGATGCATCGATACCAGTTACATTTGCTCCCATTCTTGACATTGGTTCAGATAGCAATCCTCCACCACATCCAATATCTAAAATATTTATTCCTGATAAAGGTCTCAATTTATTTTTTAATTTGAAATTATTAATAATATGTTCTTTTATATATTTTATTCTAGTTGGATTAAATTTATGCAGAGGTTTGAACTTGCCCTCTGGATCCCACCATTCATTGGCCATTTTAGAAAATTTATCTATTTCTTTTTTATTTACGCTAGTCATTATGATATATAGTTGACATAATAATTTAGATGTATTTTATCCATTATTTATTAAATATTAATAATTAAAGCTAGCATGAAAACAGTCGTATTAAAATTTGGCGGAACATCTGTAGGAAGCATAGATAGGATAAAAAAAGTATGTAAAATAATTGCTTTTTACAAAAAGAATAAAAATAGAGTTGTGGTTGTTTCATCAGCAATGAGTGGTGTGACAAATGAATTAGTAAATAAATCAAAATTGATTAGTAATAATTTTGATAGAGCAGAATACGACGCACTAGTTTCAACTGGAGAACAAGTGTCATGTGCACTTATTGCAGGAAGATTAAAACATAACGGGTTTAAATCAAGATCTTGGACATCTTGGCAATTACCTATTTTAACAGATGGTCCTCACTCAAGTGCAAGAATTAGCTCAGTAGGTATTAAAGAACTGAATAAATACATTAAGTCAGGCGGTATACCTATAATCACTGGTTTTCAAGGTATTAATAATGATTTTAGAATTACTACAATAGGAAGAAGCGGATCTGATGCAACAGCAATTATGCTTGCAAAATTTATTAAAGCTGATGAATGTATTATTTATACTGATGTAGACGGAGTTTATACTACGGATCCAAGGCAATATAATAAAGCAAAAAAAATTAAAAAAATTTTTTATGACGAGATGTTGGAAATGGCATCCCTTGGGTCAAAAGTAATGCAGCCTACTTCGGTACAGGATGCAAAGTTAAATAAAATTGATATCAAAGTTAAATCCTCTTTTGTTTCAAAAAGTGGAACTTTAATAACAGGTTCGAAAAAGACTTTTAGCAATCAAATTATAACTGGAATTTCTTCTACAAAAAATGATGCTAAAATCACGATTGTAGGTGTTAAAGATAGACCTGGAGTAGCAGCATCAATTTTTAGACCATTATCTAAGAATTTAATTAATGTTGATATGGTTGTTCAAAATATCTCTCAAGATGGAAAAGAAACAGATTTAACATTTACGATTAAATCTGATGATTTGAAAAAAACCGAGAGATTAATAAAAAAAAACAAGTCAATATTATATAAAAAATTGTCTTTTGATAAAGATTTATCAAAAGTTTCTATTATTGGAGTAGGAATGATAACTACACCAGGAATAACTTATAGGATGTTTCAAGCATTAGCTTCGAAAAAAATAAATATTCTTGTTATATCTACTTCTGAAATAAAAATTTCAGTACTTATTTCCTCTAAGAGTGTTAAAAAAGCTGTAGCAGTCTTACACAAAGAATTTAAACTAGACTAATTTTATGAGCCTTAGGCCTTTTAGAAATATTGATAGAAAAAAAACTAAAGTAATTAATGTAGGCGATGTAAAAGTTGGAGGCGACAATCCAATTTCAGTTCAATCTATGACCAACACATTGACAACTGATGTGTCAGCAACAATAAAACAAATTCAAGAAATTCATGAGGAAGGTGCTGATATTGTAAGAGTGTCTTGTCCAGATGAAGACTCGTCAAAAGCTTTAAAAGAAATCACCAAGAATGTTCAAATCCCTGTAATTGCTGATATCCATTTTCATTATAAAAGAGCTATTGAAGCTGCAGAAAATGGTGCAAAGTGTTTAAGAATCAATCCAGGAAATATTGGTGATAAAAAAAAAATTCATGATGTTTTAAAAGCTGCAAAAGATAACGATTGTTCAATTAGAATAGGTGTTAATGCCGGATCTTTAGAAAGAGATATTCTTGAAAAATACAAAGAACCATGCCCGGAGGCATTGGTAGAAAGTGCTTTAAGAAATATAAAAATTTTAGAGGATGATGATTTTTTTAATTTTAAAGTAAGTGTAAAATCTTCCGATGTATTTTTGTCAATTGCTGCTTACAGACAACTTTCTAAGGCCATGAATTACCCATTACACTTAGGAATAACTGAAGCAGGAGGTTTTGTTACAGGCAGTGTTAAGTCTGCTATAGGTCTTGGATCGCTTCTTTTGAATGGAATTGGTGATACCATAAGGGTATCTTTATCTGATGATCCTGTAAAAGAAGTTAAAATTGGAAATGAAATTCTAAAGTCATTAGGATTAAGAAACAGAGGAGTGAAAATTATATCTTGCCCATCCTGTGCAAGGCAAGCTTTCCAAGTAATTGATACGGTTAAAATACTAGAGGAAAAATTATCCCATATCAAAACTCCAATAACACTGTCTATTATAGGCTGTGTTGTGAATGGTCCGGGTGAAGCTGCTTTGACTGATATTGGTATAACTGGCGGTGGAAAAGGAAATAATATGCTTTATTTATCAGGCGTTCAAAGTGAAAAGGTTTTAACAGGTGAAATTATTAATAAAGTAGTATCAGAAGTCGAAAAAAAAGCAGCTGAGATAGAAAAAAAATAAAAAGATGATTCCAAAAAAGACAATTGATGAGTTAATTGTAAAACATTCAACTTTAGAAAAAGAACTCTCTTCTGGGGAAATAGATAAAAAATTGTTTGCAGAAAAATCTAAAGAGTATTCAGATATTAACGAAATTATAGATGTTGCAAAAAAACATCTCTCTTTTGAGAACGATAAACAAGAATTAGAGAAAATTTTGAATGACCAAAAATCGGATGATGAACTTAAAAAAATGGCTGATGTAGAACTGAAAGATTTAAATTTACAACATGAAATTAATGAAAAAAAATTGAAGTTATTTTTACTACCAAAAGATGAAGCAGATAAAAAAAATGCGATTATTGAGATAAGAGCAGGAACTGGCGGTTTAGAAGCTAGTTTATTTGCATCAGATTTATTTAAAATGTATGAAAAAGTTAGTAATAAAAAAAAATGGTCTTTAGAATTAATCTCTATCTCAAGAAGTGATGCAGGAGGTTTAAAGGAAGTTATAGCTTCAATTAAAGGAACAAATATTTACTCAACCCTAAAATATGAAAGTGGAGTGCATAGAGTACAAAGAGTTCCAGATACTGAAACACAAGGAAGAGTCCACACATCAGCAGCAACAGTTGCTGTTTTGCCTGAAGCAGAAGAGGTAGATTTAAAAATAAATGATTCTGACTTAAGAATTGATGTATTTAGAGCTGGTGGTCCAGGAGGACAATCTGTTAATACAACAGATAGCGCAGTAAGAATTACTCATATTCCATCAGGTTTATCTGTATCCCAGCAAGATGAAAAATCACAACATAAAAATAAAGCCAAAGGTATGAAAATTTTGAGAGCAAGACTTTACGAGTTAGAAAGATCTAGAATAGACCAAGAAAGATCTGAAGATCGTAAGACAAAAATTGGTACTGGAGATAGGTCAGAAAGAATAAGAACCTACAATTTTCCACAAGGAAGAGTTACAGATCATAGAATAAACTTAACACTTCATAAATTAGATGAATTCTTGGAAGGAGAAGCATTTGATGAAATGATCGAGTCTTTAACATTACAGGCACAAGAAGAAAGTTTAAGTAATCTAAAATAATATATGAACATTAATTTAGCTATTAAAAAAGGTTCACAAATTTTAAGGAGTAAATATATATCTAATTCACAATTAGATTCTGAAATTCTACTAGCAAAAACAATCAACAAGGACAGAAATTATATTTTGCTGAATTTAGATCATTCTCTTAATAAGAGAGATTTAAATAATTTTTACAATTTAATTGAACAAAGGTCCTCAGGTAATCCAATTGCCTACCTGACTAACAAAAAGTTTTTTTGGAATTCTGAGTTCTTTATTACACACGATACATTAATCCCTCGACCAGATACAGAGCTAGTAGTTGAAAATGTTTTAAATTTAACTAAAAAAAAAA
>CACEFK010000015.1 GCA_902558835.1 uncultured Pelagibacteraceae bacterium
GACTGATAAAACATACTCAAGATCTTTATCTTCACCATAAGTTTTTAAGTCAAGCTTGGGTTGACCAGCTGGTTTAATCTTTTTTTCTTCTAGTGCTTTAGTTGATGTTTCTTTTAAAACTTTATCTAAGACTTCTCCAAAAACTGCTTTACCAAATTGTCTTTTTAAAATTTCTTTTGGAACTTTACCTGGTCTAAATCCTTTTAGATTTACACTACTTTTGATCTCTTCATATTTTTCATCCATATAAGAGTTCATGGTCTCTTTATCGATAAAAATTTTAAGATCTTTATTTAAACCTTTTTTATTTTCTACTGTAACTTTCATAATATCTAAATGGTAGGGCGAAAAGGACTCGAACCTTCACATGTTGCCATATTGGTTCCTAAGACCAACGCGTCTACCAATTCCGCCATCGCCCCACAAATTACGAGGTTTTATATATTATTGAAACTATTTGTCCAATGACAATTGTTAAAAAATTATCTATTTATCTAATAAAATTTATACTAATTTATAAAAAATGATTATTTCACCTTGCATAAGCATTTGTAAAACTGATCCATCAACAGGTTATTGTTATGGTTGTGGAAGAAGTAATGAGGAAAAAAGACTTTGGAAATTGGAAGAAACAACTGATGACTGGAAAAAAGAAAATATAATTGTAATTGAAAAAAGACTTACTGGTTGGCAGCTTGAAAGTTTTAAAGAGTCATACTCTTACAAAATCAAGAACGGCATGTCTCTTTTTAAGAAAAACTTAATCAAAGATTGATAAAATATGAGTAAAGTTAAAATTGTAAGTATTATCTATGCTATAGGTATAATTATTGGCGCTTTATTCTTTGATGTTTGGGGAGCAGATACCACCCCTTTAAAAACATTGTCTGTATTTGCTTGGACTGTAATATTTATTATAGCTTTATTTTTTGTTGATAAAAATGAGAGAAAATAAGTTTTTAATATTTTTTTTATCATTTTTTTTTATATCCTTTAATTCTCACTCAGAAATAATTGTGTTGAGTAAATGTGATCATAAAGAAGACGGTTTTTTAAAAAATGAATATATTTTAAATCTTAATGAACTAATTATGACACGTAATTACGTTTATAATGAAAAAACTTATCAAAAATATAAAATTACCGATTTAAGCGTTAAAAAGAAAAACTCCTATGTGAGAAATATTTATGAAGAAGATGGAAAAATACTTACATTAAAACATGGTTATCCTCAGTTTTATACTCAAATTTTATTTGAAAAAGATAAACCAGAAATATTTGTTAAGGCTGTTTTGAATAATGTCGAAAGTTTATCTAAAATCTCTAATTGTAAAAAAATAGAGAAATTTAATCAAGAAAGTTAGTTTTTATTTTTTTTTTCTTCTTTGTTTTTGGTAATAAATTTTTTCTTAAGCTCAAATCTACTATTTGTAATATTTGAACGATGCTTCGCGTATGCTTGCTTTTGCGCTTGTCTCATTGCTCTTTTAGATGACATGATAATTTACTTTAATATTCAATTTCTAAAGTATCAATAACTTTTAAACTTTTATCCGAAACAACAATCTCTCCAGATGATGGTGCATAATTTAAAATTTCAGAAATCACCACATAATGTGTGACAAAAACTAAATTTTGATCTTTATCCCAAGTGCTAATAAATTTATCAAAATCAATAACTTGCTTTTTTCTATTACTGGCAAATTTTGCGCTAAAAAATGAGTTTAGAAAATTTTTAGTTTCATATTCTTTAAAGGCAATAGATGCTGTTTCTTTACATCGACACCATTCACTAGAATAAACTTTTCCAATTGAAATTTTATTTTTCTTAAAAAAATTACCAATTTTTTGTGATTGAACTCTACCGCTATCACTTAAATTTCTTTGAGTTGTACAATCGTTAATATCGAAATTATCTGGATCGCCTCCACCAGGGGCATAAGCATGTCTTATGAAAATTAATTTTCCACCCTTTTGTAATTCATTAATTAAAGTTTGTTTTGAATCTGCTTTAACTGAGGGATTAATACATATAAATATTATGGCTAAATAATTTAAAATTTTCATTTATGAATATTAAAATAGATAGTTTAAATAAAACAATTCTTAAATGTAAAAAATGTCCAAGGCTTGTTAATTTTGTTAAAAAAATTTCAACAGAAAAAAGAAAACAAAATATAGACGAAACCTACTGGGGAAAACCAGTTACAGGTTTTGGCGAAATTGATGCAAAAATTTTAATAATTGGATTGGCCCCAGCAGCACATGGAGGCACACGAACAGGAAGAGCATTCACAGGTGATAAATCTGGAGATTTTTTATTTAAATGTTTATTTAAAGCTAAAATTTCAAACCAACCAAATTCAGAAAATCTAAATGATGGTCTCAAATTAAAATCGACATATATAACTAATATTTTAAAATGTGCTCCTCCTGGAGACAAACCTAAAATAGAAGAGCTTAATAATTGTTCAAAATACTTTGATAGCGAGATTTATAATTTAAAAAAATTAAAAACTATTATTGCATTAGGAAAGGTAGCATTTGATAATTGTGCTAAATTTTATAAAAAAAAATATAGTTTTAATGAGAAGATAAAATTTATTCACGGAAAATCCTATTTACTACCAGGAAATATTAAACTAATTGCCTGTTATCACCCTAGCCCTAGAAATGTAAATACTAAACTTATATCTGAAAAAATGATTGTAGACTTATTTAAAAAAGTTAGAAAAATATCTATGAACTAGGAGTGTAGGGTTTAAAGTCTGATAAGATTTTTTCTGGAATTTTAACCGGCTTAAATTTTTCATTTATAAATACTAGATGAATTTTAGCCTCTACGATCAATTCCTCATCTTTAAATATTGATTGATTCATTAAAAAAGAAGTTTTTGAAGTAGAGTCTACAAAAGATTTAATTTGTAGATCATCTTCTAAATATGCAGATTTTTTATATTCAATATTGCACGATTTAACAATTATGAGAGCACCAAAATCATTTTTTATTTTTGTATTGCTTAATCCAATAGTTGATAACGCTTCAGTTCTAGCTCTTTCTAAATATTTTAAATAATTTGCATAGTACACAACTCCACCAGCGTCTGTGTCCTCATAATACACTTTAACATTATGAGTAAAGTTTTTATGCATAAGTTAATAATATCAAATAAATAAAAATTTAATAGAATCTAAGATATAATATCTTAGATGAAAATTTATATAATTTGGTTAATCGGAGTAATTTTATGGAACTTTGGATTTCCAAATGCAATTCCAATCGCTGATGTTATCGCAGCTATTTTATTATCGTTTTTAAGTATTGGATTAAAAAAGTATTTAAAATGGTAATTAATCTGCTGAAAAATAAATATTCTGAAAATAAGAAATTGATTTCATTTTAGAATTATCAGTATCAGCCATTATAGCCAAACCATCTAATTCATTCACATCTAGATTATGAAATTTTTTAAAATCTTCCTTAACATTGGCTTTTACTGTTACCCAAACATTAAGATTGTCTTTTGTAGTTGCTAATACATTATCTATTGATTTTTTTGTATAAGGACTTGGCCAACTCTGGCCAACTGCACTATTGCTTGAAAAAACATAATTAATTGCTCTATTTGAAAGTGGAGTTGCTCCTGTTTTTTTTACAGCAAAGACTCTAGCTGCAAAATCATGACCTTTTTTTGAGTTCTCATTAATGCCTTGCAAATCTTTCTCAATTTTCCATGTAATATTGATAAAAGGTGTTTTATTTAGGTCAATTTTAATCTCTTTTCCAAGGCCTGAAGCAGCATTATCAGCTACTGCTTTTAAATAATTACCATTCTCATTTGATCCAACAGTATAAACTGTTTTGTTATCTGCTCCTCTCACCTTACGAACATCTAGTTCTGAAAGCTCTTGCTCTGTAAATTTAAAAATATTTATATTTTCAGCGACTGCTGAGTTAAGAAAAATTAATGATGTAATAAAAATATAAAAAAATTTAAACATGATCTTCTTATAGATAGATTATTTATAAATTCAATATTCAGTCACAATTTCAACATTCTAAATGCAAAATTGATTGTTAAATGAATACTGTGAAAATAATATCTGTATTTATACTTTTAGTTTACTGGTCGTTTATGATATCAGCTCCTGTTGTATCTAAAGAGCTTAAAACAGGTGGATCAAGAGCTATTAACTCAAAAATAGACTTAATTTCTAAGGTAAAAGGATAATTTTTGGGGCAACACATGTACCGTCATGGATTTGCTTAAAAGCATCACCACCACTTTTTAACTCTCTATATTCAATCCAATTCATCGATCCAATATCTTTGTTTGCTAAAATTTTTAAAGTTTGCTCAAAATCTTTATTTGTGTAGCAATAAGTGCCTATTACTGTAACTTCTTGTAAAGTCATTTTTCTAAAATTAAAGGTTCCAGCAGGCTGAGTTAAACCTATGTGAATAATAGTTCCACCTGGTTTTACTACTTCGATTGCTTGTTGTCTTGAGATTTCTAGTCCAACAGTATCAAAAACTATATCAAAATTATTACTAGTTATTTCTTTGTCATTTGGAGCTACATATTTGGCATCTAAATATTTAGAACATTCTTTAAGTCTCAATTTATTTGGATCAGATAGAATTATATTCTTGTTACCTTTAATTTTGGATAATATTAGACCACATAACAAACCAATCGCTCCACCTCCTTGAATTAAAGTCTTACATTCAGATAAAGGTTTGCTTAATGCTTGCTCGCCCATTAATACTGCATGCAAAGAAACAGCGGTTGGCTCTGCTACTGGAGCCTCATTTTTATCTAGTCCATTTGGAATTTCATAAATGTTTTGATCAGGTGTTGATACAAATTCTGCAAAAACACCTTGCCTTTCAATAGGTTTATTCATGCCCAAAATAATTCTTTTTGGACAAAGATGCTCTCTTCCACTTGTGCAATATTCACATTTACCACAAGTGATTAAAGGATTTAAAACAACATCTTTTCCTTTGAATTTTCCATTCTGAACCTCTCCACTTACCTCATGTCCCAATATTAATGGAGGCACTCTTCTTTCATCATGTCCATGATATGCATGCATATCCGAACCACAAATTCCTGAAGCATGTATCTTTAAAATACTTTCTCCTGAAACCTCAATTGGATTTGGTTCGTCTCTATAAACTAATTCCTGCGTACCTGTGTATACTAAAGCTTTCATATTACTTTTTTGCTAATAAGTAATATGTTATCCAAGCAACAAATGCACCCATTATCCAAGCGTAGGACTGTAAAAACATTAAATTAGTATTCCAAATTGTAGACGCTGAAAATATAAATCCAATAATTAAAGAATAAACACCTTTTATATGCCAACCACCTGAATAATAATAAGCGCTCTCTTTATCTATAGAATATAAATCTTTATTACTTAATTCTTGATTTTTAATTAAATAATAGTCAGCTGCCATCACGCCAAATAAAGGACCAAAGAAAGCACCAAAAGTATCAACAAATGATAAAATTCCTATTTGGCTCAATATAGTCAGCCAGAAAATTGCAATCAACAAACCAAAAAAAGCAATTAAATAACTAGCGCTTTTTAAGCTTAATGTTGAAGGAGCAAAATTTATTAGAGAGTATTGAGATGGAATAAAATTGGCAACTAAATTTGTAGAAGCTGAAGCAATTATAATAAAAAATAGAACGACTATTGTTATTTGTATATTGTCAAACTTACCAACTATATCTGTTGGATTAGTAAAAATTCTGTCCATATCTGAGAATTTTTGATTAAGAAAAACATCAGAACCTATAACTATGAATACTGAAAAAAAAGAAAAAATAATTAAATTTAAAATTAAACTTAAGTTTCCTTTTTTTAACTCTTGTTCATTTTTTACATATCTAGAAAAATCACCAAAACTAATTATTAAAATTGAAAAATAGGCAAATATTGTTCCAGCAACAGTCAATAAAGGTGCTAAATTATTTATATCTAAAAAATTATTGAAATTAAAAATATTTGAAAATGCTTCGGTAGTTATTTTTACATCACTTAATAAAACAACGAAGAAAAAAATAAGCATACCAGAATAGACTGTCATAGCAGAGAAATTAATTATTTTCTTATTGTACTGCATTCCAACAGTAAAAAACAAAGTCTGTAGAATAATTGTTATTACTATTGCAGACCAATCAATAATATTCATACCAAAATAATAAAAAATAAATATTTCCTGCTGCAATAAAGAATTGTCTATAGAAAAAATTACTATTCTAATTAAGTAAACTAAAATTTTAGACAAAAAATAAGTTTGAATTCCAAATAAAAATATTCCAACTAAACTTCTGATTAACCCAAAAAATTTAGCACCATTAAATCCTAGTGAGGATCTAAGCAATACTGCAAATGGTAAACCAAATTTTTGGGAAGGTTTTCCAATAATATTTGAAAATAAATAAACAAAAAAAGATCCTAATATGATTCCAAAAAAAACTACAAAAATATTTAAACTATACATTAAGTATAATGAGGATATTAATGAAAAACCAATTACACTCTGTACATTTGCTCCCCAAAAACAAAATATATCTTTCCAATTCCAAGTTTTATAATTTGGATTAACTGTGACTAAGTCCCAATTAGAAAGAGAGTATTTTACTTTAGGTTGATTCACGAAATTTATTTTAAACTAATAAATTCTACTGTCCATATAAGAGAGTTGGTAGCCATAAGGCAATTTTAGGAAATATGATTATTAAAATTAAGCCTATAACTTGTAGAACCATAAATTGCATCATTCCATAATAAATATCTTTTAAATCCCATTCAGGTACTACACCTTTTAAAAAATAAGCAGACAAAGCTACAGGTGGAGATAGCCAGGCGGTCTGGAGATTGACAGCAACCAATATTGCAAACCAAGTTAAATTAAAGCCCAAAGCTTCAATTAATGGTAAAATAATTGGTACAATGATCATCACAATTGGAACCCATTCCAATGGCCAACCTAATAAAAATATAGCAACCATTACAATTGCTAAAATAAAATATTTGTTCATCTCTAAACCTAACAAAAATTCAGTTAACAATGTTGGAGTACCAAGTCTTGCAAATACAGCACCAAAAAAGTTTGATGCAGCAACTAAGACCATTATTAAAGCAGTAATCTCTAAAGTTTTAACTAGTGCTTCTTGGAGTTTAGATAGAGTTAATTTTTTATATGCTAATGAAAGTAACAATGCACCCATTGCACCACAACCAGCAGCCTCTGTTGGTGTTGCAAAACCAAATAAAATACTTCCTAATGCAGCAAAGACTAGAGCTGCAGGAGGAACTAAGCCTAAGAAGAACTCAATCCAAACTTCTTTCATGCTCGCTGCTCTCATTTCTTCTGGAATTACAGGACCTAGTTTAGGGTTTATCATGCATCTTATTGTTGTGTAGCCAGCGTATAAACTTGCAAGGAGAATTCCAGGAATTATAGCTGCAGCAAATAGATCAATTACAGGAATTTCCATAATTGGACCCATTACAACAAGCATAATACTTGGTGGTATTAAAATTCCTAAGGTTCCTCCGGCAGTAATTGTGCCAGCTGCAAGTCTTACATCGTAACCAGATCTATTCATTGATTTTGCGGCCATTATTCCAAGAATAGTTACTGAGGCACCAACAATTCCTGTTGCAGCTGCGAAGATGACTGAAACAAACAAAACAGCATAATATAATGCACCTCTTACTCTAGCCAGCATCATTTGAAATGACGAAAATAATCTTTCCATCAGTCCTGCCTGCTCCATCATAATACCCATAAAGACAAAGAGCGGGACGGCGGCGAGTGTTTGTTCGGTCATGACCATCGAAAACTGGAGGGTCATTAAATAAAAGACTAGTTTTCCAAATCCTAGATACCCAAATACAAAACCTAAGAAAATTAATGTAAATGAAATAGGAAATCCAACAAAGATAGCAAACAACATTACTCCAACTAAAATAAAACCTAAGTATGCTGGATCTATAAATTCAGCTATCATTCATCTTCTCCTGGCCACTTCCCTCTTGTAGCAGCCCAATAACTTTTAAATAATTCTGAAATACCTTGGATTAGTAAAAATATTATACCAATTAGTAGGCAAGTTTTTATTGGCCACATATATGGCATCCAAGTTGTATCCATTCCTCTTTCACCTCTTTGAATAGATTCTCCTACATATCCAATAGTCATATAAAGGAACACGATTAAACCTGGGAAATAAAATAAAATATATAACCAAAAATCAATTGTGCCTTGATTCTTAGTTTTAAAATTTCTGTATAAAAAATCTGCTCTGATATGAACACCTTTAGAAAGTGCATACCCAGCACCTAACATAAACAGTGCACCATATAAAAATCTACTGATGTCATAAGCCCAAATAGTTGGGGCATGAAATAATTTTCTAGCAAGAACTTCATAAGTCATTGCAAGAATTAACGGCATTAATATCCAACAAACAACGTTACCAACCCATTTGCTAAATTTATCAATATTTACAATTGAACTTGCCATCCATGGTGGCATATCACTTGGCATTTTTCCTGAACCACCACGCCTTTCAGCAATCATTTCATCTGAAATATCTAATTTACCTGGTTCGTCTGCCATAAAATTTTATATAAAAAATTAGAGCGGACTATTAAGTCCGCTCTAACGTAAAGATTATTTAATGATTACTTTAATGTTGCTGCGTGAGCCATTCCTAGCTTCGCATTAGACATTTGAGCACCACTCCAGAAAGGAACTGCGATATCAGCAAATTCTTTCATAGAGTCCCAAACTTCAGCAAAGAATGCATTTTTAGCTGCGTTTGTTTCCAAACTTTTCTTAGCAGCTGCCATGTATTCTGTGAAGTAATCAGAAGGAGTATCTTCTAATTTTACACCATGAACTTCAGTAAGCTCTTTTAAAGCTTTTCCGTTTTCATAGATTCTGTAACTTAGAGATTTCGCTAGAGATGCATTTGCTGCAACTTCTAGAGACTTCTTCTCATGAGCGCTCATAGCTTCATATGTTTTTCCAGTAATATAAAAGTCAGCATTTACGACTACTTGGTGTAAACCTTGTAGGTAGTAGTGCTTTAATACTTTTTGGAAACCAAACGTTAAGTCTGGTTTTGGACAACACCATTCAGCAGCATCAATAGTTCCTGCTTCTAAAGCTGGTAGAATATCTCCACCACCCATAGCAACAGATGCTATACCGATGTCTTTATAAGTTTGTCCTGGAATTCCTGGAGGAGTTCTGAATTTATATTTTCTAAAGTCAGCCATATCTTTAATTGGTTTTGGAAACCAACCTAAAGCTTCAGGACCAACTGGTTGAATCATAAATCCTTTAATATCTCTTCCCATTTCTTTCCATAGTCTGTCGTATAGCTCTTTTCCTCCACCATACTGAAACCATGATAAGAATGCGATATTGTCAATACCAACTCCACCACCTGCAACTGGCGAACCAAATAACATAGCGGCAGGGTGATCACCTGACCAATAGTGTGTCCAAGCAAATCCACAATCAATAAGTCCTTTATCAACTGCATCTAAAGTTTCTTTAACACCAACAACAGCTCCTGCGGGCATAATTTCAAACTTAAGAGATCCACCTGTCAAAGTTGTAACAGTGTCAGTAAAGTCTTTTAACATTTTAACTTCATCAGCCTTAGTGTTAAGAACTGTCTGACATTTTAGTGTTTTTGCAGCATTAGCATTTGAAATAAATCCAAATACCATCGCAACTGCAAATAACATTGAAATGATTTTTTTCATTTGTTTCCCTCTCTTTATTTTTAAAAATGAAACCTTGTCAAAGAATGAAATCTAAAACAAGTACTAATATTGGATTATTTAGATTTTTTTGTGTACAGAAATATAACAAATAAAAAAAATTTAATTTATAAGAGTTCTAATATGGATAATTTTGATTTTATAATTCTTGGAGCAGGATCTGCAGGATGTGTACTTGCTAACAGGTTGTCTGAAAATCCTTCAAATAAAGTACTTTTAATTGAAGCTGGAGGCAAGGATAATTATCCCTGGATACATATCCCTGTAGGATATTTCAAAACAATGCATAATCCAAAGACTGATTGGTGCTACAAAACAGAGCCTGATGAAAGAATGAACAACATTTCCATTAGATATCCTAGAGGAAAAACTTTAGGAGGTAGTTCTTCTATAAACGGTCTGCTGTATATTAGAGGTCAACACAGAGATTATGATATTTGGAGGCAATTAGGTAACACAGGTTGGGGATGGGATGATGTTTTGCCTTATTTTATCAAAGCAGAAAACCAAGAAAGAGGAAAAGATGAGTTCCATGGAGTTGGAGGCCCTTTATCTGTTTCAGATCAAAGAATACATCTGCCACTTTTAGATGAATTTCAAAATGCTGCTGAAGAATTTGGTATTCCAAAAACAAAAGATTTTAATACTGGTGATAATCATGGCTGTGGTTATTTTCAAGTAACAGAAAAAGATGGTTTTAGATGTAGTACAGCTGTTGGATATTTAAACCCAATCAAGAGCAGGAAAAATTTAAAAATTTTAACTCATTCACATGTCAAAAAAATAAATTTTGAAAATAAAACTGCCAAAGAAGTTGAGTATTGGGAAGGAAATGAATTAAAAAAAATTCAAGCAAATAAAGAAATTATTATTTCATCAGGGGCTATTGGATCTCCTCAAATCTTACAAGTTTCTGGTATAGGAAATCCTGAAAAACTTAAAAATCTTGGAATTGATATGGTGCAAAATTTAAATGGGGTTGGAGAAAACTTACATGATCATTTAATGCTTAGACCAATTTATAAAATTAATGGATTAAAATCCTTAAATAAAAAAATAAATAGTTTATTTGGAAATTTAATGATTGGCCTAGAATACATTTTTAAAAGAAGTGGCCCAATGACAATGGGTGCTAGTCAACTTTGTATGTTTGCTAAAAGCGATCCATCTTTAGAACTACCAGACTTACAATGGCATGTTCAGCCTATGAGCATGGATACTTTGGGAGCAACGAAAAATCATGATTTTCATGCATTCACTCCTACTGTTTCAAATATCAGACCAACAAGTAGAGGGCATATTAGCATTGTTGATAAAGACTCAAGAACTTATGCAAAAATAAAACAAAATTATCTTTCAACTGATCACGATAGAATGATTGCAGCTAAAGGACTTAAATTAACCAGAAAAATTATAATGGAGTCTGAAACTTTCAAAAAATATACCCCAGAAGAATACAGACCTGGCATTCATTTAAATGACGATGAGGAGCTAGTTAAAGAAGCTTCCAATTATGCACAAACTATTTTTCATCCAGTTGGAACTTGTAAAATGGGTCAAGATGAAATGTCTGTAGTAGATGAAAAACTTAAGGTTAGAGGTGTTAATAATTTAAGAGTTATAGATGCATCAATAATGCCAAACATCACGTCTGGAAATACAAATGCCCCAACAATAATGATTGCAGAAAAAGGTGCAGACATGATACTACAACAATAATGTTTGCAGAATTTTTTACACCTGAACAAATAGCAATATTAACTCAAATAATTTTTATTGATTTAGTTTTAGCTGGAGATAATGCCATTATAATTGGAATGGTTGCATCTAAATTTCCAGTGGAACAAAGAAAAAAAGTTATATTCTGGGGTATTGGTGGTGCTGTAATTTTAAGAATAATTCTAACGCTACTCACAGCCTATCTGTTACAAATCACTGGTTTAAGATTAATTGGGGGATTGTTATTACTTTATATCGTTTACAAACTTTATGTAGATGTAATTAAAGGCTCTGATACAGAGGAGAATGTTAAAGTAGACAATTCCAGTTTTTTAAAGGCTATTTGGACAGTTTTACTAGCAGATTTTACAATGAGTTTAGATAATGTTTTAGGTGTTGCTGGTGCAGCAGGCGATCATTATGGACTACTTGTGTTTGGATTAGTTTTATCAATCGTTTTAATGGCAACTGCAGCAACATTAATATCTGGATGGATTAAAAAATATAAATGGATTGCTTGGGTTGGTTTACTGGCAATATTAATAGTGGCTGTAGAGTTGATTTACACAGATATTAAAATAATATTCTTTTAATGTATCTTCAAAAAATAAATCTAAAAAACAAATACGCTTTAGTTACTGGTGCAGGTAAAGGGTTGGGAAGAGCATGTTCAATTGCATTAGCTGAGGCAGGAGCAACAGTTATAGCTTTAAGTAGAACTCCATCAGATTTAAATAAATTAGAAAAGGATATAAAAAAAGTTAAAGGAAAAATTATTAAAGTTTCATGCGATGTAATGAATTATGATGATTTAAAACAAAAATTAGAAAAAATTAAAATTATTGATGTGTTGGTTAATAATGCAGGAACTAATATTCCGGAGCCCTTTGAAAAAATTAAACAACAAAGTATGAATTACCTCGTAGATTTAAATCTTAAAGCAGCATTTAACGTAGCTCAACTTGTAGTAAAAAAGATGCTTAAAAATAAAAAAAGACCTGGTTCAATTATAAATATGTCATCACAGCTCGGTCATGTGGGTATGGGAGGAAGAAATGTATACAACATGACAAAATTTGGTATTGAGGGACTGACTAAAGGAATGGGGGTAGAGTTGGCTAAAAAAAATATCAGAGTTAACACGGTAGCGCCTACTTTTGTTGAAACGCCTATGGTTAAAAATTTTTTTAAAAACAAAAAATTTAAAAAATTAGCTCTTGGAAATATTCCTATGGGTAAAGCAGCTACTGAAAGTGATGTTGCCACAACTGTTTGTTTTTTGGCATCATCTGCATCTTCAATGATTACAGGAACATCAATAATTATAGATGGTGGATGGACAGCTCAATAATTTATAGACTTTTTTTTGTTTTTTTAATTTTTATATCTCAAGCTAAAGCTATTGAATTCCAAGGAAAATTTCTACAAGGTCATTTTATTTTAGGTAAAACTGACCCTAATGCTAAAATTTTGGTTGGAAAAAAAGAGGTTAAAGTATCAAAAGATGGTTTTTTTGTTTTTGGTATAGATCGAGATCAAAAATACGACCTAACTTTTACAAAAATTATTGATGAAAAAAAATCAATAACTACAAAAAAAGTTTTAAAGCGTAAATATAATATACAAAGAATAGACGGTTTGGCAGAAAGTAAAGTCACCCCACCAGAGTCTGTTTATAAAAGAATTAAAAAAGAAAATAATGCAATTGGAGAAGCAAGAGCAATTAATTCTGATTTACAATTTTTTAAAGAAAAATTTATCATGCCAGTTGAAGGTATAATCAGTGGTGTTTATGGTAGTCAAAGAATTTTAAATGGTAAACCAAGATGGCCTCACTATGGAATTGATATTGCAGCTAAACAAGGAACGATGATTAAATCATCTGGCTCAGGTATAGTTACTATGGCCGAGGATGATTTATATTATACAGGTGGAACAGTTATAATGGATCATGGTCATGGGATATCAACAATATATTCTCATTTAGAAAATGTATTAGTCTCAGTTGGTGATCTGATAAATCAAGGAGACATAATTGGAACTGTAGGATCTACAGGAAGATCAACCGGGCCTCACTTAGATTTTAGAATTAATTGGTTTCAAACTAGGTTAGATCCAATGTCAATTTTAAATTAATGAAATATTATAATTTCATTAAAATAATTTTTTTTAATTTAGTTTTGCTCTATTTTTTTCTTTATATTTTAGAATTATTTTTAAACTTTAATAATAATAAAATATTTCAAAAAACAAGATTGTATTACTTAAATAAAGATTCAAAAAAATTGGATGAAAAAATTTACTTAAATTTTGGTGCATACAAACTTATTGAAAAAGGAGGCGATATCTTACCTCTGTCAGGATATGAGAATGCCAAAATTCTTTTGTGTTTAGATGAAAACAACAATCCAGTGTATTTCAATTCTGACATTAATGGCTTCAATAATAACGAGTCAGATAAAAAAAATATTCTTTTAATAGGAGATTCTTATGTTCAAGGAATGTGTGTAAATAATAAAAATAACTTAAATGAACAATTCAAAAAATTTAATTTAAACACATCCAGTCTTGGTGTTGGTGGCAATGGTCCATTATTAGAATTTGCGACATTTAAAGAATATAAATTTGATTTTAATCTTAAAAGTATAGTTTTATTCATAACACCAGATAATGATTTTTATGATCTCTCAAATGAAAAAAATAATAAAATATTAAAAAATTATCTAAATGACGATAATTTTAAACAAAATTTATCAACTGAGCAGAATAGAAAAAGGAAAATTGAAATATTAGATGGATACTTTGGAAACAAGACAAATAGATTATGGAATGATTTTTTTACTGTATATCATTTTAATCTTAAACAAGTTGGAAATTTAATTGAGGATTTATTTAAAAAAAAAAACTTATCTAATGATGAATATTTATATCTTCAAAATAAAGAAATAGATAAGTTATTTATTAGAATACTTGATCAGTTTATAACAGAAACCAAAAAAAATAATGTAAACTTTTATGTCATATTTAATTCAGTAACTCCTGATATTCTTTACCCTAGAACTTTTGATCAAAAAAAATTTAATAAACTTGTAAATGATAAAATTATTCTGATCAAATCTCATTTAAAAAAACAAAACGTTAGTTTTTTTGATTTTAACAATTATTTATTAACAAACTACAATGAAAAAAATATTTCAGAAATTTTTAAAAATATTAATAATAGATGGGATCACTATACTAATAAGGGGTTTTCTATATTAACTGAAAAGACTGTTGCTTTGATAAAAAATTAAAAATCAAATTTCTGAAGATGCTCTAAAACGTTCGTAAATCAATCTAGCTTTAACTCCTAAACTTAAAAATGGATCAGGAGGAAGCCAAGTAGGTTTGATTCTTGCTTCAATAGTTTCTATCTCTTTTGTATTTTCATTACTTGCTTTGATCGCAATTTGCTCTCCAAACAAAGTACCAACACCAATACCGGAGCCATTATAACAACCTGCAACATATATATTATCATTTATTTTTTCAAAAATTTGAGAACTATTTCTGGTTCTTGAAACAATACCTGACCAAGAAGATTGAATAATATCATCTGGCAATTGAGGAAATCTTTTTTTTATTCCAAGTCTTTGTTTCAATGATCTTTTGTACAATTCAGATTTAGACATTTGATAAGGATTATAAACTTCAGCAGTATTTCTTATTAAAATTCTTCTATCCTTAGTCATTCTTATAGTGGCACCCATTGGTCTAACAGGTAATACCCCCCATTCTTTTGGCTCACCGAGAGATACAAACTCTTTATATGATAAAGATCTTGTCATACTTGCTGTTAATGTAATAGGAAAATTATAGTTTGATTTTATTCCTATTGACTTAAGGAATCCGTTTGTAGCAAAAATAATCTTTTTAGTTTTAATTGAACCATTTTTAAAATTGCAAATAACTTTGTTGTTAACTTTTTTCCAACTTAATAATGAGGAATTTTCATAAAGACACACGTTATCTGGTAATGTATCAATCATAGCTCTAACCAATTTACCTGGATGTAATAAAATCCCTCCCTTTGTATGAAGAGCAGTATTATAAAAATTGGTGCCTAATTTTTTTTTAAGTTCTTTGTTTGATAGCAAATTATGTTCAAAACCTAATTTTGATAAGGTATCTGAAAAATTTTCTAATATTTTTTTATCTTCTTGCTTTGATGATGCAAAATATTTTCCACATTCATTCCAATCACAATCTACCTGATATTCTTTAATAAATCTTTTAACAGAATCTATTCCCAATCTATAGATATCAGCTTTTTTTTTATAATTATCTAATTCTTTATTAGAGGTAAAACCATCATTAAGTGTTGTATCCACTAAGTAGCCTGAGTTTCTTGAGCTAGCACCCTCTCCTGCTAGTTGAGCATCAACTAACAATATTTTTTGATTAGGATAGAGTTGACCTAATTTTCTTGCAGCTGACAAACCTGTATAACCAGCACCTATGATAAGCCATTCACAGTATTCATTTTTTTCTAAATTTTTAATATTTGATCTTGTATTTAAATCATTAATCCAACTACATTTATCATCATTAACAATTTGCATGTTAAAAGATTTAATCTAATTCAAATTCTTTTGTATAGTCTTTTTTAAGTTTGGGGTTCTGTTTTAATTTATCTAAAATACAGTCACCTATAACTAAATAATCTAACTCAGTTCCCATAAAACAATTAAAAGCATCAGTTGGGGTGTTTACAATTGGTTCACCTCTTACATTAAAAGAGGTATTCACTATTACAGGACAACCCGTTTTTTCCTTAAACTTAGAAATTAAATCATAATAACGAACATTAGTATCTTTTGTAACAGTTTGAATTCTAGCTGAATAATCTATATGAGTTACTGCAGGGATTTCTGATCTCTTTATATTTAACTTATCTATTCCAAAAAGTTTTCTTTGCTCAACAGTCATTTCAATTTTTTTGTCAGAATTAATATTAGCAACTAATAACATGTAGGGACTATCAACATTCAGCTCAAACCATTTTGGTAAATCTTCTCTAAGAATTGAAGGCGCAAATGGTCTAAAACTTTCTCTATATTTTACTTTTAGATTTAAATTTTTTTGCATTTTATCAGATCTAGGGTCTCCTAAAATAGACCTGCCTCCTAAAGCTCTTGGACCAAATTCCATTCTTCCTTGAAACCACCCTATAGCTTTTTCATTTGATAAAAATTCTGAAGTTTTTTCAATTAATTCTTCGTACTTTAAAGTTTCAAAATTAGCACCTGCGGCTTTCAATTCTCTTTCAATTTCTTCTTGATTATATTCGGCTCCTAAATATGAACCTTTCATATCATCTTTTAAATTTACTAATCTTTTATTTCCTTGATCAATATGCCATAGTGCTAATGCTGCACCTAAAGAACCTCCTGCGTCACCAGCTGCCGGCTGAATCCAAATATTATCAAAAATTTTTTCTCTAAGAATTTTTCCGTTTGCAACACAATTTAATGCTACACCTCCAGCTAAACATAAGTTTCTAATCCCGTATTCTTCGCGAATTGAATTTGCCAACTTAATCATAATTTCTTCTGTAACTTTTTGAATTGATGCAGCAATATCCATATGAAATTGTGTAAGCTTTTCATATTGAGGATTTCTAACTTTTTGACCAAATAAATTTTCAAATTTTTTATTAGTCATTGTAAGACCAGTCGCATAATTAAAGTATGATTGATCTAAATGAAATGATCCGTCTTCTTTTATATCAATTAATTTACTTTTTATTTTATCCTCATATATTGGATTTCCATAAGGAGCTAACCCCATAAGTTTATATTCACCGCTATTCACTTTAAAGCCAGTGTAATAAGTAAATGCCGAATAGAGCAATCCTAAAGAATGTGGAAAATGAATTTCTTTTTTGATTTCTAAGGTTTCGTTTTTTCCAACTGCAACTGTTGTTGTTGCCCACTCACCTACACCATCTGCAGTTAAAATAACAGCTTCATCGAAAGGTGATGGAAAAAAAGCACTCGCTGCATGACTTAGATGGTGATCTGAAAAAAAAATATTTTCATCAGATTTATAATTTTCATCATGTTTTTTAAGTTTATTAAATAAAAGATTTTTTTGAAAAAGCTTTTCTTTAATCCACAGAGGCATTGCTTTTGCAAAAGAAACAAAACCTTTGGGTGCAAAAGCCACATAAGTTTCTAATAATCTTTCAAATTTTAAAAATGGTTTCTCAAAAAAAACTATTTGATCAACTTCACTTAATTTTAAATTTGCATATTTTAACACAAACTCAATTGCGTTATGAGGGTAATTTGGATCATGTTTTTTTCTAGTAAATCTCTCTTCTTGTGCTGCAGCAATTATTTTTCCATCTATTAAAATACATGCTGCACTATCATGATAGAATGCCGAAATACCTAAAATTGAACTCACTTTAAAAAATAGTGTAAATAAATGGAGCTACAGCTGAGCCTTGAGTTAAAATAATTAGTCCCCCAAATAAAAATAGAACTATTATAATTGGTAAAAGCCAATATTTTTTTCTTATTTTTAAAAACAAGTAAAATTCTTTAATAAAATCAAACATTTTTAAAATAAATTAACTCTTATTTTTATCACTTAATTAGTTATTAATAACTATAAAATTCCACTTAAAAAATCATCTAAAGCATTATTTAATTTTGCATTTGGATGTCCGTCTAGTCTAAATGAATATTTTTTTTTATAATTTGCCTCTGATTTTATTTTTAAAATTTCACTTAAATAAAAAACGTCAGAATTTGAGTTTAGTTCACTCATTAACATTTCAGAAAAAATTTTATTTTCATTTCCATAATCATATAAAATTATATAGAAATTTATATTTTGGTTGATTAATTTATTCTTAAATATTTTTAGTTCACTTAAGAAGTTTTTTTGAATTTCCTTTTTATCTTGAATTTTATTATTTATTGAAATTTTTGCATACTTAATAACTTTAATAGTGTTAAATTTTACAAAATAATACATAAGATCAACAATTCTTTTAAAAAAATAGTTATTAATTTTTTTTTTATTATAATTATCTAAATTGGTTTCCTGATCTTTGTCTTTTTGTTTGATAAAACCATTATCTCTAGATGAATGTGAGAGAGGTAAAGCAAAATAAACAATATTTTCTACATTTTGATTTATAAACTTCTCAGTTTTTATTTTCGATTGTAAAAATCCATAACCTCCAACTCCCGTATTTATTGTTTTAAATTTTTTTCTATCATTCATTTTAAATGCAAGTGTTTCATCATCATTTAATCCTTCTCCAAAAGTAAATGAGCAACCCATAAAAATAGTGTTATATTCAAAATCATTATATCCTGTATTTCTGTTTCCCAAATTATTTATTGAATAACTACCACTATAAACAACTTGTCTATTATAAAAATTGACTTTTATATCTTTATTTTTAGCTCCTGGTTTTAAATCATATCCAAGTTCTTTATCTAAAATATAAAAATTATTTTCACGACTTAAAATTAAATTAGTTT
>CACEFK010000016.1 GCA_902558835.1 uncultured Pelagibacteraceae bacterium
GTTATTTTTTAACACCAGTTATAGCAACTTTGGCTAAAGAGAATTTTTTTAGCAAAAATAGTAATAAGTTTTTTAAGATAAAAGATAAAAAATTAAATATCTTAATTGCATATTTAGTAAATCTAGGGTTGATAAAAAAAAAAAATGATAAATTTTATTTTTCAAAAAATGGAAAAAAATTATTTAACAGAAGTGGGTCATTTAATATTGTTAATTCCTACAGAAAATATCTTTTTAATTTAGATAAAATATTAAGTAATGAAGAAAAATTACATGATTTAAGCTGTGACAGAAAGGAAAACGTACTTGGAAGTGGCAGCACAAATAATAGAAAATTTTTTCAACCTGGCTTAAAATTATTAGCAAAAGAAGATTTTGATGTTGTATTTGATTTAGGTTGTGGTGATGGTAATTTTTTAGAAAATTTAAGTAAAAAGTATCAAAATAAATTAATTAGTGGATCAGATTTATCAAAAATATCAATACAGGAAACAAAAAAAAGAATTAATAAAAAAAATTTAAAATTATTTCAAACAAACGCTTTAAATGCAGATAAATGGATAAATTGGTTAATAAAAAATTATGATATAAAAAAACAAAAAATAATTATAAGTATGTGGTTTATTATTCACGAAATTTCAAAAAAAAATGTTAATAAAATAATTTCTTTTTTTAAAAAAATTAAAAACAAAATTCCTAATGCTAAAATTCTTTTAGGAGAAATTGTTGAACCTGAGCAAAGAATATTAGATGAAAGAAAATACGATACTATAATGCCTGAGTACATGCTGTTTCACAATTTATCAGGCCAAGGAGTTTTTAATTACAAAGAGTTGAAACTAATTCTAAAAAAAATTCCATATAAATGTAAAAAAAATATTAATATTGATACCATAAGATATAAAAAAAGAAAAAATCCATCAGGAATAATATGGCTACTAGAGCCAAAAAAATAAGTATTTATTTAAGATTTGACATTGGAAATTCTACAGGGTTGGGTCATGCATCAAGATGCATAGAGCTAGCTAAAAATTTGAAAAAAAATTTTAATGTAAATCTATGTACTAATTTTGAAGCAAAAAAAATTTTAAAAAATAAAGAATTTAATTTTTTCATAAAAAAGAAAAATGAAAAAGAAGTGAATTATATTTCACGAATTGCGAAAAATAAAAATGAAAAAATTTTATTTATAGATAATTTATATAATTATAAATCAGGTATTATCAAAAAAGTTACTCAAAAATTTATAAAAATATTCTTTTATCAAAATTTTAGTAAAGGCATTCAAAAATCTAATATTATTATAGATCCCACACCAAATTTAAATAGTTCTAGAAATATAAAAAAAAAATATAAAGATACAAAAATATTTAGTGGTGAAAAATATTTAATAGTTCCTAAGTCTTATAGTTATAAAAAAAAAAATTATTTGGGAATATCTTTTGGTGGATCTGATCCAAAATTAATTTCATTCAAAATTCTTAAATATTTGAATAAAATGAAATGGAGAAATAATACTTATTTATTTTTAGGTCCAATGTTCAAATTTAAAAACCAGCTGAAAGAAAAAATTGTTATGAGCAACATAAAAATATGTAATTTTGATAAAAGAAAATTTTTACAATCATCACTAGCCATATGTTCTCCTGGTGTCACTGCTTTTGAATTACTAAATAATAAAGTTTTTTCTTTATATATATCACATTCAAAAAAGCACCATAATTTGGGAAAATATATAGTTAAAAAGTTTAATTACTCAAAAAATTTAAAAATATATAATGAACTTAATTTTGATGATTTTAAAAAAATTATTAATTATTACTGGAATTGTAAAAAAAATCCGAATAGCTTTAAACAAAAAAAATTAAATATAATGTATAACTCTTGTAAAAAGATATTGAGATTAATTTTAAATGAAACCAAACAAAAATAATTTTGGAAGAAGCTATAGTCAATTTAAAGTTGGTGAAAAAATAATCCATTGGCCTAGAAAGACAATATCAGACTCTGAGCATAGTTTATTTTGTCTGATAACAATGAATCATCATCCCATCCATATAGATAAAATTTTCGCTAAAAAATCAAAATTTAAAAAAAGACTTGTTGTAGGTACATATGTTTTTAGTTTAGTTGTTGGAATGACAGTCAGAGATATAAGCGGCAAAGCAATAGCTAATTTAAATTATGAAAAAGTAAATCATCATAATCCTGTATATATTGGTGATACTATTAGTTCTTATTCAATTATAGAAAAAAAAGAAGTTTCAAAATCAAATAATAAAAATGCAAAAATTAAAATTATGACAATTGCAAATAATCAAAAAAAACAAAAAGTTTTGAGTTTCCAAAGAACTATTTTAATTAAAAAAAAATGATAAAAGATCACATTAAATCAATGTTATTTGTGCCTGGGCATAAGACAAATTTTTTAAATAAATTAGATCCAACAATTTCAGATGTAGTTGTATTAGATTTAGAAGATGCAGTACCATCAAACAAAAAAGTATTAGCAAGAAAAAATTTAGAAAAAATAAAAAGCTCTTTTTCTCAAAATAATTTTTTTGTAAGAATTAATAATGATAAAAAAAATTTGTTACCAGATATTATCGCATCTACAAAAGCGAAAATTAAATCTTACGTCCTACCTAAAATAAATACTTCAAAAGATGTTAAGTTAATCGAAAAAAAAATAAAAAAATATTTAAAATCAAATAATTTAAATTTCTTTATTTTGATAGAAAGTTCAATGGCAATAATAAACCTTAAAGAAATCTGTACATCATCAAAAAATATTAAGGGATTAATTTTTGGTGCAGAGGATTTTTTAAATGATTTAAATATTTTAGAGTTTTACGATAATACAAATATAGATTTACCAAGATCTATAATTCCAATTTACGCACATGCTTATAATTTGAATTGTATAGATACCCCATATTTGAACTTAACAAATTTACAGAAATTTAAAAATCATTTGAAAGTATCAAAAAGCCTTGGCTACACGGGAATATTAAATATTCATCCCAATCAATGTAAACTAACCAATCAATTTTATTCCCCTTCGAAACAAGATTATAAAGTTGCAAAAAAAATTTTAAGTTCAAACAAAAATCAAAAATATCAAAATCAAAATATTTCAGTTTTAAAGAATAAGCTTGTTGGCCCACCTCTAATTAAGAGAGCAAAAAAAATTATAAATTATTTTGATGAGTAAAAAAAAATTAATAATATTTGGAGCAGGAGGAAATGCTGATGTTATTTGTTCAACAATAAATGATGCTAATGAAAATATTGAAGTTTTGGGTTTTTTTGATGACATGGTAAAAACTAATAGTAAAAAGAATATTCTTGGTAAGTTAAACAAAAAAAATGTAGACAAATATAAGAAATTTAGGGATATCTATTTCATTTGGTCTTTACGTTCTACAAATTTAGGAAAAAATATTTTAAACAAATATCGAGACTTAGATATACCAGAAAAAAAACTTCTTACAATTAAACATCCTACAGCAGTTATTTCTAAATATTCTAAAATCGGCAAGGGAGTCTCCATCCATCCTTTTGTAAATGTTGGACCCGGAGTAATATTAAAAAATAATATTCATATTTTTTCACATTCACTTATTGGACACAATACAACATTAAATGATTTTAGTTATGTTGCGAATAATGCGAGCATAGGAGCTTTCGTGAAAATTAAGGAAGGCAGTTATATAGGCATGAATTCGTCAATTAAGGAAAGAGTAATATTGGGTAAATGGAGTATCGTTGGGATGGGCTCTGTTGTTATTAAGAACGTTAAAGAGAATTCTGTTGTAGTAGGAAATCCTGCAAAAAACTTAATAAAATAATATTTTTTTTTTCCAAATATATTTAAAACATTTAATTATATAGATCAAATCACTTTCAGAATAGTCAAAGTTACATAAATTTAAACCAATAAATGATTTATCATTCAGAAATTCTGCATTAGGGCAAATACCTTTTTTATAATTAATTTTTCTTTTATTCAAAATCCAGGGAAAATTTTTATCATAACCTATTTTATTTTGAAATAGAGGTAGCAAATGAAGATTTTGGTATCTGTTACTTACTTTAATTCCATTAGTGTTTAGTAGTTTTTTTATATCTTGAGTTTTGGTTTTAATTATTTTTGTATTTATACTCATAGCAAAAACATAAAAAGAATGTGTAAAATTTTTTTCAACAAATGGTAAGTTTAATCCTTTGAGATTTTTTAAACCTTTGAAAAGAATTTTTGCAGCCTTTTGTTTTTTTTTTACAATTTTTTTTAACTTTTTAAGTTGCTCTATACCTATAGCTGCTTCAATTTCCCCAAGTCTAAAATTATATCCTATGATGTTTTTATTTTTATCATTAAATTTAATTATTTTTTCACCATGATTTCTAATTAGTTTTATTCTTTTTGCATATGTATCATTATTAGTTACAACCACACCACCTTCTCCAGTATTAATATGTTTATGATAGTTATAACTAAATCCTGATATATCAGCGTAATTACATGCGTGATTATTCTTTATAAATGAATATGGTGACTGAGCACAATCAGAAATAATTTTCAAATTAAACTGTTTTGCAATTTTTCTAATTTTAATTAAATTTGCAGGGTAACCAAAAATATCAACAGACATTATTGCCCTTGTTCTTTTAGATATTTTTTTTAGGATATCAGTTTCTGAAATATTAAAAGTTTTAGTATTAATATCTGCAAAAACAGGTATATAGTTCCAGTGTAGAATGGCAGCAGAACAAGCTGTCATAGTCCATGTTGGTAAAATTATTTCATCACCTGGTTTTAAATTGAGTGCACCTACTGCACAGATAAGGCCCGAGGTCCAAGAGTTCACTGTTATTGCATGTTTTACTTTATAAAAATTTTCAATATTTTTTTCAAATTTTTTAACATTTTTTCCTCCAAAAAAATCTTTATTTCTTTCTCCTAGAAAATATGAAAGTTGTCCAGATTTAATTACCTTTGAGGCTACATTTAATTCCTCTTTTCCAATTGTGATCATTTTTTTAAATTTTTTCATAAAATCATAATTTACTTTTTTTAATTATGTTAAGTGTATTTAATAAATCTTCAGAATTATAAATACCACCATTATTTCTTTGAGATTTATTTAGATAATGAATTATAAAAGTATTTAAACTTATTTTTTGAAAGATATCTATTTCATTTCTTGAATTTTTAAATATTTGTTTTTTTTTCGTATTAACTTTTTCAAAAATTCTTGTTTTCTTATCAACAATGATTGTTTTATTGTCAAAATTAATTTCAAAAAAATTATCATTTTTTCTATTATTAATAAAATTA
The DNA here is from genome assembly GCA_902558835.1 of uncultured Pelagibacteraceae bacterium. GTDB lineage: Bacteria > Pseudomonadota > Alphaproteobacteria > Pelagibacterales > Pelagibacteraceae > Pelagibacter. Next base: position 5,342 of record CACEFK010000016.1, read on the forward strand.
AGTTTTATAAAAGCATTGTTTGATTTTAGGCATAACTCTTTTCGAAATTTATTAACTTGATCAAATTGAATTTTTCCAAATAAAAAATGCGCAAGGTCAATAAAATGACATCCATTTCTGATTAAATTTTTTGAATAAAATACGTTCATTTTTTTTACTTTATTGGATTTTTTTAAATAATGTTTAAGTTTTATAAATGAAGGTATCGTTCTTCTGAAATAATTTACATAAACATATTTATTTTTTTTTTTAGATAAAGTACTGATCTGTTTTGCTTTTTTGTAATCATCTGTAAAAGGTTTTTCACATAATATCATTTTTGATTGTTTCAAATTTATTAAAAATTTAAGAACTTTAAAATGATCCTTAGTAGGAACGGCCACAACAGCTAATTCAAAGTCTAAAAATTTTATTTTATTTATGTTTTTATAAATTTTTACTTTTTTATTTTTTAAGTTTATTTTTTTATTTTCTACTACACATATTAAATCAATATGTTTATTTTCGTTTAGTGCTTTGTAGTGTGTCTGAATTTTTTTTTTATTTTTAAGATCTCCAGTGTATCCAATTTTTCCCATACCAATTAAAACAGTTTTAATTTTTTTCATTTTTTTTCCAAATAAAGAATATTTTTGATAGGAAGGATATTATCTTTAAAATTTCTAGGTAAAATGTGCATAACTTTTTTTCCGAGCTTATGTGCTATATACATAGCCATTGAATTCCATCCCACAACAATTTCAGATTTTGCTATGTCTTTAATTAAATCCTCATTTTTTGAGATTTTACAAATTGAGCTAAATTTTTTTGTTATATACAAAATATTTTTCTCTTTTTTTTTAGGATGTACTCTAATCAAAATTTTTTTTGATTTTAATTTATGTTTGTGAATATTTTTAACAAAGTTTTCAAAAATTGATTTTTCATTATGACCAAATTTTTTTTTATTGTTTATAATATTATTTTGCACATCAATTAAATGATTGTCTAAGTAAAGTATGTACTTTTTATCTTTTTTAAGATTTTTATATTTTTTTTTTAGATTTTCGAGATACATATTTTTTTTAAATAAAATTTTCGTTAATGGAAATTTTTTTTTAGCTAATTTAAAAGCTTTTTTGTCTGTAGTAATAATTATATCGGGAAGCATATTTTTATTTTTATTAAATCTTTCAAAGTAATTTACCCAATGATCTAAGTAGGTAATTATTTTTTTATTATATTTTTTAGCTAATTTTATAGCCTTGTATTCAATATCAACTGGCCAACTTGTTCCAGTAATGACGTATTCGCATTTAATAATAGCTCTTTCAAGCTTATTTAAATTTTCAGAGACAATTCCTTTTTCTTCAAAAAATTTTTTTGCAGGGTTTTTTAAAAAAAAAATACAATTTTTCTTTATTTCGTTCCCACTAATTATCGATGCAGATCCCATATCTTTACAAATAATTAGTTTCATCTTATTTTTTAAGAAGTCTGAAGTTTACTGGAGTACCAATTTTTATATCTTTTTTAATTTTTTTGCCTAGAATTTTAGGCAAATATTTAATTTTAAGACCCAGGCCTGGTCTAGATCTTCTAATATCTTTTTTAGTAATTAAATGATTTTTCTTTAAATCTTTATTAAAAAATAATGTTCTAATACTTTTTAAAGATGGTATCTCATTTTTAGTTGGACCATAATAAATTTTTCCTTTGGCTTCAAAAACATTTCTGCAACCTTGAACTAATTTTTTTAATTCATTAGTGTCTATTGCAAATTTTGAATCTACAGATGAGGAATCGTCTTCTAACTTTACATGTTTCTCAATAATTTTAGCACCTAAAGCCGTCGCACCAATTGCTATTTCAATTCCTTCAGTATGATCTGATAGACCTACAACACATTTAAATTTTTTAGACATATCTTGAATTGTATGCAAATTATTGTCTAGAGATTTAGCTGGATAAGTACTTGTACATTTTAAAAGCGCAAATTTTTGAGGTATTTTTTTTTTTAGAATTTTAACAGCTGAATTGATTTCGGATAGAGATGCCAATCCAGTTGATAAGATTACTGGTTTTTTTTTCATTGAAGTATTTTTTATTAATTCTAGGTCTGTATTTTCAAAAGATGAAATTTTATAAATTGGGTTGTTTATTTTCTCTAGAAAATCAATTGATGTATCATCAAAAACGGAACTAAAACAAATTAGACCTAATTTGTTAGCATATTCAAATAATTCTTTTTGCCAATGCCATGGTGTATAAGCTTTGTTGTATAAATCATGTAAATATTTCCCATACCATAAGCTTTTTTTATTTTTTATAATAAAATTTTTAGTTTTTAAATTAAAAGTCATAGTATCAGGGGTATAAGTTTGCAACTTAACGGCATTAGCGCCAGAAACTTTAATTTCATTGATAAGTCTTTTAGCATTTTTCTTTAATTGATTATGATTCCCAGAGATTTCTGCAACTATAAATGGTTCATTTAACTTATTACTAAATAATTTATTAATTATTTTTTTTTGTTTCATATAATGTTTTAAAAAGATTTTCAGCAATTTTCCAATCATCAATGTCATCTATATCTTGCACTAGTGATTTCGGTAAAATCATTGGGAATGACTTTTTTCCAAATGTTGGTTTATAATTTAAAAAACTCTCTTTCTTACCAAAGTAAAACTGTCCAGCGTCATGATAAATTTTTTCAAGATTATTTGACATAGTATATCTATATTGCGGATATAACATTTTAACATTTTTAAATTTATCTATTTTAAAAGCTCTTTGAATAGGATAATGATATTCAGTAACAGTAAAAACAAAATCAAACTTATTTGATTTAATAATTTTAAATCCTTCAATTAATTTTTTTTTTTGTATCAGTGGCGCTGTTGGGTAAATCAAACATACATATTTAAATTTTTCACCAAGCTTATCCAAAAAATTAATTGTATGATTCACTACATCCCTAGTAAGCGCTTTATCTGTACTTAGATTTTTTGGTCTTTTAAATAATATCTCAGCCCCAATTTTCGAGGAGATTTTAGCAATAGCTTCATCATCTGTAGAAACAATTATTCTTTTAAAACATTTTGAATTAATGGCATTGTTAATTGAGTAGTAAATCATAGGTTTGCCACAAAATTTCTTTATATTTTTTCTTGGAATTCTTTTACTTCCACCACGTGCAGGTATTATTGCAATACAATCATTCATAATATAGTAATATCTGTAATTACTTAAGTTTTATTTAAAACTTACTTAATGATTGATATTAAAAACCTAAGTTAATTAATTTTAAATAACATATTATGCAAAAAATTTATAACAAAAAAATTATCCCAGTAATGAGGTGTATAATATTGGGTATAAGTAATATTTATGGATAAATATTTTAAAAACAAAACTATATTAATTACAGGGGGCACTGGAAGTTTTGGAAAATTTGCTGTTAGAAGATTTCTAAAAATAAAAAGTATAAAAAAAATAATAATATTTAGTCGAGACGAATTAAAACAATCGGATATGATTTTGCAATTTAATAAAAAAGAACTTAAAAAATTGAGGTTTTTTATTGGAGATGTTAGGGACCCTACAAGACTTAGAGCAGCTTTTGAAGAAGTTGATATTGTAATACATGCAGCTGCATTAAAACAGGTCCATACTGCAGAGTATAATCCTTATGAGTTTATACAAACAAATATAATTGGAGCTCAAAACGTAATTCAGGCATCAATAGACAATAAAGTCAAAAATGTAATTGCTTTATCAACTGATAAAGCTGCAGCACCAATTAATTTATATGGAGCTACAAAACTATGTTCTGATAAAATGTTTATAGCTGCCAATAATATTGTTGGACAAAAAGAAATAAAATTCAGTGTTGTTAGGTATGGTAATGTTATGGGTAGTAGAGGATCAATAATACCGTTATTTTTAAAACAAAAAAAAAATAAAGAATTAACAATAACAGATTATAGAATGACAAGATTCAATATTACTCTTAAAGAAAGTATTGAAATGGTAATCTGGTCTTTAAATAATAATTTGGGCGGCGAAATTTATGTTCCAAAAATTCCTAGTTATAAAGTTGAGGATTTGGCAAAGGCAATAAGCTCAAATAGTAAAATAAAAATTATTGGTATAAGACAAGGAGAAAAGCTTCATGAAGAAATGATTACAAAAGATGATATGAATCAAGTAATCGATTTTGGTAAATACTATGCGATCTTACCATTTAGAGATAAAACTAAACTTAAAAAATATTTGTCTTATAAAAAAGCTAAAGTTTTGAAAGAGGGTTTTTCTTATAATAGTAAAGATAATAGATCCTTTTTAAATATAACTGAAATTAGAAAAATTTTAAAAAAAGAAAATTTTATATAAAGAAATATTAGTTTTAATATTTCTTTACTCGCATATAAAATAGTTAACGTGTTTATTAAAAACAAAGAATTTATGATTACAAAAAATTATGAAAAATAAAAAAGTTCCAGTATGTTTGTTAGGAGCAGGTAGAATTGGTCTTTATCATGAATTTGATAAAAAAAGGGTTAAACCTGCTTCTCATGCAGGTATGTGGCATAAATATCAAAAAACTAATCTTAGAGCTATATGTGACATAAACATCAAGAGTAAAAAAATAATTAAAAAAATAGATAGAAATGTAAAATTTTTTACAGATCCAAGTAAAATGTTAGATCAAATAAAGCCAAAAATAGTATCCATTGCAACATGGAAGGATACACATTTTAAGATGACAATGCTGTGTATTAAAAAAGGAATTAAAGTAATCGTGTTAGAAAAACCCTTAGCAAATAACATCAAACAATCAAAAGAATTAATTTATCAAATTAAAAAAAATAAAACAAAAGTCATAGTTAATCATAGAAGACGTTTTGATGATGAAATAATAAAGTTAAAAAAACAATTGGAACAGGGACTAATCGGTAAAATATTGCAAGTTTCTTCTTACTATGTTTATGGTTTGTTAACAACAGGTACACACGTAATCGATACATTAAGATTTTTATTCAAAAATATTGCTGGAGAGGTTGACCATGTTTTTGGTTTTAAAAATAAATTTAAAAACTTTTCATCAAAAGATGATAAAAACTATGACGCGATAATATGCTTTAAGAATGGATTAAAAGCTACTATTCAATCGCTTAATATGAAGAATTACGATATATTTGATTTTTATATTTATGGATCTAAAGGTAAAATTTTAATTACTGGAATTGGAAGAAATATATTAAATTTTAAAATTATAAAATCACCTGAGCATGAGGGTTTTGATGAATTACAAATTAAAGGTAAAAATATTTGCAAATCAAAACCAAGGAAACAATTTATTTCATTGGCTGAAAATGCAGTAAATTGTTTATACAAGAAGAGCGCAGAACCATTATGCACCGCTTATGACAGTTATATTGATATGATAATTATTAATAGTATTACTAAAAGTGCTAATAGTAATTCAAAAAAAATAAAAATTAAATATTAAATTTAAAAATGTGTGGAATAGCAGCAATTATAGGCACATCTTATTCCAGTAAAGAAAAAATAACTTCCATGATTAAGTCTATTAAACATAGAGGTCCAGATGACACTGGTTATTTTTCAACAAACAATGTTCAAATGGCTTCTGCAAGATTAAGCATACTTGATTTTAGTCAGAAAGCTAATATGCCAATGACAGATAAAAGTGGAAGATTTGTCATAATTTATAATGGTGAAATATATAACTTTTTAGAGTTAAAAAAAAAATTTAATCTAGTTACAAAATCAAATTCAGATACAGAAATTTTAATTGAACTATTTTCATTGTTAAATGTAAAATGCTTTGATTATTTAAATGGTATTTTTGCTCTAATAATTTTTGATAAAATTAATAACAAGATATATTGCGCAAGAGATAGATTGGGAGTTAAACCACTATATTATCATAATGACGGTAATAATTTATATTTTTGTTCAGAAATAAAAGCCTTTAAAAAAATCATTAATAATCTAAAAATTGATGAAGAAATAATCAAATTTTATTTAACAACTGGTTATTATGATTTCTCAAAATCAAGTTTTTATAAAAATATTTTTCAAGTAAAGCAGGGCACATATCAAGAAATAAATGTAAACGATTTGTTATCAAGAGAAGTAAAGTATTGGGATTTAACTTCAAAGAGTCAAATCGCTAAATTAGAAAATCCAAATTCTTTTTTTTTAGACTCATTTAGTTTACAACAAAGATCTGATACTCCAATAGGATTAAATGTTAGTTCGGGAATTGACTCAAATTTGATGATTTCTTATTTTGATAAAATTAATAAGGGTCAAAAAAATATTCAAGCAAACAGTTTTTATTATTCTGATAAAGAATTTGATAAAAGTAATGAGATTAAAGAAATGTCAGAATACTATAAATGGAAAATTTATTTACATGAAATTACATCAGAGGATATAATGAATAATTTAGAAAACGTTCTTCAAGCTAATGATGAACCTATTCCAGGAATACCTACTGTTGCAAAATATCTTTTAATTAAAAGAGGTTATAATTCAGATTGTAAAGTTGTAATTGAAGGTCAGGGGGGAGATGATATTGCCGCTGGATACAAATATATTTATCCCCTTCATCTCTTGGATTTATTTAAAAAAAATAGTTTCCTTGATTTATTAAATGAGTCTAAAAATTTTATGAGAAATGAAAATATGAGTTTCATAGAATTTATAAATTTTTGTAGAAACTGTATAAAAGGATTCTTTAATGGAGGTTTGTCTGCTGATGGAACTGTTTCGAGTGTCAAAGATATTTTGAGTTTTGAAAATAAAAATCAAAAATTTTACTCTGAGATAATGTCTAATTTAAAAGAACAAGATAGTCTTTTAAAAAAAATAATATATAGGGATATTTTTTACTGTAAACTTCCAAGAATTCTTAGAACTTGTGATCGAACATCAATGGCCTTGAGTAAAGAACTAAGAGTTCCAATACTTGATCACAACATAGTAGAGTACTTTTTTAAATCTAATAATAGAGAATTGATAAAAAATGGAACTTTAAGAAATAAATATAAAGAGATTTATATGAGTAATTTCAAATTAAATAAATTTATGAGGAAAAGGAAATACTATTTGGACGATCCCCAAACAAAATGGTTTAAATATGATCTCTATGATTGGGTAAGAGAAACTATTTTAATTAGTCAATCAGAATTATATAACTTTGTTAATAAAAAAAAATTGACAAACTATATTGACAATTTTAGAACAAATAAAAATCTAAATAATTCTAATTTTATCATGCAATTAATTAATTTAAGATATTTATTAAAAAGCAATGGTTAGTATTAATACCATAAATAACAATTAAAATATTAAAGATTTAATTTTGAGTATATGAATATTTCAGTTACAGGCGCTGCTGGTTTAATAGGCAAAAACATAGTCAAGAAATTAGCATTAAAAGGGCATAAAGTTAAAGCAATGGATTTTAGAGAAAAATTTAATAGAGATCAAAAATACATTAAATTTCTAAAAGATAAAAATGTAGAAATTATATTTGGATCGATTTTAAATAAAGAAAACTGCAAGAAATTAGTAAATGACAGTAATTTAATAATACATTTAGCCGCTGTTTTAGGAGTTAAGAATACAGAAAAAAAAAGAAAATATTGTTTAAATGTAAATTTTGATGGAACAAAAAATATTATAAAATTAATTAAAGGAAAAAAAAAAAGAATTATTTTTGCCTCTTCTTCAGAAGTTTATGGTGAACCAGAAAAAAATCCTATTGACGAGAATTCTAAATTAAATGGTAAAAGTATTTACGCAATTTCAAAAATTTTAAGTGAAAAAGAAATAATTAAAAATTCTAAAAAAGGCAAAAACTTTACGTATACGATATTAAGATTCTTTAATACTTATGGAGAAGATCAGGTAGCTCAATTTCTTATTCCTAAATTCATCAATAATGTAAAGAAAAAAAAATCATTAATTATTAATGGCAATGGTAATCAGTTAAGAGGCTATCTTTATGTTGATGATGTTGTAGATGGTATATATTCTGTTTTAAATAAATTAGATATTTCAAAAAATAAAATTTACAATCTAGGAAATAGCTCAGAGGTATTTAATATATATCAAGTAGCAAAAAAAATATTAAAATTGTCAAAGAGTAAAAATAAAATTTTTTTTAAAATTAATTTTAAAGGATCTGATAGAAATAAAAATCGCGAGATTTTTTTTAGAATTAGTGATTGCTCGCTCGCAAAAAAACAATTAAATTTTAGGCCAAAAGTAAAATTAGAAACCGGTTTGAAAAGAATGTTAAAAAAAGATATTTATTATGATAATTGGATCTATCGTTAATATTTATTAAATTTTTTATCTTTTAAATTTATATCGTTTAGAATTTTACATATTTTGTAACCACTATTTTTTTTATAATAATAGTTTTTTGTATTTTTAACCAAGCTATTAAATTTTCTATTATTAAGCATAAAATCTATCTTTTTAACTAGATTTTTAACAGAAAAGTTGTCTTCAATATTCAAAATATTTTTAGCCTGCAATCTACCCTGTTGGCGATTTCCAATATTTAAAACTTTTAATTTAAGTGAAGGCGACTCAATAATTCCACAGGACGAATTACCAATCAATCCATCAGAAAAATAAAGCAAATTTAAAAAATCTTCTCTTTCTACATTCTTAATTAATTTTATTCTATTTTTAAACTTTTTTAATGTGTTTAATATTATTTGATGTCCAAAATCGTTATTAGGATAAATCATATATATTTTTTTATTAGTTTTTAATACGCCTTTAATTAACTTTTCAAGATTTTGTCTGAGATTGCTTATTTGGTTGAAAACTGGATGATATATAATTAGAAAATAATTATTTTTTATTATTGGTATTTTATTTTTTTTTTTTATAAACTCCATAATATCATCTAGCTGTGGAGCACCTACATTATAAATAATTTCTTTTTTCTCATCAAAGGATTTTAAACGCTCAGTAGAGTCATTACATGATGCAAAATGTATGTTTGCTAATTTTGCAATTGCATTTCTCGCGATATCATCTACATGGCCTGATTTATCACCCGCTTGAACATGAGCAATTTTTATATTCATATAAGTGCATGCAATACACATTGCAAATGTTTCAATTCTATCTCCTGTCAAAACTACTACATCTGGCCTAATCTTATGAAGTGCTTTTGAGTATTTTTTTATTGCCTCTCCTGCATTGAATGACCAAGAATTTTTTATATTTGTAGGTGTTTTGAAAGAAATCTTTTCAGATATCTTTATTTTATTTTTTTTTATTTCACTTACAGTTTTTCCAAATTTAGTATCTAAATGTGCTCCACTGACTATTGTGTTATAAGATAGGTTTTTAAAGTATTTTAGATTTTTTATTATATTTTTTGAGTAGGCCAAAGTAGCTCTTGATTCTAGTAGAAATAATAATTTTTTTTTCAAATCAAATCTGTCCAATTAAGCGTTTTATTTTTTTTTACGTCTTTTTTAGATCTTTTGCCTAAAACTTTATAAAAATATTTAGATTCTATCTCACCATTTTTTGCATTAGGTCTTTTAGTTGAAATGTTCTTTTCGTTAAACTTTTCTCCTTTTTTAATATTTTGCACTGACACAACAGATTCTCTTGCCCAGCTGATTATCTGCTTTTCTTCTTTAAGAATTTTTTTAACTTTAATTTTTTTTGAATTATAAATTTCATTAGCTCCTATAACTAATTCTTTCAATTCATTTGGTTCAATAGATGAAGCATGGTCTGGGCCTTTAGCAGATTTATCTAAAGTGAAATGTTTTTCAATTATACATGCCCCCAAAGCTACTGCTCCTAAAGAAGAATATATACTGTTACTATGATCTGACAAACCTGTAATAACATTGAAACGTTTTTTAAAAATTGGAATTAGCTCTATACCCGTAAGGTAACTTGGGCACGGATAGACCGATGTACATTGTGTTAATATTATATTTTTGTTTATTTTTTTCACGAGATTTACTGTTCTCGATATTTCTTTCATATCTGACATTCCTGTAGAGATAATCACAGGTTTTTTTTGTTTAGCTACATGTAACTGAAAAGGTAAATTTGTAAGTTCTCCTGAGCCTGTTTTAAAAAAATCGACTTTTAAATCTTTTTTTAATACATCAACTGATTTTTTTGAAAATGGAGTACATAGATAGTGTATTCTATTTTTTTCACAGAAATTTTTTAAAATTATATGTTCTCTAAGTGTTAAATTAGTTTTCTTTAAAGTGGTGTAAAGATCCTCTTTAAAATTCGAAGATTTTGGAGCTTTTCTCAGCATTTCATCATCTAAAATATGATATTGAAATTTTACACAATCAGCACCATTTTTTTTTGCTTCATAAACCATCTCTTTTGCCAGGTTAATTCTACCCTCGTGATTTATACATGCTTCTGCAATAATATACGGTGGATAATTAATACCAATTTTTTTTTCTCTTATTTTAATAAACATTTATATTTTTGCGTTTTTGTATAATTTTTTAGAAACCAGATAATCTTTATGGTTATCAATATCTATTGATTCATATTTATCAGTAATAAAAAAACTCATATTTTTGTTTTTAATTTTTTTTGTCTGATTAAAAAACTTAGTTTGTATATAATATATAAGGCTATTTTCAAACACCATTCCCATTTTGTCTTGTCTTCTGGAAATATTTATTTCTCTATTATTTAGTGATATAAATTTATTTAATTTATTATTTAAAGATATTAAATTAGTTGTTTTAGACACAGTTATAACATTTTTAAGAGAATTTTTTTTGCAAAAATTGTAAAATGATTTTATGGTTGTGTGTTTCCTCAAAGGTGAGGTTACTTGAAATATAAATATCCCTTTAAGTTGATGTAAATTTAATTTGTTGATTGCGTGCATTAAAGCACTTTCAGTGCTCGCTGTTGAGTTAGATATTTTCTTTGGTCTTTTGATTGTTTGAATTTTTTTTTTTTCACCTATTTTTAAAATTTTATCGTCATCACTAGATAGTAAAATTTTATCGAATATTTTAGTCTTTTTGACTTCGTCTATAGTAATGTCTACCAAGGTTTTATTATGAATTTTTTTTATATTTTTATTTTTCAATTCTGAAGAATTTCCTTTAGCTGGTATAAATGCTAAATAATTTGATTTATTCATTATCTTATTTGTAAAAATTTACTCTTTTATCACTAATTAAATTTTTTAAAATAAATGTTTCGTAAACTTTATCATGATAAGGGCTTGTTAATTTCCCTTTATGATTTGCAAAATAATGATTGTAAAAGTTCGAGTTATCAAAAAACTCAAAACCATAAATACTAGGTTTTATTTTCATTAAACACAATAAACTAACAATTAAAATACCTGAAGAGAGTGATGGTTTGTATCTATAACTATTAAATTTTTTTATTAAGTTAAACCTTGAAGAAATTCTGAATCTAATAATATTATTTAATTTATTATGAAAGAAGTAAACTTTATTTGATTTATCAACGTATAAATAAGGATTTTTCTTAACATTAACGTAATCATCTGTGATTACTAGTATTTTTGAATTAAATAATTTTTTTACAAAACCAATATAATTATCCTCATTTTCCCCTTTAGAAACAGAAAAATTTTCTTGGCCATTATCTTTCGATTTAAATTCATTATCAGCAACGACTCTTAAACTTGTTTTTTGACCAACATACTTTTCATAATTTTTTGTTGGGGCTCTGTTAAATCTAATAACAAAATCATAACCATCTATTTCTTTACCAAAATTTTTATTTAGTAATTTTTCACTATTTCCAACTATCGCCACAGATTTTGTATCACTAAATATCTCTTTAAATTCTTTCTCAAAATCAAAAAATAAAAGTTCATATAATTTATCAATTTTATTTAACATTATTTGATTTTTTTTCCCAATCTATGCAAGATTTAACTATTTTGTCCATGTTATTATATTGTGGTTTAAAATTTAAAACTTTTTTTAGCATTGAGTTTTGAGTTCTAATAGACTTAACATCTCCTTTTCTCCTTTTACTAATTTGTAGTTTCTATGTTTATTTTTGCAGCTAAATCTATAAATTTTGTTTCTTTATTAAATTTCTTTGCTTTAAAAGATAAATATAAAGGATCTATTGGAATACAATGTCCACCGATTCCTGGTCCAGGTAGAAATTTTTTAAATCCAAAAGGTTTTGTGTCTGCTAAATCCAAAACTTCTCTAACATTAATCTTCATTTCGTGGAAAATCATTTTTAGTTCATTCACTAAAGCAATATTTATTGATCTATAAATATTTTCTGTAATTTTAGATGCTTCTGCAGATTTTATATTTTT
>CACEFK010000017.1 GCA_902558835.1 uncultured Pelagibacteraceae bacterium
TTTTTAGATGTTTTTTTTGTTTTTTTTTTGGCTTTATTTTGATTTTTAGAAATACTTTTTTTTAATTTTTTTTTCTTTTTTTTCATTATAAGAGAATTAGTTTCTACCAATTATTTATTGATAAATATAGTCTCTTGTAACGGGTGTAGAAGAATAATTCTTTGTTAATTGAAATTGGTATACAACTTGATCACCCCACTTAAATGCCATCTCACAACCAGCAAGATAAAATTCCCACATCCTAAAAAATCTCTCATCAAACATTTCAATTATTTTATCTTTATTTCGAATACAATTTTCTTTCCAATGTCTTAGTGTATGTGAGTAATGAAGTCTTAAAACCTCAATATCTGCAACAATTAAGCCTGCTTTTTCAATTGGTGTTGTTACTTCACTTAAACTCGGTGTATAGCCTCCTGGAAAAATATACTTAGTAATCCATGGATGTGGATCTCTTGGCGGGTTTACTGATCCTATAGTATGAATTAATGATACCCCATCATCTTTTAAAAGTTTTTCAACTTGTGAAAAAAACTTTCTATAAAATTTTCTTCCCACATGTTCAAACATGCCAACACTGACTATTCTATCAAATTGTTCATTGAGCTCTCTATAATCCATTAACTTAAAGTTTAATTGATTTTCCAAATTAAGTTCTTTTGCTCTTTTCTTGCAGTAATTAAATTGATTTTCTGAAAGTGTAATGCCTGTTACTTCACAGTTTGCACTTTTTGCAATATCTATTGCTAGAGAACCCCATCCACATCCAATATCTAAAACTTTTTGATTTGGCTTAATGTTAAGTTTTTTTATTATATGCTGAATTTTATTATTTTGAGCAGTTTCCAATGTATCTGTTTCATTTTTAAAATATGCACATGAATATTGTCTTTTAGGATCTAAAAATAAGTCATAAAGATCATCCGAAATATCGTAGTGATGCGAAACATTCATCTTAGATTTTTTTATAAAATTAAAATTAGTTAAATATCTATAAGAGCCTCTTAATCTGTTTATTAAATAACTGAAAAAATTTAAATCTCCTCTACCAAAATTCATTAAAGAAAGGTCTAAGAAATCAGTTAGTGTTCCATTTTCTATAATTATTTCCCCATCAGTATAAGCCTCCCCAAAATATAAGTCTGGATGAAATAATAACTTATAATGAAGATTTTTATTTAATATTTTTAATTTTATAGGATTTTCACTTTTTGGGTTTCCAATAATGTAACTTTTTGAATTTGCATCAACTAATATAAATCCATCTTTTTTAAAAACATTATTTAAAAATCTAGCTAATTGCATTTAAGCCGCCTTAGTATTTTTTAATGAAAAATTTAATTTTTCTAAATTATTAATTAAATCCGATTCATCTTTAGTATTTAATATACTAAGTGGTGGTAAAAGATTTTTATAATATATTTCTTTTTTGCTAAAGTAAGTATGTAAACCTGAAATCAAATTATATTTTTCAAATTCAGCTCTTACATCGCAAAGATTTTGGTTTACTGTCTGATCACGTCCATCATTAAAATCATCGTATACTTTTCTTGCCAGTGAAGAAGTAGCATTACATGTAGCTGTAATAATTCCAGAACAACCTAATTGAAGTCCTTTAAATAATTTTGACTCTGATCCAGGTAAAACTGAAAAATTATCAATTTTTAAGTTTTCAAAAAGATTGTAAGAGCTATCTTTTACACCAATAATATTTTTTGGATATTTTTTTACTAATTCTTCAATACATTCAATACTAAACTTATAACCACAGAGTTTTTCAAAATTATATAGTACTATTTCACAATCAGAAATTACTTCTACTATTTTGCTATAAAATTCTATTACTTCTTTATCTCCATATTTATAGTAAGCAGGCGGCATAATTAAGAATCTATTAAAACCTAAAGATTTAGAAACTCTCATTAAATTAATTGTTTCACCTAAAGAATTTAAACCAGTGCCAATAACATACTTTTCTTTGTGTTTGCTTGAAGTCAGATGATTTAATAAATTAATTTTTTCTGAGACAGGTATAAGTTGAGCCTGCCCTGTACTTCCAAATATAGCTGCTCCGTGACAACCATTGTCTATAACCATTTCTGCGTGCAGAATGGTTTTTTTAATATCAAGCGTCAAATCATCATTTAAGATCGACATTGAGGCCGCATAAATGCCTTTAATTTTACTCATAATAAAAATTTATATAAAAATATTAATTAGTAAAGTTTATAAATTAACTATGAAAATATTAGCTATTCAAAACAGGATGGGCATAGGTGATACGGTAATTTTTCTACCTTTTATTAAAGCCATTTCAAAAAAATTTGGAGCACCTGTTAGTTTATTGGTTAAAGAAAATTCAAAAGCTAAGGAGTTTTTAAATCAAACAAATTATATTGATGAAATAATTCACTTAGAAAGAGATAATAAAATAAATCAAAAACATGATGGTTTCAAAGGATTTTTCAAATTAGTAAGCGATATAAAAAAATATAATTTCGATAAAGTTTTTATATTCAATTCTTCTTTAAGATATAACTTAATTTCTAGATTGGCAGGAATTAAAGAAATATTTCAATACCCATTATTTGAAAAACAAAATCAACACATTACAGAACCAGCAAAAGTTTTAATTAAAAAATATTTAGATTGTGAAACGAGCGACAATCCAGAAATTCAAATTGATAATGATCTAGTGCATAAATCAATACTTAAATACAATATAAATAATAATGAACTTAATGTTTTGTTGGGTATAGGTGGTTCAGGTCCAACGAAAAGAATACCTTCAAAAACTTTTTTAAAAGTAATGGAAAAATTAGAAACTTTCAAAAAATGTAGATTTTTCTTAGCTACAGGCAAAAATGAAGATGAGCAAAAGATTTTAACAGAATTATATAGCACAAAATTTAAAGAAAAATGTGTTGCTTTAGATAATCTAAATATAAAAGAAACGTTACCAATTATTAAAAATTGTAATGTTGCAATCTGCAATGATACAAGTTTCTCACATTTATCGTCAGCATTAGGAGTCAAAACAATTACATTGATGGCAGATACACCATTAATTTATGGTTCTTATAGTACAAATATGTATCCAATAATTCCTGATGGAGAAATAACAGTTTCTCACGATACTCTTGGTAAAAATAAAATTAATCCAGATAAGATTTTCGAAAAACTATTATCAGTAATTAATTAAGAAATATCTTTTAGAACTATCTCTTTAGCTTCATTAACAATAGCTGACAATCTTGATGTCTCTGGAGAAATATCAGGGTGAATTTTTTTTTGAATTTTTTGGTAAGCTTTGTTTAGTGCTTCTTTGGTCGGTTTTTTATTAATATCTAAATTTAAAATCTTATATGCCTCAGATATTGATAATGATGAAGAGTTATTATTTTGATATTGGTTAAAAGAAAATCTTCCAGAATTTCTTAAAGTTTGAATAAGCCTATAAAGAGAAAGTAATTGAATTAAAGATAAACCTTTAAGTTTAACTAAAGCAAGACTTGCAAGAGTTAGTGGCAATGTGAGTAGAAATTTTCCACCAATAGCAAATAAAACTGCTAATAAAGCCAATAATAAAATTGTTATCAGCCTCACTCCTTTTGACATTTTTTTTGGAGAAATATTTGACCACCATCTTAATAAAAAATATAAGATGACTAAAATTACAAGTAGATAAATAATAATATTCATATATTTCCTTATTAGATGAAAGTACCACAACTTAAAAAAAAACTAGAGATAAAAACTTGTCACAATATTGATTGGGAAGACAATTACAGCTGGATTCATCAAGATAATATTTTGGAAGTTCTCAGAGATAAAAGCAAGTTAGATCCTGAAGTTAAAAAATATTTAGAAGACGAAAATGCTTTCACAGAACACCATTTAAAAGATACAAAAGATATTCAAAAAAAATTATTCGATGAAATTAAAGGAAGAATTAAATTAGAAGATGAATCTTTACCCTATAAAGATCATACGTACGAGTATTGGACAAAAACTACAACCAAAGGGAATTATTCCATAAAGCTAAGAAAAAAAATTGGTTCAGAAAATATTGAGGAAATATGGAATGGAGATAAAGAAAAAGAAAAGCTTAAAACTGAATATTTTGGGGTTGGAGATTTAGAAGTAAGTAACAATGATAAATATCTAGGATACTCTTTAGATCTTAAAGGATCTGAATATTATACAATTTATTTAAGAGATATAAAAACAAACCAAATTATTTCAAAAGAAATTACAGAAACATCGGGTGGAATAACATTTAGTTTAGATGATAAATATATTTTTTATTCAAAACTTGATGAAAATCATAGAGCAAGAACAATATACAAGCACAAAATAGGTGATTTTGAGGGCAAAGATGAATTAATATTTGAGGAGAAAAGCGAGGCTTTTTCAGTAGGAATTGGGAAAAGCTCAGATGAAAAATATTTTTTTATAAATACTTCTGACCATAATACTTCAGAGCAATATTACTTTAAATCAGATGAATTAAATCCATCTCCAAAACTTATTATTGAAAGAGAAAGAGGTGTTCTGTATTCAGTTAATTCATGGGATGGTAAATTTTATAATCATACAAATAAAAATGCTGAAGACTTTAAAATTGATATTTGTGACAATTTAGAAAATCAAAATTGGAAAAACTATATCCCAGCAAAAGATGAAGTTTTAATTGGTGGATTAACATTCCTTAAAAATTGGATTATTCGTGGTGAAACATCAGATGCACTAGATAAATTATTTGTCAAAAATATTTCTACAAATATAGAAGAAGAATTAATTTTTTCTGATGAATCTGTTTATGTTCCAGGAGTAAGCTTAACTCAAAAAGATAGAAATACTGATAAAGTTTATTTAGGATACTCATCGCCTAAAACTCCTTCTAGAGTATTTAAATATAATTTAGCAACAAAATCTAAAGAACTTGTTAAAGAACAAGAGATTCCATCTGGTCATAATAAAGATGACTATATTGTTGAGAGAGTTGAATTTAAATCTCATGATGGAAGAATGGTTCCATTAACTATTACTAGACACAAAAAAACAAAAATTGATGGGTCTGCAAATGTTTTATTGTATGGATATGGGTCTTATGGAAATTCTATGTCCCCAAGTTTTTCTTCTACAAGACTAAGTCTTATCAATAGAGATATAATTTGGGCTACAGCTCACATTAGAGGTGGCATGGAAAAAGGTATGAAGTGGTGGAAAGAGGGAAAATTAACAAATAAAAAAAATACTTTTGAAGATTATATTTACGCAGCAAAATATTTGATCGAAAAGAATTATACGTCAAAAGGAAATATTATTGGAATGGGTGGATCAGCTGGAGGGTTATTAATGGGAGCTGTAGTCAATCAATCTCCTGAATTATTTTTAGGAATAATAATGGCTGTTCCTTTTGTAGACTCTTTAACAACAAATCTAGATCATTCTTTACCTTTAACAGTTGGAGAATTCGATGAATTTGGAAATGCTAAAGAAAATAAAGAACATTTTGATTATATTTTTTCATATGCACCATACAACAATATTAAAAAAATGGATTATCCACATATTTTTATTACAACAAGTTTAAGTGATAATAGAGTTTTATTTGATGAGCCTACAAAGTTCACAGCAAAACTTAGAGACTATAAAACAGATAATAATTTACTTCTTTTAAAAACTGAAATGAATGCTGGTCATGGTGGAAAATCTGGAAGAGATGGAGCAATAGAAGAAATTGCTATTGACTATGCATTTGCATTAAAAATTTCAAAAAAAATTTAGTACACTTTAAATCTTGAAAAAAACAAATTAATTCCCACATAAACTCAGTAAGTCGCCTAATGGGGCTTACATAAATAAACTTGCTTAACAAAGGAGAATATTATGACAAGTAAGGATCTATCTATATTTAACTCACTTAGACCTTTTTCAATTGGTTTTGATGACATGTTCGATCAGTTCGAAAATATGTTAGGAAATGGAAATTTGACCATGCAATCAAATTATCCACCATACAACATACGAAAGACAGGTAAAGACAACTATGCAATTGAAGTAGCATTAGCTGGCTTTAATAAAAAAGACGTTGAGGTTGAGTTCGAGGACAATTTATTAACAGTAAGAACAAAACAAGTTAATAAGTCTGAGGACAGTGATGTTAACGGAGAAATTATTCATAAAGGTATTTCTCAAAGACAATTTGCAAGATCATTCACTATTGCTGATGATGTAAAAGTTAATGGTGCTGAACTTAAAGATGGTCTTTTAACAATATCTTGTGAAAGAATAATTCCAGAACATAAAAAAAAGAAGCTTATTGAAATTAAATAAGTCTTAAACCTTGCTTGTGGGGATTTCTCCCCACAAGTTTAAATTAATTATTTCTTTGCCATTATAGCATTCAAAGCAAATGCTAATAATCCAGCAGGTATAAGTCCAGTTGTTAACAGCAGTTTTAAACTTATTCCAAAATCTGGAATATTTTTCACAAAGTCTGGTAACAATGACATCCCAATTCCAAAAGACAACGAAAGAGCTAAGATTAATAAATTTCTTTGATCCATTTCTGCCCTTGCAATCAATTTAATACCAGCAGCTACAATCATACCGAACATAATAATTGCTGCTCCACCGATCACAGACTCTGGCATCGCTGCAATTATTCCACCTAATTTTGGAAATAATCCCATAAGAACCAAAACTATTCCAGCTATAGTTCCAACGTGTCTACTTACAACTCCAGTAAACGCAACTAGTCCGGCATTTTGCGAATAAGATGTATTTGGCATCGCATTAAATATTGCACCAAATGCAGTACCAACACCATCTGCCATAATTCCACCTGATATTTCTTTATCTGTTGCCTCTCGTTTAGCACCACCCATTGTCGTAGCACTTATGTCTCCAATTGTTTCGATTGTTGTAACAACTGACATAAACAACATTAGAATTATTGCACCAGGTACAAAATCAATTCCATATTGAAGTGGCATTGGAAATGCAAACCATGCTGCAGATGCGATTTTGCCATAGTTAACCATTCCTAGCGCTGATGCAACTATGAAGCCAGCTACTATTCCAATCAAAATTGAGGCTGCAGAAGCCATTCCTTTACCTCTAAGATTAAAAAAGATAGCAACTATAAACACTGAAGCAGCAACCGTTAAGTGATTTGCATTTGCAAAGATTTCAGGTTTATTGTTCATTAACCATCCACCTCCACCAGCATACATAAAACCAACTTTTAGCAGACTAAATCCAATCATTAGCACAACTATACCTGTGACTAATGGTGGGAATAAATGCCTTATTGGTTTTAAAACTTTTCCAATAAAAATTTGAAAAATTCCTCCAATGAACGCTGCTGTAAATACTGCACCTAATCCTGCTGCTTTAAATGGTAGCATGATAGGTATAAATGCAAAACTTGTTCCTTGAACAATAGGAAGTCTTGCACCAATTTCTTTGTATCCAACAGTTTGGATGATTGTTGCAACTCCTGCTACAAACAAAGCCATTTGAATCAAAAATATTTTTTGTTCAGGCGTTTGACCAAAAACTCCAGCCACAATAATAGGAACAGTTATGTTACCAGCAAACATTGCTAATACATGCTGAATTCCTAAAGGTATGGATTTATTTAATGGAAGTTTCTTGTCTGGACTGTTTGTAGAGCCCGCTTTTCTTTTTCTTGAAGCCATATAACCTCCGTCGTTAACTCTAGAGACGTTACATTATTGGCTATGAATTAATATAAAAAAACTGATTAGTTTAGAAGAACTCCACTTTAGATAGTGAAAAAAACCTATAATGAGCAAATTTATTTCCAGCTATAAATTCTAAAAACACCCGTTTGAAACAAAACCCACAACTATATTTTCTGGATTTATTTCAAACCTTCGTTCACATGGGACAAGATATTTTTTACTATTATAAACTAGCTCAAAATTCCCTTTTGCATTTTTAAAGTCTTCATCTGGTTTTCCAAGCTCCATCTGAAGTTCACTAGCTGATTTTCCAAGGAATTTACTTAATTTTTCATTTTCTTTTTCAACAATTGCATCTGTTTTATCTTTAACAGTTTGACACCCTGAAAAAAAAATTAATATAATTATAAGACTTATTGCTGATTTTAATTTTGACATAAGTTCAAATTAACATTTATTGTTTTATAAATTACTAACTTTTAAGTTGTATAAATAATTTATTTCTTATTACTTTTAAGTTTGATTATAGTACCAATTGTGTTCTTTATTTGATGGTTCAAGCATATGAATGAAAAAGCCCTAGAAAAGATACTAAATATATTTTTAAAAGAAGTATTACCCTTAACTGAAAAAGGTGTTGCTAAAGGTAGTAAAATATTTGGTGCCGCAATAATTAAAAAAGATGATTTATCCCTTGTAGTTGCAGAAACAAACAATGAAATAGAAAATCCATTGTGGCATGGTGAAATGCATACTCTTAAAAAATTTTATGAATTAGATGCAAATACAAGACCAAAAGAAAAAGACTGCATGTTCTTAAGTTCACATGAGCCTTGCAGTATGTGTTTGAGTGCAATCACATTCTCTGGATTTGATAATTTTTATTATTTGTTTCCGTATACTGCTACAAATGATAAATTTAATATTCCACATGATTTAAATATACTCAAAGAAGTGTTTAAAATTAATGATGGAGAATATAATAAAGAAAATTCCTATTGGAAAAGTCAGAATATAAATTTACTTATTGAAAATTTACCTTCTTCAAAAAAAGAAAATATTTTAAATCAATTAAACGAAATTAACAAAAAATATCAAAAATTATCAAATCATTATCAGGAAAATAAGGATGGAAATTCTATACCATTAAATTAATTAATGAATACAAACCTTAAAATTTCAAATGTAACTAAAATATATCCTGGGTGTATTGCAAACGACAATGTTTCACTCGAATTTAATAGTGGTAAAATTTATGCTCTTCTTGGAGAAAATGGTGCTGGAAAATCTACACTAGTTAAAATTCTATCTGGCGTCATCATTCCTGACGAAGGTAAAATTTATTTAAATGAAAATAATCTAAAGCTTAATTCACCATTGGATGCAAAAAAAAATGATATCGGAATGGTATTCCAGCATTTTAATCTTTTTGAAACTTTGTCTGTATTTGAAAACTTAATAATAGATTCAGATGAACATAGGGAAAGTTTAAGAGAAAAAATTGATACAATTATGAAAAAATATAACTTTTCAATTGATCTTAATATTCCTGTTCTAAATCTATCAGCAGGTCAAAAACAAAAAGTGGAAATAATAAGATGCCTAATAAGGAGTCCAAAAGTTTTAATTATGGATGAACCAACATCTGTATTAACAGAACAAGAAACGAGTGAATTATTCTTATCTTTGAAAAAATTTTCAGAAGAAGGAATTTTAATTATTTATATTACACATAAACTAAAGGAAGTTATGCAGCTTTGTGATGAAGTTGCTGTAATGAGAAGAGGAAAGTTAGTTTCTGTAAGTGAAATAAAGAACGAAAATATTGAGTCACTTGCTAACAAAATGGTAGGTCAGAACCTAAAAACAATTAAGAAAAAAAAAGCAAAAACTTCATCAGATCAATTAATTAAAATAGCGAATCTTAATTTTACAAGTGAAGATCCTTTTGAAACAAATTTAATTGATATTAATTTTTCTGTTAATCGAGGGGAATGTTTAGGAATTGCTGGTATATCGGGAAACGGACAAAGTGAATTATTTCAGGTATTAAGTGGTGAAATTATTTCGGAAAAGAACTCTATAGAATTTAACAATAATTACATAGGTGATTTAAATCCTCAAGAAAGAAGAGAATATTTGATGGCCTTTTCTCCAGAGGATAGGCTTGAGCAGGCTGCAATTCCACAAATGAAAATTTTTGAAAATGTAGCTCTAAACAATTTTAAATCATCAAATTTTTTTAATAATGGATTAATAAATGAAAACAAAATTAAAGAGCATTCCAAAAAAATAATTTCAGATTTTAATGTTAATACGGACAACATTGAATTAAAAAGCCAATTTTTGTCCGGAGGTAATCTTCAAAAATTAATTATTGGAAGAGAATTAATAACTTCTCCAGATTTATTAATTTGTTTTAATCCAACTTGGGGTCTAGATGTTGGAGCAATAAATTATATCCACGAAACATTGATTAAAATCAATGAACAAAATAAATCAATTATATTAATATCTACAGACACTGATGAGTTGTTAAAATTAAGTGATAAAATTTCAGTAATTCATAAAGGGAAATTATCAAAAATTATGAATGCTGAAGAAGTTACCTCTGAAAAACTTGGGATACTAATGGGAGGAGCAAATTGATTAAAATCGTAAAAAGAGATCAACCATCAAGAGCTATTTTTTTCTTTACACCTGTGTTAGCTATTTTTCTAACATTAGTAGCCGGAGGTTTGATTTTTTTTATTTTAGGTTTTAAACCATTTGAAGCTCTTAAATTTTTTTTCATAGTTCCAATTGCAGATAAATATGGTTTCAGTGAATTACTATTAAAAGCTACACCTCTTTGTTTAATAGCAATCGGTTTATCTTTTTGTTTTAAAAGTAATAACTGGAATATTGGAGCCGAAGGACAATTAACTTTCGGGGCGATAGTTTCTGGAGGAGTTGCATTATTGTTTTATGAGCAAGAAGGATTTTACATTCTTCCAATAGTAATTTTAGCTGGTGCAATCGGTGGTATGCTGTATGCATCCATACCCGCAATCTTAAAAACTTACTTTAATACAAATGAGATATTAGTAAGTCTTATGTTGGTGTATGTCTCAAAATTAATTTTGGACTATCTTGTTGTTGGTCCTTGGAGTAATCCTGAGGGATTTAATTTTCCTGAAACTAGACAGTTCAGTGACTCTGCTAAACTTCCGTTGTTATTTGAAGGACTGAGAATTCACGCGGGAATATTTTTAGCATTAGCTGCGGTGGTTATCAGTTGGTTTGTTTTTTATAAAACGTATTTAGGGTTCCAAATGAAAGTTTCGGGTTTTAGTTTAAAGACAGCAAAATATGCTGGATACAAAGGTAAAAAAATGATCATCCTCGTTTTTCTAATAAGTGGTGCTTGCGCAGGTTTAGCTGGAGTTGGAGAAATAACTGGACCTATTGGACAGCTTCATAGAGAAATTTCTCCAGATTATGGTTTTACTGCGATAATTGTAGCATTTTTGGGTCGTTTACATCCTGTTGGTATCATCTTTGCATCTCTAGTTGTTGCAATAACTTATCTGGGTGCTGAGACAGCTCAAATATTTATGCAAATACCTAAATATACTGGTCAGGTTTTTCAAGGAATGATTTTATTTTTTCTTCTTGCATCAGATTATTTACTTTTTTTCAAAATTAAATTTATAGGTTCAAAAAAATGATCATCGATATAAATTTTATTGGACTGATAATTGCATCAATCATGGCCTCTGCTGTTCCTTTGATTTTAGCTTCTTGTGGCGAACTAATTACAGAAAGGTCTGGAGTTTTAAACCTTGGTGTTGAAGGAATGATGATCATTGGCGCTATTTCAGGTTTCGCATTAATGACTGTTACAGGAAGTTTAATTATTGCAATTTTTGGGGCAATGTTAGCTGGAGTTTTAATCTCAACAATTTTTGCATTTCTGACTCAAACATTAATTACAAATCATGTTGCTACTGGTTTGGCGCTTACCATATTTGGAATTGGTATTTCTGCGATGATAGGAAAAAATTTTGTAGGTATTCCTGGAAAAGAGTTTCCTGTTTTTTTTGAAGGTTTAAAAGACACAATACCACTTTTAGGTCCAATATTATTTGGACATTCAATTGTTTTTTATTTTGCTTTTGCCCTTCCCTTCATAACTAGCTATTTTTTAAAAAAAACGAAAATTGGATTAATTGTAAGAGCTGTAGGAGACTCACCTGAGTCTGCATCTAATCAAGGAATAAATGTTAGGCTAGTTCGTTACGCTTGTATACTTTATGGAGGCGCAATGAGTGGACTTGCAGGTGCATATTTATCCATGATTTATACTCCTCAGTGGATTGAAAATATGACAGGTGGAAGAGGTTGGATCGCATTGGCTCTGGTGGTTTTCTCAACGTGGAACCCAATTAAAATTTTGATTGGTGCTATGATTTTTGGTGGCTTAACAATTATTCAGTTTCATATGCAAGCAATTGGTGTAAGAATTCCTGTGCAATTTTTAACAGCTCTACCTTACATCGTTACAATAATAGTTTTAGTTGTAATTTCTCGTGATAGTAGAAAAATAAGACTAAGTACTCCTAGTTCATTGGGGAAATCTTTTCATAAAGACAATTAATTTAAAAATAATCATTTTTTTTTAGATAATTTAATCTAAATTTAATTTTATTAAAAAATCAAAAGGGGAAATAAATTTATGCATAAATTTTTAATTCGTTCTTTCGTCTCTTCTTTAGTTTTAATATTTACATTAACTGTAGCTGCAGTTGCCAAAGATGTTAAGGCAGCATTTGTTTATATTGGTCCAACTGGTGACCATGGATGGACATATCAGCATGATGTAGGTAGAAAAGCTGTTGAAGCTGCCGGATTTAAAACAACTTACGTAGAAGGTGTTCCAGAAAGTGCCGATGCTGAAAGGGTTCTTAGACAATTAGCTAACTCTGGTCATGATGTTATTTTTACAACTAGTTTTGGATATATGAATCCAACTAACAAAGTTGCAAAAGAGTTTCCAAATGTAAAATTTGAACATGCTACTGGATATAAAAGAGAACATCCAAATGTTTCAACATACGCAGCTAGATTCTATGAAGGTAGAACTATCTTAGGAACAATTGCTGGAACTATGACAAAATCAAATGTTATTGGTTATGTTGCATCTTTTCCAATTCCTGAAGTTATCAGAGGTATCAATTCATTTACTTTAGCAGCTCAAAAAGTTAACCCAAATATTAAAACTAAAATTGTTTGGGCTTTCACTTGGTATGATCCAGGTAAAGAAGCAGAGGCAGCAAAAGCTTTAATCGATCAGGGTGCTGATGTAATTGCTCAACATACAGATAGTACTGCTATTGTTCAAATGGCTGAAAAAGCCGGAGTATATGCTTTTGGACAAGCAAGTGATATGGACAAGTTTGCTCCTAAAGCTGTATTGACTTCAGTTGAAAACAATTGGGGGCCATATTACGTGGACAGAGTTAAAGCAGTTGCGAACGGTACATGGAATCAAAAAGATACTTGGCATGGTATTGGAGATGGTATGGTTGTGATATCAGATTTAGATTCACAAATGCCAGCTGACCTAAGATCAAAAGTTAAAAAACTTCAAGCAGATTTAGCATCTGGTAAAGTTCATTCTTTCACTGGACCAATTTATGACCAGAAAGGAAATTTAATGGTAGCAGAAGGAAAAACTGCAGATGATGGAATGCTTGCAGGAATGATGACTTACGTTAAAGGTGTTGAAGGAGATATACCTAAGTAATCAGTTTCCAATTTAAAAAATTTAAAAGGCCGGTTTTTTAACTGGCCTTTTTTATATCTGATGTTTTTTTTTGATTTCTTCAATCCTTAATTCTTCATAAATTTCGAAGGGTTGCACTATCCAAGGATTATCAGGAAGTCTATTTGCACAGAAGTCTGGCTCAAATGTTGATTTCTTTTTTTTAAATAATGTTGCGGTTTTAATGTCTTCTATTTTATCCTTAATGGGTTCATATTTTTTTAACCAATCTATACTTTTGTTAAAAGTGATTCCCGTGTCAGATAAATCATCACATAAAAGTATTTTTCCACCCATATTAGGTGCTATCGAACTCATTTCTCTTGAAAAAACAATATCACCCTGCTCATCCTCTACTCCCTTACCACTGTAAGACTCAACTGCAAGATACGCACATTTTAATTTAAAAATTCTACTTAAAACGTCTATCATCGGTGCTGCTCCACGCATGATGCCAACTAATATTGTTGGTTTATATCCGCTATCATCAATTTGGATTGCTAGTTTCTCAACTGTCTTGTTGTACTCGTCCCAGCTGACAATCATTTTTTCAGACATAACTTTTTATATCTAGTTATTTAAATAATAAAACTAAAACTGCAAGAACGATAAGTGCTATTATTGAAGAAATTAGAATATACAACCTGTGAATGTTTCTTCCTCTTAAATTAAAATAATGTCTTGCTACACCAGAAATAACGGCAATCGCACATAATATTAACCAATTATATTGATGATAAACTAAAAAACTCGAATGCCCAGAAAGCATTATAAACAAAACTAAAAAAGTTGAATAATTATTGTGAATTGATCTTTGTTTTGCTGCCAAAGATAAACTCATGTCAAATTTTTCCCCTCTTTCGCTACTACTAATTATGTTCATTTGATTAGGGATGATTACCGTGAAAACATTACCAAACATATTGGATCCAATAATTAACCCAACACTTAAAATTGCGAATTTCGGTCCAAATAATTTTGTAAGTCCAAATGATACAACTGCTAGCAAAATTATTCCCGTGGATATAAATAAAATATTATTATCAATTAATTTTGATTTACATAAAAGATCGTAAACAAACCAAGAAACAATCAATGATAAAAGTGAGATAATAATTGCATAACTAGGAGGTATTAATAGAACACGCTTATCAACCATTAATACGCCAGCGTTGTAATAGTAAATTACAACTAATAACAACATTCCAGTTACAAAGGTTAAATAACTTTGCCATTTGAAGATTACTAATCTATTTAAGTAATCTTGAGGTGGAGATGTTTTTAACCTCGAAAGTTTGTAAAAAAAACCCGAATGCATAAGATATCCTTCACCATCGATATCATCACTTGTTATATTTTTATTTAAATTATTATCTAAGTAATTAAATAAAAAACTATTACCTACCCATAATATTGCAAATAATACGTGGCCCCATCTTAAAATAACTTCTAACCATTTTATTGTATAAGGTAAAAATTCCATCAATATTTTATTTTATCTACTTTTTTATCCCAAATTTCAAATGCTTTTAAAGCTTCATCTCTAAGCATCTGCACCATTTTAATTTTCCTATCATCAATTTTTTTTGGAATTTCAGAATAAATAAACGAGTCATCGAAATCTATATTTTTTGCATCTTCTCTAGTATTTGCATAATATATTTTATCTAATCTTGACCAATAAATTGCTGAAAGACACATTGGGCAAGGTTCACAAGATGTGTAAATCGCGCATCCGGAGAGATCAAAAGTATTTAAATTTTTACAGGCTTCTCTAATTGCTACTATTTCTCCATGAGCAGTTGGATCATTTGAAGAAGTAACTTTGTTTGAACCCTCTGCAATAATCTTATCATCCTTAACTATAACACTTCCAAAGGGACCGCCAATTGTATTTGCACTATTTATTGAAAGTTCAATAGCTTTCGCCATAAATTTTTTTTTATCTTCCATTTTAATTTTTTATTTTATTTTTAATTTTGTTAATACTCATTAAAATTCTTTCAGGGGTTGCTGGTGCATTTAGTTCTGGTGCAAACTGATAATTTCCAATTGAAGCAACTGCATCTTTTATTGCATAAAAAACACTCATGGCTAGCATCAAAGGGGGTTCACCAGTTGTTTTTGCTTTATTAACAACTTTTTCTTTATTTAAACCCTCTTTATAAATTTCTACATTAAATTTTTTTGGAATATCACTTACTGCAGGTATTTTGTAAGTCGATGGAGAAAAAGTTGTAATCTGGCCATCTGATTTCCACTTCAATTCCTCTATTGTAAGCCAACCTTGTCCTTGTACAAAACCGCCCTCTATCTGACCAAGTTCTAACGCTGGATTTATTGGTTTCCCAGCATCATGTAAGACATCCACTCTTTCCAGTATGTTTTCACCCGTCAATGTATCTACAGTTACTTCCGAAACAGCTGCTCCGTAACAAAAGTAATAAAAAGGTCTTCCTCTAAATTTTTTTTTATCAAAATTAATTTTTGGTGTTGAATAGAAGCCTGATGATGAAAGAGATATTCTATTTAAATATGCCTCTTGAATTATGCTTTTAAATTCAAATTGTCTGTTTCCAAATATTATATATTGATCTTTAAATACTGCCTCTTGATTGTAGATCTTATATTTTTTCTTAATAAATTTTTCTAAATTTAATTTAATTTTTGCTACTGCATTTAGAGCTGCTGCTCCATTAAGGTCTGTAGTTGACGAAGCGGCGCTAGCTGAAGTATTTGGAACCTTGGCTGTATTTGTTGATGAGATATGAACTAAATTATATGGTAATCCTAAAGAATTTGCCACTAACTGAGCAATCTTTGTGTGAGTCCCCTGACCCATTTCAATTCCTCCATGATTCAAATGAACACTTCCATCTGTGTAAATATGAACTAAGGCTCCAGCTTGATTTAAATGAATTGTAGTAAATGAAATACCAAATTTTAAAGGTGTAATAGCTATACCCTTCTTTTTAAATTTATTTTTTTCATTAAATTTTCTTATATCCGAATATCTTTTCTTATAATTAGATTTATTTTCTAATTTTTTAAATATTTCATTAATAACATTATCTTCAACTGTCATTCCATAATGAGTTACATTCCTTTTATCTTTTTGATAAAAATTTTTCTTTCTGACTTCTATAGGATCTTTTTTTAAGTTCCTTGCGATATTATCTATAATATTCTCTATAGCCATCATCCCTTGATTTCCACCGAAGCCTCTAAATGCAGTTGATGTTGGAATATTTGTTTTACATAAATTATTTGTTACCTCGATATCTGAAATATAATATGCATTGTCCACATGAAGCAAAGCTCTCTCGTTTATTGCAGCTGATAAATCGGGTGACATTCCACAATTTGAGGATAAGTTTATTTTTAATCCTTCAATAATTCCTTCATCATTAAAACCAACTTCATATTCAGATAAAAATTCATGTCTTTTACCAGTCAATATTATATCATCATCTCTATCTAATCTTAGTTTGACTGGCTGTCCTGATTTTTTTGCCAACAACGCACAAATACATGCTGTCATGAAATTTGTTTCTTTTCCC
>CACEFK010000018.1 GCA_902558835.1 uncultured Pelagibacteraceae bacterium
ATATTGCTTTAAAATTGATTTTTCAAATTAGATTCAGAATTTGGTCTATTTATCCAATATGTATTAGAATTATCTTTTTTTAGTCTCAATAAATCTTTTCCAAATATCCTCATTACTAAACCTATTGGAGTTACAATAAGGAAAAATATCATTCCCATAATCAATGGTGATATTATTTTACCCAAAAATATCCCAAACTTAAACCAAAGCTTGTTTAAGGGAGCTAAAATTTTAGAGTTTAACGAACCTAAGACCAAGAAAATTAAAGAAATTATTGCTGACCAGACCCTTATTTCTCCGTTATGGGTTAATGGGTACAAAGCTAAAAGCAAAAAAAATATAAAAAAAACAATTCCAAAACTTCGATTAGAACTTATTTTGATATCATCCATTTAAAGATTTTTGGGGCTTCATGTCTTTTTTATCAATACCTGCAACTCTAACAGGTTTTTTCATTGCATCTCTTCTAAAAGGTTCACCAAGCTCTTGATTAAGAATTACCTCAATAAATGTTGTAATTCCTTTCTTCTGATCCTCACAAGATTGCTTAATTGCATTTGTGGTTTCTTCCATTGTTCTAACAGTTACACCTTTTAAACCACAAGCATCAGCAACTTTAGCGTAACTTAACTCTGGATCTAACTCAGTGCCAACAAAATTATCATCAAACCAAAGAGTCGTATTTCTTTTCTCTGCACCCCATTGATAATTTCTAAAAATCACCATCGAAATTGCTGGCCATTCTTCTCTAGCACATGAGCTCATCTCATTCATACTAATACCAAAGGCACCATCACCTGCAAAACCAATTACCGGAGTATCTGGGCATCCAATTTTTGCTCCTAATATAGATGGAAAACCATATCCACATGGGCCAAATAAACCAGGTGCCAAATATTTTCTACCTTTTTCAAAAGTAGGATAAGCATTACCAATTGCACAATTATTTCCTATATCACTCGATATAATTACATCATCTGGCATACCTGCTTGAATTGCTCTCCATGCTTGTCTAGGAGACATTCTATCTGCATCTCTTTTTCTAGCTTCTTCATTCCAAACTGTACCTTCATCATCTTCTTCATGATCTAGACTTGATAATTTTTGTAACCATGCAGACTTTGTTTGATGAATTATGTCTTTTCTTTTTTGTCTATCTGTATCACCTGCAGATGGAGAAAGTTGTGCTAGTATTTGTTGTGCCACTAGTTTTGCATCACCGCAAATTCCAACTGTAACTTTCTTTGTAAGACCAATTCGATCAGAATTCATATCCACCTGAATAATACTTGCATCTTTTGGCCAATAATCCATTCCATAACCAGGTAGTGTAGAGAATGGATTTAATCTTGTGCCTAAAGCTAAAACGACATCTGCTTGTTTTATTAATTCCATTCCAGCTTTTGAACCATTGTATCCTAACGGACCAGCAGCTAAAGGGTGGCTTCCTGGAAAACTGTCATTATGCTGATAACCCGAACACACTGGTGCATCTAATTTTTCTGCAAGTTTTTTACAATCTTCAATAGCTCCACCGATTACAACACCAGCGCCAGATAATATAACTGGAAATTTTGCTTTTGATAATAAGTCCGCAGCTTTTTTGATTGCATCTACTCCACCTGCTTGTCTCTCCAATCTTACAATTGGTGGAAGATCAATATCAATTACTTGTGTCCAATAATCTCTTGGAACATTTATCTGCGCAGGTGCAGATCCCCTAATAGCTTTTTCTATAACTCTATTTAGTACTTCAGCCATTCTTGATGGATCTCTTACTTCCTCTTGATAGCAAACCATGTCTTTGAATAAATTCATTTGCTCTACTTCTTGAAATCCACCTTGCCCCATTGTTTTGTTCGCTGCTTGCGGTGTAACTAATAAAAGAGGAGTATGATTCCAATAAGCTGTTTTAATTGGTGTAACTAATCCAGTAATTCCTGGTCCATTCTGGGCAATAACCATTGACATTTTACCAGTAGCTCTTGTGTAACCATCAGCAATTAAACCACCGTTTGTTTCATGAGCAACATCCCAGAAAGTTATACCTGCATCTGGAAAAATATCTGAAATTGGCATAAAGGCCG
Source organism: uncultured Pelagibacteraceae bacterium (assembly GCA_902558835.1). Lineage (GTDB taxonomy): Bacteria > Pseudomonadota > Alphaproteobacteria > Pelagibacterales > Pelagibacteraceae > Pelagibacter. Next base: position 2,088 of record CACEFK010000018.1, read on the forward strand.
AACCAATAATTCCGAACGCATGTTCTATACCGTGCATTTGTAAAACTTTTACAAAAGCTTCTTCTGTTGTCATTTTTGTCATAAAACTAGAACCTCTCTAAAGTGTAATATACTATTTATAAAATTCGTTTGTTAATTTGTGCGATTAATATATAAGTTTTTACAAATTTCAAACAAACAAATCGACACGATATGGCAACAGATATAATTATACATGATAAAAAAGACAACGTTGGAGTAGTTGTTGTTGAAAAAATCACTCCTAAACAGGACTGTGCTTGCTGGATAATGGAAGACGACAGTTCAACAAATATTCAATCCGTAGATGAAATACCTTTGGGTCATAAAATTGCAATGGTTGAACTTAAAGAAGGTGATACTATTTTAAAGTATGGTCACGATATTGGTAAAGTTGTTAAATCAATTAAAAAGGGTGAGCATGTACATGTTCACAATGTAAAAACAAAGAAGTGGTAATAGTATGGAAATCCCAAAGAGCTTTTTAGGTTATAAGAGAGAAAACGGCAGAGCCGGAACAAGAAATCATGTAATTATTTTGCCAGTTGATGACATTTCGAACGCATGTGCAGAGGCGGTTGCTAATAATATTAAAGGTACAATTGCTCTTCCTCATTCTTATGGAAGACTTCAGTTTGGTGCAGATTTAGAGCTTCATTTTAGAACAATGATAGGAACTGGATGTAATCCGAACGTTGCAGCAGTAATTGTCATTGGTATTGAACCGAAATGGACAAAAAAAATTGTAGATGGAATTGCTAAAACTGGAAAACCAGTTGAAGGATTTCATATTGAGCGTACAGGAGATATTGGTACGACAATGAAAGCATCAAAAAAAGCTCAAGAATTTGTAATGTGGGCATCTGAAAAACAAAGAGAAGAATGTCCTTTAAGTGATTTATGGATCTCAGTTAAATGTGGAGAGTCTGATACTACTTCTGGACTAGCTGCAAACCCAACTGTTGGAAATTTAATGGACAAACTTGAGCCATTAGGTGTTCATTTATGTTTTGGTGAAACTTCAGAATTAACTGGTGCAGAGCAAGTTTGCGCAACTAGAGGAGCTACAAAAGAAGCATCTGAAAAATTTATGAAAACCTGGAGCTCTTATAATGATTTTATTTTAAAAGAAGCAACAGATGATCTTTCTGAAAGTCAACCAACAGCTGGAAATATAGCTGGAGGACTTACAACAATTGAGGAAAAAGCTTTTGGTAATTTTCAAAAAATTGGAAATTGTAAATTTATTGATGTTCTTGAACCAGCTGAGGAACCAACTAAAGGAAAAGGCTTATATTTTATGGACACATCATCTGCTGCTGCTGAATGTGTGACACTTCAAGCTGCTGCTGGTTTTAATATTCATTTATTTCCAACTGGACAAGGTAATATCGTTGGAAATCCAATTGAACCTGTAGTTAAATTAACAGCCAATCCGTTAACCGTAAAAGGTATGGGGGAGCATATTGATTGTGATGTTTCAAAAATTCTTTCAAGAGAAATGAATTTATCTGAAGCTGGTGATGAACTAATTAAAACAACTTTAAGGGTAGCTAACGGAAGATTGACTTGTGCGGAGGCTTTAGGTCACAGAGAATTTGTGATGACTAAACTCTACAGAAGTGCATAAAAATTTCTGTGGTTGATAAGTTTCAGTATCTAAAATCAATTTTTCCAGGTGTTGTATTAGCTTTAATATTTTGTTTATTTTCTCAGGGTATTAATAACGTATTAGCGATAGAAATTTTTGGTACTGAAAAAAGTCCAATTTCAACAGTATTAATTGCAATACTACTTGGAATTTTAATGGGAAATGCTTTTACTCCAAGACCAGGTATGATGATTGGTTTGGATTTTACCCAACAATATATTTTAAAATTAGGAATAATTTTTTTAGGTATTAGATTAAGTTTTGCTGATTTTATAAAATTTGGCTCTGTCGCGATACCTCTTGTGATTTTTTGTATTTTGGGAGTATTAATATTAATAAAACTTCTCATAAAAAAAAGTGCCTATATCATCTAAAATGTCTTACCTAATTGCTATTGGTACTAGTGTTTGTGGTGCTACTGCAATTGTTGCTACGGCCCCTGTTATAAATGCAAAAAAAACAGAAGTTGCTTACGCAATAGCTAATATTACACTGTTTGGGGTGATTGCTATGCTAGTTTACCCCTATTTTGCAGAATGGTATTTCGATAATAATGCTTTAGAGGCTGGATTGTTTTTAGGAACTTCAATACATGAAACCTCACAGGTCGCTGCTGCAGGATTAATTTATGATCAACAATTTAATAATCCTGAAACTTTAGACGTAGCAACAGTAACAAAATTAATTAGGAATACTTTTCTAGTCATACTAATCCCCTTATTTGCTTTCTTGTATAATAGGGGTGAATTTAAGGAACAAAAATACTCAATTTTAAGTATTTTTCCTTATTTTGTAATCGGTTTCATTGGTATGATAATTGTAAGAAATTTGGGAGATCAATTCTTTTCAATTGAGGGTGATAATTTTTATATTTGGTCGCAATTTATTGAATATTTAAAAATTTTAGCAACTGTGTTTTTAACAATGGCAATGGCAGCTGTAGGAATTTCAATAAACTTGGGTGAACTTAAATCAATGGGGTATAAACCATTTGTAGTTGGTTTGATAGCAGCTGTAACAGTTGGAATTATCAGTTTAATATATATAGAAACTTTAAAAAATTTTTTAATTTAAGATTTTACTAATATTTTTTTTCTAAAGTTTGAAATAAATCGTCTTATAAAAGCAGCTCCAACACCTAAAATAATTGCAAACATAATTGTAAACAGTCCATAGAAGAAAGGCATCTCTTTAGAAAAATCAATTATAAATTGAGAAAAGAAGTTCAAATCTGAACTAGTTGCTTTAGTAGCTCCATTTATAACTTTTTCTGCAAAAAATGTATCATATGCTATCGCTATACCAACTATAAGTAATAAAATTGCTAACAAAGCTCTTAAACCAGAACTATCAATTCTTTCTCCTAATTTTTGTCCAACCTGAACTCCTATGATTGATCCTATAACCAACATAAGGACTAACAATAAATCTATAGATCCATAATTAAATGAATGAAGAAAAGTAACAACTACACTTACAAAAATTGTTACAAATAAAGATGTACCAGGAACTAATTTAGTAGGCATCTTGATTATATAAATCATTGCTGGAACTAAAATAAACGCACCTCCTATTCCCATGATAGCTGCGATAAAACCAACCAAAAGACCAATTATAATTGGAGTAAAAATACTTTCATACAATTTAGATTTTGGAAATCTCATTCTTAATGGAAGACCATGTATCCAATAATGAACATGTAATTTTTTTTTAACAACAACGTTTCTTTTTGCTTTATCTATTTCACCCAAACTTTCAACAAGCATTAAAGTTCCGATAATTGCTAATATATACATGTAAGCAAGAGAGATAACCGTATCAATTTTTCCAATACCTTTAAAATATGTAAAAGTATAAATTCCTAAAGAAGTTCCAATTACTCCTCCAACTACGATCATTGAACCCATTTTGTAATCTAAAGTATTTTTTAAATAATGAGTGGTAGATCCTGAAACTGATGTAGCTAAAATATTATTTGCTTCATTAGCAACTGCGTATGCAGGAGGTATTCCTAAAAAAATTAAAAAAGGTGTCATCAAAAACCCGCCACCAACACCAAATAAACCTGAAAGCACTCCAACAATTGCACTTAATAAAAGTATCTCGACAGGATTAACAAAAACTTGAGCTATCGGTAAAAATACTTCCATAAAAAAATTTTAAAAGTTGTTAAAAAACAACTTAGTTAAAAGTGATAAAAGTTCCAACTAAAATCACTCCCCAGTAAGCTGTTAAGCTTGCTATAATTCCTGCTTTAATAAATGTAGTTTTAAAATTTGAGAGTTTATTAATAATTTTTACGTTAGAAAGTAACATTAAATCCGTCATTACACCCACAACGAAATTTGTCAAACAATTATTTAAAGATAGATAATTTTTTTTTACTAATAGATCGTGGCTCCAAAAACCTTAATCGTGTCGTCTTCGACTCCTAAGACCAACCTTCCAAGGAACTCTCCTGGGATCTCTTTATTTGTTTGCTTGATCAAAACAGTTATGTGTTCTCCTCTTCTAAGGCAACCGAAAGGTTCGAAAGTCTCTTTAAGATTGGTAATTAGCTTGTTATTAGCCCACTGTTTTCCAAGCTCTACTTCGTTAGCACCAAAAAGCATTTGAGTAGAGAAATCTCTAGTAAACCCCCCATAATCTTTGAGATTAGATGATTTAACTAAATTATCCCAAATAGGTTTAGCTAATTCATATATTTCATCATCTGATTTAGATAAAATATCCATTTGATTTAATTAAATTATTTATTACGAGGCTTTTTTCTTCTCGTTCTCATCCACTATATGGTAGACAGGAACTTTCTCCATACTAAATTTGCCAGTCTTAGGGTCTCTTCTAGAAACTGTCAAACAATGCCAATTATCATCATCAAGTTTCATATGATCACCTCTATAATAATATCCAGGCCATCTAGTTTCTTCTCTAAACATAGTATGTTCTGTTACACACTGAGATGTCAAAGCTCTGTGTTTAAGTTCCCATGCCCTCATAAGCTGGTGATAATCCTCAGCTCCCACGTTTTCAAGGTCTTCCTCAAGCCAAGCTAACAATTCTAATCCTCTTTTTAACATATTAGCATTAGTCATATAGTTTGTAGCTATTCCACCTACATATTCATCCATTATTCTTTGTAAACGTTGTAAGCCTTGAATAGGCGAGATATAGCTTGGAGATACAGTTCCTCCAGTAATCTCATTTTGAGCAACTGTGTAATTTTCTAAAGGTTTGTAAACTTTAACTTTGAAATCTTCACATTGTTTATCTGATACCTTTAAACCCTCAGCTTTTTTGTCTTCTATATATTTTACAGCTGCTTTTGCTGCTAATCTGCCCTCAGTAAATGAGCCTGACGAAAATTTGTGAGCACTTCCACCTACAGTATCTCCTGCTCCAAATAATCCATCAATTGTTAACATTCTATTATAACCCCAGAAATACTCTGGTGGAGACAAATCTTCTGGTCCACTTACCCAAGCTCCTGAACAAGTGGCATGAGAACCCATTACATATGGTTCTGACGTTGTTAATTCAGGATTCGTATATTTCGGGTCAATATTTTGAGATGCCCAAACAACAGCTTGACCTACTGTCATACCTAAAAAATTCTCCCAACCAACAGTTTCTAAATGTGGGTCTTGAAAAGCCTCAGTAGTAACCATATGGATTGGTCCACCACCTGCCATTGTTTCTTGAATAAAAGCATGATTTCTTAAGCACGTAGGTGTTGGATGATGATCTATATATTCACCTACTAATTCTTTGGTCTGATCATACCATTTCTTCTCGTAGTTTTCACCGTTTGCATTTTGTGTATATGTTTTTAAATGTAAGAAGTAAGCGCCAACAGGTCCATATCCATCTTTAAACCTACATAATACAATTCTATTTTCCATTTGAGTCATTTTAGCACCAGCTGCAATTGGTAATGCGTATGCTGAACCATTACTCCAAGGAGCATACCAAGTTCTTCCCATACCTTCTCCAACAGCTCTAGGCTTAAATATGTGTGAAGCTCCTCCTGCTGCAACAATTACAGCCTTTGCTCTAAATACATGGAAATCACCTGTTCTCATATTAAATCCAACAGCTCCACCCACTCTATTCTCTTGAGCCTCATCCATTAAAAGATGAGTAATCATAATTCTATTATAAATTTTGTCCGCAGATTTTTTTGCTGCTTCTGCAACAATTGGTTTATAACTTTCACCGTGGATCATTATCTGCCACTTACCTTCTCTTAAATATCTTCCAGTCTCTTCATTTTTCATCATAGGAAGACCCCACTCATCAAACATATGAACGGTTGAGTCAACATGACGAGCCATGTCATACCCTAAATCTTCTCTAACCATTCCCATCAAATCATTTCTTGCGTATCTGACATGATCTTCAGGTTGATTTTCGCCCCACTGCATACCCATGTAACAGTTAATTGCGTAAAGACCTTGGGCTACTGCCCCACTTCTATCTATGTTAGCTTTTTCAACACAAACTATTTTCATATCTCTGCCCCAGTGTCTTGCTTCGAAAGTTGCACCAGTGCCGGCCATTCCTCCACCAACAACTAATATATCACAGTCTTCGTAATGAGTTTTGTGCTTAGCCATTAGTAATAAACTCCTTTTTTAAAAGAGTCTTTTGGAACTGCAGGAAGTTCACCATCGATGTTTAGTCCTTCAGGTTCGGTGTATAATCTTTGTGAATTTAATTCTCCTTGTTTTACTTTTTCACCATCTGCAAGTTTAGGAATAAATTTTCCCCATGGTTTCGTTGTTATTGGTGAAACAAAGTCTTTTGTTGTTCCATTTCTAAATTTTATTTTCCAAGAAATAGTTCCTTTTTCTTCTTCACGTCTTACTCTAACGCTATGTCCCATTGGAGCAAAATCTGCATATCCTCTTACGTCAATCGCATGATTTGGGCATGCTTTTACACATGAATAACATTCCCAACAAAAATTGGGTTCTATATTTTTTGCACGTCTAATATTTTCATCAATGTGCATTATATCAGATGGACAAATATCTACGCAGTGACCACATCCATCACATCTAGTCATATATACAAAAGTTGACATAATTTATTTTCTTTCCTTTTTTGTTATCATATTAATAATGTTTTGGCTCTTCTCTTTTTATTCCTAAGCCAAATTGCTCAGGAGCATCCGCAGGAGGTGGCAAATTATCTCTAGAACCGTCTGCTTCAGCCAAATTTTTCTGTATTGCTGCTCCAGGTTTGTAGAACATGTGAGCAAATTTTGACCAATAAACTCCACCAAATAAAACTAAATTAGAAACTACAAACAATGCAAAAAACAAGAATGACAAACCTACTTGACCATTAAATTGAGTATAAGACCAAGCTAGTCCAAAAGTTGAACATGCTAATAATGCTAGAACAAACAAATCAGCTTTAATAATTCTATACCAAGGGTGTGCTTCGGCAGAAACATCTACTCTTAAAAAAAACCAAAACCAAAATCCACCAACACATGTGAGTATTGCACCTACATGCCATAGCATTGACCATAATGTAGAAGAAGTTTTATCTACACCTGTATAACAAAACACTAACATTGCTGAAGCAATCCAAAAGATTATAGTTCCATACATACCAAGAACATGAGCTAATCTTCTTTTTCCAAAACCTAATTCTGATGTTGTTCCAATGTCATAAACAGTAGTCTTAGCAATAATTTTTGCTTTTTCAGCAGCTCCAACCTCTCTTGTTGCCTGCAATTTTGCTTTTTTTGCATTGTTAAAGAAATAAGTTAAATTTTTATGATGTATCATCTGAATAATTGTTCCAAAAGCAATTAAAAGAACCATTGCAATTATAAAACCTTGCATGACAACAGTAGGAACTACTTCTGATAATAACGAAAATGGATTTGTTTCAAGCATCTTACCCTTATGTATAATTATTTTAAATAATTTAAAGTTTTCTAGTCTAGATAACTCATCATATCAACAAAAACTATTGATAAATTTGTCTTTAATAACAATTAAAAAATAATTACTTTCTTTTGTAATGTTGTTTTTTTGGGATCACAGACCTAACACCACCCTGAGGATTCTCAACATCCCCTTCTCTTCTGGGAATTAGATGAATATGACAATGCATAATTGATTGGCCTGCAGATTTTCCTGCATTTGTGCCTATATTAAAACCTTTTACACTAGTATCTTGTTTTAAAATTTTTTCTTTAGTTTTAAAGATTAACTCGTTACATGCCTGAATTTCATCTTTAGTAAGCTCAAAATATGTTTCAACATGTCTTTTAGGAACGATAAGACTATGAAATTTTGAGACAGGGTAGCTATCTGCAGATGAATAAGCCAATTGGTTTTCAAACTGAAGCTCTTCTTTTCTAATTTTACAAAATATACAAGGATTGTTTGGATCTTTCATATTTAAACAAGAGAGTTATATATTTTATTTAACTTTGTGTAGCAACCAGTCTTTCTCCTCTTCCATTTAAGATCATTAATTTTTGATACTGATGTTACCCCTTTACCAGATCCAACAAGAATTATTTCATCATAATCATCAATTGATTTAATTAAAATATCTTTAAAATTAATTTTAATTTTCTTACTTATAAATTTAAGTGTATTTCCAAAATAACAATTTTTTTTAGGTGAAAAAATCTTTCCATTTTTCACAAAAACTAAATTTGAAGTACCAGTTTCTAAAATTTTATCATTAGCAACTAGAGCAATATCAAATTTAGTTGAGTCAACTTTGCTTAATTTTGCTAATATTTTTTTATAATAGAGATTTTTATAATTTGGTTCTATTCGTTTATATCTAAACAATAAAAGATTAAAATTACTTTTTGGTTTTGGTCTTTTTCTAATTGAGACTGATATCAGTTTTTTATTTAACGCTATACGAAATAAATTATCAGGACCTTTGTATAGAGTGTTTTTGTCAATTAAATCTTTAATAATACTTTTTAAATTTTTTTTTCTAATTTCATATTTTTTTGTAGATTTTATTAAGTTCTCTAAATGCGGTTTTAAAAGTATTAACTTAGGAGGTTTTCCAACCATTCGCATTGTGGTGAATACACCTCTAGACCCCCAAAGGTCTTTGAAATTAACTTCTTTAAGATTACTAAGCTGATAAGATTTTTTTAATAAGAGTGTTGCCATTTTCTGTTAAAAAAGATTCTGGATGAAATTGAAATCCATATATTTTATTTTGATTATCTTCAAGGCCCATTGGTATTTTTGTTTTACTACATCTCATAGTTATTTTAATAGAATTCGATTTAAATGGCTCCTTTAATTTTAATGAATGATATCTTCCAACTTTAAACTGTTGATTATTTTTAAAGATTTTACTTTGCTTATTTGTTTTTATTTTAGATTGAAATCCATGATAAATTTTTTTTTGTTGTATTATTTTGCCTCCTTCATTATGCAAAATCATTTGATAACCAAGACAAATACCTATAATTTTTTTCCTCCCTCTGTATTTTTTATAAATTTTTGAAGTATTAGGGTAATCCTTTGGTGATCCAGGTCCTGGTGATAAAACGATCACATCGCTTTTATCAAGTAATTTCTTATTTAACTCGTAATAATTTGAGCAAAAAACCTTATCAAATTTTGCAAATTGATGAACAACATTCCAAGTAAAAGAGTCTTGATGATCGATTATGTAAATCATTTAAACAACTCCAGTAAAGATTTTGCTTTAATATAATTTTCATTAAACTCTTTCTTAGGTGAACTATCTAACACTACTCCAGATGCAGCAGAGATCTCTGATTGATTTTTGTAATTTAATATAGATCTAATTATAATATTAAACTTCATATCTTGATTAAATTTAATAAATCCAAAACTTCCTGTAAAAATATTTCTACTTTCTTTTTCTTGATTATTTAGAAGTTCTAACGTTCTTATCTTAGGACAACCAATTACAGATCCTCCGGGCATCATAGCTTTGATGATATCAATCAATTTTGTATTTTTATTTAATATTCCGCCAATTGAAGTCACATAATGAAAAAGATGCTTATATTCTTCAACGTATTTTTTTTTAAGTATTTTAACACTTCCAGGCTTACAAATTTTTGATAAATCACTTCTTTCCATATCAACTATCATGTTGTGTTCTTTGGTTTCTTTCTCGTTATTTTTAAAATATTTAAGAGCTATATTTTTATTAGATAATAATTTTTTTTTAAAAGTACCAGCGATTGGTTTGGTAATTATTTTGTTTTTTTTCTTATCAATTAATGTTTCGGGAGAGCAACTTACTATAGAATAATCTTTATCCTTTATCATAAATGACTCTGGGGACGCATTAACACGCATTAATTTCCAAAAAAAATTAACAGGATTAATTAATGATTTATTCTTATATTTGGTACAAATTTTAATTTGATAAGTCTCACCTTCTCTTATTTTTTTTGAAAATAATTCAAATATTTTTTTATATTTTTCATAAGAAATATTAATCTTGAAGGGACTTAGTATTTGAGTTTTGTTGAATTGATAATTGAATGTATTTTTTTTTATACTAGATATAACTTTAATATCTTTTCTAATTTTAATTATTGTCTCGGGTTTATAAAAAACCCCTTTATAAAAATTTATCCTTTTTTTATTTTTTAAATTAATACCAATTAAATTACATAAAATTTCATAACCAAAAAAACCAAGATACAAGTCTGTCTCTTTTTTATATTTTTTTTTCTCTAACGATTTAAGAAAATTATGTATGTTTTTTTTTGTTAAAACAATTTTTTTGGAAAAATCAGTGTAGATGTTATACCCATCATCTACTTTATAAATAATTAAAGGTTTATCTGATTGATACAGATCCTCTAAATAAGGGTTAAATCTAAATTTATGCTGCCTGAGTTCTTTCAATTGCTTTCTCTACTATAGGTAAATGTATCAGACCTGCAAATAATGATAATGCGATAGATCCGTACCATGCATAATCAAAATTTCCATTTAATTCATAAAATACACCGCCTAGATATGCTCCTAGGAAAGAACCAATTTGATGGCTTACGAAAACTATTCCATATAAAAGCCCAACGTATTTTGTACCAAAAATATGGGCGACAATTCCATTTGTTGGAGGAACTGTGGATAGCCACAAAAAACCAAAAGTAACTCCAAAAACTACAGAATTAAAAATACTTGGTGGTAAGAAAATAAAATAGATTATTGAAACTCCTCTTAAAAGATATATTGCACTTAATATTTTTTTCTTACTATACCTTGTTGCTAAATAACCACTTGTAATAGTGCCGGCCATATTAAATACACCAATCAAAGCTAGAACCATTGCAGGTGTCCAGTCAGGCAAGCCTTTATCTGCCATATAAGTAGGAATATGTGTTGCCACTAAAGCAATGTGCCAACCACAAACAAAAAAACCCAAAGTAAGATAAATAAAACTTTTGTTTGCAAATGCCTCTTTTAAAGCTTCTCTTGCTGTTTGATTATTATCTTGATTAACTCCTACAGGTATTTTTGGAGTACTAACAAATAAAGATACTACCAATCCGACTCCTAAAAGAAGACAAAAATATAAAAGTGTATTTTCCCAACCTGTTTCAACTAAAGAATATCTTACAAGTAAAGGCGAAACAAAATATCCAAAAGACCCTGCGCATGTAACAATTCCTGTTGCAATAGTTCTATTAGATGCTGGAAAATGTTTAGCTACAACTGATACTGGGATACCTATTGCAGTAGAACCTAAGCCAATTCCAATCAATACGCCTATTGTTAAAGTAAAATAACCCCCAGTATTAAAACCAGAATAAAAAAATAAAACACCTGCTAAATAAAAAACAAAGCCAATAAATATTGCAATTGCCCCTCCATACTTATCAGTAATTATACCAAATAAAGGACTGAATACTCCCCAGAGTAATAATTGCAATCCCATAACAAATCCAAAATGGGAAATGGAAATATCTAAGTCAGTATTAAAGTCAAAATAAAACAATCCAAAGGTCTGCCTTATTCCTAAAGAAATAATGACAACTATAGATGCTGCAACTAATGTTATTAACGCTTTCTTGCTTATGGTAAAATTTTCTGAGCTCATTTAATATATTTTAATGCTTTTTTTAAATCGGCAATCAAATCATTGGGATCTTCTAAACCAATATGTAATCTAACAAGATGCTCATCTTTTGCTAAGTTTAAAAATTTTCTATTTCCTGTTTCTCTGTATTCTTGATGCAAGGCTAAACTTTCAAATCCTCCCCAACTGTAACCGTACCCAAATAATTTTAATGAATTAACAAATTTTCTTACAGAATTAATATTTTTGCATTTTATTTTTAAGCCCATTAACCCAGATGCTCCTGAATAATATTTTTTCCACATTCTAAAATTGTAAGAATCTTTTTTATATGGATAGAGTAATTTTATATTTTTGAATTTAGATAAAAACTCAGCAACTTTTTTAGCATTTTCTCTATGTCTATCTAATCGAACATCTAAAGTTCTTAAACCTCTTGTAATTAAATAAGCATCATCAGGTCCTAATCTTAAACCTGTAATCCTCTCAGCAGCTTTAACTTTTGGAAATACTTTTTTATTAACAGCTAATGAACCACCCATTACATCTGAATGACCTGAATAATATTTTGTTGCAGACACAATTGACATATCAAAGCCTAATTTAATAGGTTTTAAGAAGTAAGGGGTTCCCCAAGTGTTGTCTATCGCTGTTAAAACTTTATGTTTTTTTGCAATTGATAGAATTTTTCCAATATCTTGAAAGTCAAAAGAGTTACTGCCTGGATTCTCTACAAATATTAACTTTGTTTTTTTTGTAATACTTTTTTCTAATGTTTTTAAATCATGTGGATTATAAAAAGACGTTTTAATATTAAATTCTTTTAAAAAATTTTCAGTTAATAATCTTGTTGGACTATAAACAGGGTCAGCAGCAATTATTTCGTCACCTGGTCTAGTCACACTGAATATAGCTAAAAAAACTGCACCAAAACCTGTTGGTGTAGTAAAAACATGATAACTTTCTTCAAGTTTAGTTAAAATTTTTTGTAATATATAAGTCGTTGATGTACCTTGTCTTCCGTAATCATAGTGTCCTCCTGTTGGATTTTTAATTGCCTTAGCTTGAGTTTTTCTAATATCTTTCATTGACTTAAAGATAATTGTAGAAGCTCTTACTACTGGAGGATTTACTGACTGATTATGAAAATCTTTAGCCGTATGTTTAAGAAATGTTTTGAAAGAATTACCCATAAAAAATTTGATATG
>CACEFK010000019.1 GCA_902558835.1 uncultured Pelagibacteraceae bacterium
CTCCTTAATTTTATTATTATTTATCTCAAAATTAAAAGATCCACAAACAGATGAAATATCATCATCAAATCTTTTTGAGATCTTAAATGCCTTAAAAATATTTTTCTTAAATAATGGTATTTTTATTGAGTGTATAAATTCATTGTTTTTTAATTTAGTTTTTCTGTAATCAAGAAAAAAATGATTTAAAGGTAATACTTTTCTTTTATTAAAACTTTCAATTAAAACCTCTGCATTTAAAGATAATAGAATTGGCAGTGAGTCGCCAATTGGAGATGCAGTTGCAATATTGCCACCTATAGTTCCAACATTTCGAATTTGAACAGATCCATATCTTTTTAGAACCGAATAAAAATCTGGATAATATTTTTTAATTTCTTTTTCAAATTTTATTAATGGTGTAGCGGAACCAACTTCTAAAGAATTTTTACTTACTTTTATAAAATCTAATTCATTAATTTCTTTTAAATCAACTATAAAAGGAATTTCTTTTCTTTCTTTTGTAACTTTTAAAGATAAGTCAGTTCCACCAGCAAGAAAACTAAATTTAGAATGTTTTTTAATTATACCTTTTAAATCTTTAATATTTTTTGGTGAAAAATAGATTTTATCATCTTTTTTAATATAAACATTTTTCGGTTTAATTTTTTTTAATTGCTGAATAACTTTATTTTTATTTTTAGAAAATTGATCATTCTTGTTTATCTTATTTAAACTTTTGGCAGCATCAATTATAGGTCTATAACCAGTACAACGACATAAATTACCTGATATAGAATCTGTTATTAATTCATTACTAAGTTTTTTGTTATTTTTAAACATTGAAAATAAAGACATAACAAATCCTGGGGTACAGAAACCACATTGGGAACCATGAAATTTAACTATCGCATCTTGCACTGGATGAAGTTTTCCATTTTGAGAAACTAAATCTTCAACAATTATAAGTTGCTTACCATTCAATGATGGGACAAATGAAATGCAAGAATTAATTGCTTTATATTCAATTTTATTATCGACTAATTCACCTAAAACAATTGTACATGCACCACAGCCACCCTCTGAACATCCCTCTTTAGTTCCAGTCTTTTTTAATTCAGTTCTAATATAATTAAGTAATGTTTGGTTTGGATCTGGATTTTTGATTACTATAAGCTTGTCATTTAATAAAAATTTAACAGAACTCGATATCACTTAACTACCTCTATAAGTAGAATAACTCCAAGGTGAAACAAGTAAAGGAACATGATAATGCTGTGAAGGATCTGAAATACCAAATCTGATAACAACATCATCCAAGAATGGTACATCATTAGCTGAAGATGTATTTTTAAAATAATCACCAATATGAAAAACTAATTCATATTTACCCTTAATAAAAACATCTCCCTCTGCTAATGGTGAATTAGCTCTACCATCGTCATTGAGTTTTGTTGACGTTAATTTTTTTCGTTCTGAATTATTAATATAAAATAACTCAACTAAGATACCTTTGCCAGGTTTACCAGAATACACATCTAAAACATGAGTTGTGAGCTTTGTCATAAAATTATAGTATCATTTAATTTCAAACTTAAATTATTTAAAGTTATATGAGAACAATAGATAACATTAACGATCTTAACAAGTCTGATTTTTTGTCTGTATTTGGTAATGTTTTTGAAAAAACTGAATCAGTTGCTATGGAAGCTTTTGAGTCAAGACCATTTAAAAACTTCGAAGATATTGTGTTTAAAATGCTTGATATTTATGAAAATTACGAAAACAATAAAATTTTAGAGATTTTAAATGCACATCCTGAGCTTGCTGTAGCAAAAAAAATGACCTCTGAATCTATATCAGAACAAGCCTCTGCAAAATTAAACCAATGTTCTAATGATGAATATGAGGAATTTAAAAAATTAAATGCAGAATATAAAAAAAAGTTTAATTTTCCTTTTATAATTGCCGTAAAAGGTAAAGATAAAAATGAAATTTTGAATAATTTTAGACAAAGAATACAAAGTGATGTAGAAAGTGAATTCCTTGAAGCAAAAAAACAAGTAAAAAAAATCGCAACCTTTCGTTTGAATGAAATAAACAAAAAATGAAAAAATTTATAAGTGCAAAAATGATTAACTTAGCAGATCCAAGAATTGGATCTAAAGTTATATTTAAGACCGATGATTTTTTTGCAGCTGCTCATAGAATATTAAACATCGAAACTCCAGTTTTTAAAGATGGACTATTTGACAAACATGGTAAATGGATGGATGGATGGGAAACAAGGAGAAGAAGATCAAAAGGTTTTGATTATTTAATTTTAAAACTTGGTAAACCTGGAAAGATATTTGATATAGACATTGACACAACACACTTCAATGGAAATCAGCCTACACATGCTTCGTTAGAGGGTTGCTTAAGTAAAACAAAGCCTAATAAGAAAACAAAATGGATTTCTTTACTGAGCAAAAAAAAACTTGGACCAAGCCGAAACCATAGCTTCAAATCAAAGAACAAATCTGTTTTTAATTATATAAGACTAAACATTTTTCCAGATGGTGGAGTTGCAAGACTAAGGCTTTATGGAAAAATTGAAATGGAGAAAAACTTTTTAAATAACAAAACTATCAACCTTACATCTGTTTTAAATGGCGCTTCAATTATTGGTTGTAATAATGAACATTTCGGCAGGGCTGAAAATATCATAGCACCTGGTAAAGGAAAAAATATGGGAGATGGTTGGGAAACAAGAAGAAGTAGAGGAAAAAACTTTGATTGGCTTATAATAAAATTTGGAAAACCAGGATTAATAAAAAAACTAGAGATAGATACCCATCATTTTAAAGGAAACTATCCCGACAGTTGTTCAATTCAAACTGCAAGCATTTCAAAAGATCTGTCCAATAAATCAATTGTCAATAATTCAAAAAATTGGAAGTTTATTTTAAATAAGTCAAAACTGTCAGCTCACAAGAAACATGTTTTTAAAAAATTCTTAATTAAGAGAATTAAGGAAAATTATATTAGAATAAATATCTATCCAGACGGTGGAATTTCAAGAATAAGGGCATTCGGAAATTTTGTAAGATGAAAATAATAAAAGCAAAAAAAATTACTAAAAAAAATTTTTCTAAATTTGGTCAATTAATAGATGCATCAAAAAAAAATCCTATAAATATTAATGATGGGTATGCAAAAAGATTTGATAATTTGATAAACGTAGATGCATCTAAAAACAAAGGGAAAGCAATTGTTAGTATTTTTAAAGCAAAAAAAAGAAGGTTTCCTATGAAAATTGATATGATGGAAAAACATCCTTTAGGAAGCCAAGCTTTTATACCAATGGAAGATACAAAGTTTTTAGTATTTGTAGCACCAAAAGGAGATAAGCCAGATGTAAATAAAATCCAATCCTTTTTAGTCCCAAAACAAACTGGGGTTAATTACAATGCTGGTATTTGGCACTTTCCATTAATTTCTATGAAAAATATGAATTTTCTAATTGTTGATAGAAAAGGAAAAGGAAACAATCTTGTTATTTATAAATTTAAAAAAGATAAAATTATTTTGAAAAAATGAAAAAAAAATACCCAAGAGATTTGGTGGGATATGGTTCCAAAAAAGTTAAGGTAAAGTGGCCTGGTAATGCTAAGTTGGCTTTGCAATTTGTGCTTAATTACGAGGAGGGAGCAGAGAATTGTACTCTTCATGGTGATAAAACTTCAGAAATATTTTTATCAGAAATTATAGGAGCAAAACCAATTAAAGGTCGACACTTAAATATGGAATCAATTTATGAATATGGATCGAGAAGAGGGTTTTGGAGAATTCATGATCTATTTAATAAAAAGAAAATTCCACTTACTATTTTTGGAGTTGGTATGGCATTGGAAAGAAATAAAGAAGTTTGTTCGGCTATAAAAAAAGCAAATTATGAAGTTGCTAGTCATGGGTGGAGATGGATTGACTATCAAAATGTATCAAAGAAAAAAGAAAAGAATGATATGAAACTTGCAGTAAAATCTATAAAAAAGATTTTTGGTAATCAACCTGCTGGTTGGTACACTGGTAGGTGTAGTGAAAATACTCTAGATTTAGTAGTTGATAATGGTAGTTTTTTGTACTGTAGTGATACATACAGTGATGATCTTCCTTATTGGATAAAAAAAGGAAATAAAAAACAGCTAATGGTTCCTTATACGCTTGATAACAATGATATGAGGTTTGCAACCAATCAAGGATTTAATTCGGGTGAACAATTTTATAATTATTTAAAAGATAGTTTCGATGCCCTTTATGAGGAAGGAAAAACTTCACCAAAGATGATGTCGGTTGGCTTGCATTGTAGATTAATTGGAAGACCTGGTAGAATACAGTCTCTTAAAAAATTTTTAAATTACATCACAAAATTTAAGGATATTTGGATCTGCAAAAGAGTAGATATAGCTAAACATTGGATAAAAAATTATAGTTAAAATTTTTATTATTGTTCCGCAGCTATAGAAGTATAGTGAGCAACTGCTTCTATTTCCTCATTAGTTAGTATACCCTCCATTGCGGGCATTACTCCTATACCGTTTCTAACTGCCATCATAATTCTTTGAATATCAGGTCTAATTTCATTTAAATTTGGACCAACCATTGCGTTGGATCCAGCGTCTGAGAGCATATGACATGCTGCACAATTTCCAGCTCCCAGAAAAACTTCTTTTCCTTTATTAAACAATTCATCAGCGTTAACGTGGGTTAATGTTAAAAATATCAAAAATAATGATGTACCAAAGAAATTTAAAAATAATTTTTTCACATAAATTTGGTATCATAATTAAAAAAATTTAAAAAGGAGAATTATGAAAGCTTATTGGGTTGCAAATTATACTGAAATAAAAGATGACGAAAGACTTAAAAAATATGCCGTTAAAGCAAAAGAGGCGGTTGAAAAATATTCTGGAAAAATAATAGCAAGAAGTGCAAATAATGTAACTTTAGAAGGTAGGGAGATGGTTAGAGTAGCGCTTGCAGAATTTCCAGATATTGAAACAGCAAAAAATTGTTACAATTCCGAAGAGTATGTTGAAGCTAGAAAACATTTGGAAAATAATGCTACTAGAGAACACATAATTTTTGAGGGAATGTAAGCTGATAAAGACTTAATATTGAATAGGTTCGGGATCTATACTTCTCCATAAATACCAAGTTGCAACAGAACAGTAAGGGGAAAACTTTTTGTTTAGATATTTCACATAACTTTCTGGTGGAAGATATTTTTTATTAAAATTTTTTGAAATAGCTCTTAACAAGCCAATATCTTGGATTGGCCAAATATTAGGACGATTATAAGTAAATAATAAAATCATTTCTGCTGACCATCTTCCAATTTGTCTTAATTGAGAAAGATAAATTATGGCATCTTCATCAGACATTTTTGAAATAAGTCTTAGATTAAATTCTTTACTTAATATTTTTTGGGCTAAACTTTTTATTCCTTTCACTTTCTGTCTACTTAGACCACAACTTTTGAGCTGAATAGTAGATAACTTGCTTACTGTTTTTGCATTAATTTTATTTTTGCATTTTTTCTTAAATTTTAAAAAAACTGAATTAGCAGCAGCTACACTAATTTGTTGTCCAATTATACTTTTACAGAGAGAGAAAAAGACATCTTTTCTTGAAGTTAGCACTGTCTCTGACGGGGATTTATATTTTTTAATCAAAGAAGACATGATTTTATCTTTTTTAGATAAATATTTTTTTGCTTTATTCCAATATGATGGAGTTTTACTCATGTCGAGAAACAGATAATTTTTTTTTCAAATACATCTCTCTTCTAAATATAATAATAGATGAAACAATGACCAATAAAGCACCTAATAAAGTTTTAGAAGTTGGTATTTCATTCCAAATAAAATATCCAAATATTATAGCAAATACTAATCCAAGATATTTTAAGGTAGAAACCAAACTCACTTCTGAATATTTATAAGATTGTGACAACCATAAATTTGCAAGACCACCTAATATACCAACCATTGATAGCAAAAATAAATCAGGTAAACTTGGCAAGATCCATCCCTGATAAAAAGATAAAAAACTTAAAAGCATTATAGAGAATGAAAAGAAAAAACTAATCAACCAAGCAGGCTCAGTTGATGATAATTTTCTTATAGCAATAGCAACGTAAGATAAACCTAAGCAAAAAATTATTGGATAAATATAATATAAATTTAAAGAGCTAAAACCTGGTTCAGTTATGAAGATTATGCCCACAAATCCAACTAAGACCGCTAACCATCGATAAATACCAACTTTTTCTTTTAATAAAAAAATTGAAAATATTGTTATAAATATTGGCGCTGCAAAAGATATACTTACAACTGTTGCCAAAGGTAAATTTCTTAATGCTACAAATATAGAAACCAAAGCAATTAATCCTGCTAAACATCTTTTAAAATGAAGAAACGGTCTAGTTGTTTTATAAAAATCTAAATATCTGTCTTTAGGGATAAGGAATAAAATAGGAATTATTCCACAAAATCCTCTGAAAAATAGTACTTGTCCAACGGGATAATCATCAGACCATTTAACAATCACATCCATAAGTGAAAATGCACATACTGATATGAACATGTAAAAAAAGCCTAATTGATTTTTTGATAGCATATGATTAACTTTAAATTAATTAACTTAATTATCAATGGAAATAGCAATTTTAGGATTAGGATGTTTTTGGGGACCAGAAATTAAGTTTAGTAAACTTGATGGAGTTATAAAAACAGAAGTAGGTTATTGCGGAGGTCACAATGCTGAAACTAATTACAAAGAAGTATGCACAGGCACAACAAATCATGCAGAAGTAGTAAAATTAGATTTTGATCCTAAGGTAATATCTTACCAAAAAATTCTTGAATATTTTTTTGAAATTCATGACCCAACAACCTTAAATTCTCAAGGACCAGATTTTGGGACCCAATATAGAAGTGAAATATTTTATTTAAATGATCAGCAAAAAATTATTGCTGAAAAAATAATAGAAAAAGAAAACCTCAAATTATCAGGAAAAGTTGTAACAAAAACTTCTTTAGTCAAAAATTATTGTCCAGCTGAAGAATATCATCAACGATATTTGGAAAAAAGATAAAATGTCTTTAATTGATACAAGTTGGCTAGAAAATAATATTAATAAGGTTAAAATCATTGATTGCTCATGGCATATGCCTCAAACTCAAAGAAATGGTTTTGAGGAATATACCGAGGAACATATTCCAAATGCTATTTTTTTTGATTTAGATAAAAATTCTAAATTAGATACTGATTTACCTCATATGCTCACTGATGCTAAATCTTGGGAAAAAATAATGAGCAATATGGGTATAGAAAATAGAGATGAAATAGTAGTTTACGATAATTCTGATGTTATTAGTTCTTGCAGATGTTGGTACAATTTAATTTACTATGGCCATGATCCAAAACTAGTTCATGTACTCGATGGTGGACTAAAAAAATGGAAAAAAGAGAAGAAAACCACAGATGACAAAGAAGTAATTGTTAAAACTTCTAAATATTCTAGCAAAGAAAACAAAGAGCTTGTTAAAAGTAAAAAACAAATTGATGAAAATATTGATAAAAAAGAATTTAATGTTGTTGACGCAAGAAGCAGAGAAAGATTTGAGGGAAAAGTTGCTGAACCGAGGAAAGGTTTAAGAAGTGGTTCAATAAAAAACTCTTTTTGCCTTCCCTTTTCTGAATTAATTAATGAAGACCATACTTTTTTAAGTAAAGATGAAATCAAAAAAAAATTTGAATCCTTAAAATTTGATCAAGAAAAAAATATAGTATTTTCATGTGGTTCTGGGGTAACCGCAAGCGTATTGGCACTAGCTTATTCTCTAATAAATGCTAAATATATGCCTTCAATATACGATGGCTCATGGTCGGAGTATGGAAAGAGTTAGAATATGAAAAGATCAACAAAAATTACATCAATAGTACTTATCTTCTTTTTTATCATTGCAGCTGTAATCATTGCCAGAACAATGATTGGCAATCATTTCCAAAAAAAATTTAGTAAAAGACCTCCTCCAGGAATAATCGTAAAAGTGGTTGAGCAAAAATTGTTTCAAAATACGATCGAAACATTTGGTACTGCTGTGCCTGCTCAAATTAAATCCTTTAATATTGAAAAATATGAAATATTAGAACCAATTAAATTTAACACAAAAGTCAAAACAGGAGATGTAATCGCAAAATTAAAGAATAGAAATATAACTACTCCCTTTGACGGAATTATTGGAAAACGAGATTTTTCAAACGATATAGATGTTTCTCAAACCTCAATTGTATTAAATTTAGAAGACACTTCTGTTCTATTTGTTGATGTCGATATACCTGAAACTTTTGCGCCTTATGTAAAAAAAGGTCAAAACGCAGATATAAAATTCTCTGGAAATGCTCTTAAAAAATATTCTGGAATTGTAGAGTCTACTGCAAGTAGAATTGACACAAATAAAAGATCTCTACCAGTAAGGATTAAATTAAATAACCCTAACAATGAACTTCTGTCTGGATCGTTATTAGAAATCTCTATTAATTATAATGAGAGAAATTCGTTAAGTATTCTTGATACTAGCCTGATAATGGAGGGTGATAATGTTTACGTATATAAAGTAGACAAAGAAAATACTGTAAAAAAAGTACCAGTAGAAATAGGTTTAAGAAAAAAAGGCATTGTAGAAATCACATCTGGTTTAGAAGATGGTGACACGGTAGTTGCTGAAGGTTTAAAAAAGACAAGACCTAATGGAAAGATTAAACCAATAAAATATGGTTCAAAACAAAATTCATCGGGTTGGGGTAAAAAAAAGAAATCAACCAAAGAAGAAGATAAGAAGTAATAATTATTAAGAAACTAAATGTATATCACTGAAGTCAGCATAAGAAGACCAGTTGTAGCTTGGGTACTATCTTTAATACTTATTGTGTTTGGTCTATTTGTTTACTCTGAAGTACCAGTTAGGGAGTTACCTGACGGTTTACAGCCACCTGTAGTACAAGTTAAAGTCGATTACAAGTCTGCTTCAGCTCCAATCATAGATCAGGAAATAACTCAAGTGATAGAAGACGTTATAGGAGGTGCAGAAGGAATAAAAAATATAGACTCCAAATCTGAAAACGGAAGAAGTAGTATCAACATAGAGTTTGATACTGATATTGAGCTAGATGATGCTGCTAATGATATAAGAGAAAGAGTGGCTAGAGTAGTTGATAATCTACCTTCTGAAGCTGATGCTCCACAAATTTTAAAACAAGCAGCTGGATTTACTACAACAATGTGGCTTTCTGTTTCATCTTCAACTTGGTCAGATTTAGAGCTTGGTGATTACGCAGATAGATATCTAGTAGACTCTTTTTCAAGTGTAAAAAATGTTGGAAGAATTCTTCTAGGAGGACTTAGAGAGCTTAGCGTTAGAGTTTGGATTGACCCTATTAAATTAGCTGCAAATGACATGACTATTCAAGAAGTTGAAAGTGCACTTAGAAATGAAAACATAAGTTTGCCTGCGGGAACTTTAGAAGCAGATAATATAGATTTAACTATTAATTTAGATAAGTCTTATACAAATATTGACGAATTAAAATTTTTACCTATTAAAAGAACAAATGACAAAGTTGTAAGATTATCAGATGTTGCAAATGTAGAATTTGGTCCTGTTTCTGAAAAAACATTATTTAAAGCTCAAAGCAAAAAAAATTTAAATCAAAAGACAGTAGGAATAGGAATTTACGCTAAAAGTGGTGCCTCAACTGTTGAGCTTTCAAAAGAAATTCAAAAAAAAATAATTGAAGTAAGAAAAACATTGCCCGAAGGCTTAAAGTTAGAAATTTCATTTAACAGAGCCACATATGTTAATGCAGCAATTGACGAGGTTTATAAAACTTTAGCAATAGCATTTGTTTTGGTTGTAATAATAATTTATTTATTTTTAGGTAATATTAAAGCAGTTATTGTTCCTGCAGTTGCACTACCTGTAAGTTTAATTGCATCTTTTCTTGGAATTTATCTGTTTGATCTATCTATTAATATTTTTGTTTTACTTAGCTTTATACTTGCAATTGGAATTATTACAGATGACTCGGTCATAATGACTGATGCAATTTATAGAAGAATAGAAAATGGAGAAAACTCATTAGCAGCAGCTTACAACGGTTCAAAACAAATTACCTTTGCAATTATTGCAACAACTTTAATTCTGCTAGCTGTTTTTATTCCATTAATATTTATCAAAGGAATATCTGGAACTTTATTTAGAGAAACTGCTATAGCTTTATCTTTCTCTATTGTTGTTTCATCATTTGTTGCTTTAACTTTATCTCCAATGCTTGCGAGTAAATTTTTGAAAAAAAAATCAAGTAATGGTTTTTTTTGTAAAAAAATTTAATATTTTTTTTCAAGGTTTTTCAAATTTCTATAAAGAAACATTAAATTATTGGATTAATAAGAGAAAAACTATAATAACTTTTATTTTTCTAATAATAGCTGGATCTGTAGCTTTATTTACGTACACAACTAAAGAGCTTCTTCCAAAAGAAGATAGAGGTGTTTATTTGGTTATTGGTTTTACCGATGAAGGCAGTTCATTTGACTATACACAACAAAGAGCTCAAGATGTAGAGAAGAGATTGCTTCCATTACTACAGGCTGAAGATAGTCCCTATAATAGATTTATCATGAGAGTTCCAGGTTTTGGTAGTTCTGCAAATTCATTTAATAGTTTTATTATAATTGCTTTACTAGACGATTGGAAAAAACGAGATAAAGATGCTTTGACAATCATGAGACAAGCCATTGGCAAGATAGTAACTGTTCCTCAAACTCTAGCTTTTCCAATCTCTCCTCAAGGGATAAGAGTTTCTAATTATAATAAACCAGTCCAAATGGTAATTTTAGGAAGCACTTATGAAGAATTAGAAAGCATTCAAAAAGAAGTAATAAGTAAACTTAGAAGAAATAGAGGATTATCAAGAATTGAATCGGATTATAATAGAAACAAACCGGAAGTAAAATTGGTGATCAATAAAAATAAAGCAAAAGATTTAGGAATATCTACTAGATCTATTGGTCAAACATTGGAAACTTTATATGGTGGTAAAAGAGTTACTACATTTAACAAATTGGGAAAAGAATATCCAATTATTCTCCAGCAATATTTAGTGGATAGAAAAGATAAAGATAGCTTAAGTAAATTATTTGTTAGATCAAGTATAACTGGTGAATTGATCTCACTATCAAATTTAGTTGATTTAAAAGAAGAAGGATCTGCAAAAGAATTAGCAAGATATGATAGACAGAGAGCAGTGACTATTTCAGCAAATGTAAATGAAAATTACTCTTTATTTGAAGCAATTGAGTATCTAGAAAATATTATGGCAGAAGTTGCACCTAATAATCAAATAACCTGGAAAGGTGAGTCAGAAGAGGTAAAAGAAACCACAAATGAACTTTATTTAATATTTGCCCTTGGGTTATTGACTGCTTATTTAGTTATGGCAGCAACATTTAACTCTTTTGTCCACCCATTTATAATTATGCTTACAGTGCCATTGGCTGTTTTTGGAGGATTGGTATTTATCCTATTTTTAAATAGTTCAATAAATATTTTTTCTCAAATCGCTTTAGTGATTCTAATCGGTATATCGACAAAAAACAGTATTCTAATTGTTGATTATGCAAATCAAATTAGAACTACCGGAAAAGAAATACAAGCCTCAGTTAAAGAAGCTTGCGAACTAAGGTTTAGACCTATTATGATGACATCTATAAGTACAATGATAGCAATGTTGCCTCTAGTTATTGGAAATATTGGACCAGGTGCTGGTGAAGCTTCTAGGTTGGCTGTTGGATCGACTATACTTGGTGGAATGATAATATCTACATTCTTCACACTTTATGTAACCCCAACAATGTACTTAACTCTTGCAAAAAATAGTAAAAGAATTGATGCTGTTGATATTGAGCTAAAAAAACAACTTTCTAAAAAATAATATATTTTGAAGTTGATAAAGAATTTTTACATTCTGATAATTGTAGCTTATAGATATTTGATTGCTTCTCCACTCTTTTAGCTAAATTAATTACTTTTTTATTATTTTTATAATTTTTATAATTACCCCACCCTTCATGATAAGCAATGTACTGCTTGAAAGCATCTTTTTTTGAAACTTTTAAAATTTTTTCAGTTTTATTAGTGTACCAACCAATAAAATCTACACTGTCTTTAAATCTTGTCCTTGCAGCAAGCTTATTTCCAGTTTCTTCTTTATATTGTTTCCATGTTCCTTTTACAGCTTGTGAATACCCAAAAGAACTTGATGGTCTCTTATAAGGAACTACTTTAAATAATTTCTGTCTAGGAGGTTTTGCTAACCAGTCAAAACTGGATTCCATTTTTATAATTGCAAGCTGTAAATAAACTGGGGTTCCCCATTTTTTCTCAGCTTTTTTTGCATGTTTGTACCACAAGTATCTTTCATTAAATATAGAACAACTATCTGCTGTATTTTTTGGAACAGACGAACAACCTGAAATTAAAATAATTAAAATAATTAAAATATTAATTTTTAAAATTTTCATTTTTTTTAAAAAAATAAAATAAAATTATGGCTATAATTACTCCTGCTAGATTTCCAAATAAATCTGGAAATTCAAAACTTCTATTAGGTACAAAGTATTGTAATACTTCAAGTAAAATAGATAAAAATATTAAGTATATACTTAAAATATTGAATTGATTATTTTTTCGGAAAGTTAAGAAACCAATAACTGAAAGAACTATATATGCATATAAATGATTTGTTGAAACAATAAAATCTGGAGTTATTTGAGGCTGTAAGCTTAAATCATTAAATAAAAACCACCCTAGTATGCTACCAGGAAACAAATATAAAAAAATTAAAATCAAATTGCATAAATAGAAAATAAATTTATATTTCGAAAAATAATTAATCATTAATAATATAGTTTTATTTATCAAATTAATTTAAAAGATAAACAAATG
>CACEFK010000020.1 GCA_902558835.1 uncultured Pelagibacteraceae bacterium
CTAACATATAAAAATAAAGGTATGACAGTCATAGGTCCAGCAAGATAAATAAATATCATCATCGATGGATTAGATAATTGAAAATCATTATATCCTTTGCTTGCTATCAGATAAAAAGCTAACACTGCAAATGGCAATATAAACAAACTCTCGATAAGAAGGCCTACATCTGTATCAACATTAATTTTTTTTCTAACTAGATTGTAAAACCCCCAACTTAAAGCAACAATTAAACCAACCCAAGGCAATGATTTGATGCTTACTACTATTAAAAAAAGAATAGATAGAATAACTAACAGGATTGAAAAGACTCTTTTTTTATTAAGTTTCTCTTTAAAAAAAAGATAACCGAGCATTACGCTTAAAATGGGCATAATAAAATATCCAAAACTTGCATCTATAATCCTATTTGTTGCTATAGCATATATCCATACAGCCCAATTTATAAAAATTAAAAAACCTGAGATAAATAAATAAAATAAATTTGATTTATTTTTTACAATTTGAAAAAAAATATTCCATTTAGAGAAAAAGAAAGTTGTCAGAATTAAAGTAAACGCTGTCCATAAACATCTGTGAACTACTAATTCAATATGTCCAATATAAGCAATATATTTAAAATAAATTACACCAAAAAACCCCCACCAAAAAGATCCAAACCCAGCAAGTAATAAGCCTTTGTTAAATTCTTTATTCATAGGAAATCATGATGCTTGTAATTAATAAGTTTATTAGACTATTTTATGGTTGAATTAAATAATTATAATTATAAAACCTTGCTCACGGAGAGATGGCTGAGCGGTTGAAAGCACCGGTCTTGAAAACCGGCAAAGGGGCAACTCTTTCCTGGGTTCGAATCCCAGTCTCTCCGCCACTATTTTTCAACATAATCAAATTTTCTAAATAAATCAGTCACATTATTTTTTTCAAAAATAAAATCAGTCTCTAAACCATTTAAAAAATTGTATAAATTTGAATCATCAATAGCCAATAATTTTTCTAATTTCACTAAATCATCATCACTTAGGTCATTAATATATTTTTTAACAAAAGCTCCTAAAAGTTTATCCATTTCTTTGGTGCCTCTGTAATTTGATCGATAAATAATTTTTTTTTTTAATTCGTCTATATTGATCATAAATATTAGAATATATTAGTTGTTAATGAATAATAAAACAAATTATGAATACCTATTGTCTGATTTAAATTCTTTAAAAGGCGTAGGTGAAAAAACTACAAATTTATTAAAAAAGAAAAATATAAATAATTTATTCGATTTATTATGGAAACTCCCAAAAAATTATACCGATAGAAGCTTATCAGTAAAAATCAAGGATTTAAAAATTGGTGAAACTCAAACAGTAACAATAGTTCCACAAAAATATAACTTTCCCAGAGTAAGGAAATTACCAAACAGAGTTTTATGTAATGACGAAACCGGTGAAATAGATTGTGTTTTTTTTAATAGTTATGAGGGTTATGTTAAAAAAATATTACCTTTAGGCAAAGAAATTACTGTTAGTGGTAAAATAGGTCATTTCAGAAATAAATACCAAATTACAAATCCAAAATATATATCTGAGGACTCTGCTTTAATTAAAAAAACTCATAATAAATACTCATTAACGGATGGTATTACTGAAAAAATTTATAATAAAATAATAAATCAAATTATGGAAAATTTACCTGATTTTAAAGAGTGGCACTCAGAATATATTTTGTCTAAATTTAAAAATATAAGCTGGAATAATTCAATCAAAGAATTACATAGAGCTGAAAATATTGGAAATTTTAAATCAAATTTTTATCAAAGACTTGCTTTTGATGAAATATTTTCAACGTTTCTGGTCAATTCTGAAATAAGAAAAAAAATAAGAAAAATTAAAAAAAAAAATAAGATAATTAATCTAAATAAACAAAAATCAATAATAAATAAATTAGATTTTTCACTTACAAAAGATCAAATTAAATCACTTAACGAAATAAACAAAGATTTAAGTTCTGCAAACAAAATGTTTAGACTTTTGCAGGGAGACGTTGGAAGTGGAAAAACTATTGTTTCACTTTTGGGAGCAATAAATACAATAAACTCTGGTTTTCAAGTTGCATTTATGGCACCTACGGAAATTCTTGCAAGACAACATTATACACTAGCAAAAAAAATATTTCCTTCCTTTGTCAATATTGAATTAATTTCTGGTAAATCAGAGTACAAAGAAAAAAAAGAAATACTCAAAAAATTAGAAAATAATAAAATTGATATAATATTCGGAACACATGCGATATTTCAAAAAAAAGTAATATTCAATAAATTGGGATTAATAATCATCGATGAACAACATAAATTTGGTGTAAATCAAAGAAAAAAATTATCTGATAAAGGTGGAGTAGATTGTGATGTTCTTTTAATGACAGCTACACCAATACCTAGAACTTTAACTATGACTATTTATGGTGATATGGACATTTCTATAATTCGTGAAAAACCTAAAAATAGAAAACCAATTAAAACATACAGCAAATTAGAATTTAAAATTGAAGATGTTTTAAAATTTATAAAAAAAGAGATCAATCTTAATAATCAAATTTTTTGGGTGTGTCCATTAATCGAAGAATCAAAAAAATTAGATCATTCTTCAGCAGTAAAAAAATTTAAATATTTAGAAAAAAAATTTCCAAATCAAGTATGTTTACTTCATGGTAAAACAGATTTAGAGGAAAAAAATATAATACTTAATAATTTTTTACAAAATAAATTTAAAATCTTAGTTTCTACAACAATAATTGAAGTAGGAATAGATTTTCCAAACGCAAATGTAATTGTGATTGAAAATGCAAATAAATTTGGTCTATCTCAACTTCATCAATTAAGAGGTAGAGTTGGACGTGGTAATAAAGACTCTACTTGCATATTAATGTTTAAGTCAAATTTGAGCGATAATGCAAAAAAAAGGATTAAGATTTTGAAAGATACAAATGATGGTTTTTTAATTTCTGAAGAAGATATGAAATTAAGAGGTTTTGGCGATATTTTAGGTTTTAAACAAAGCGGAATTAAAAATTTTAAATTAGCTGATCCTGTTCAAAACTCAGATCTTTTTCTTCTTGCCGAAAAAGAAATGAGAAGAATTGAAAATTCTGGTGAAGATATACGAAAATTTAAACCTTTGATAAAATTATACGATAGAGCAGATATAATTAATGATATTGCTTAAGATTTTTTGGTAGAAGTTCCTGCTGAAACAATAAATTTAGATGCTTCCTCAAAAGACATATTTAAATATATAACGTCTTCAATCGGAAACATTAATAAAAAACCACTTGTTGGATTAGGAGTAGTTGGCACGAATACGTTAATTAAGTTCTTACCGGTTTTTTGTGCCATCTCCCCTTTGTTTTCTTTTGTAGCAAAACCTACTGCCCAAACACCTTTTCTTGGGTATTCAATTAAAACAACACTTCTTTTTCCATCATCTTTTTTTGAAAAAGTTTCAGTCATTTGAACTATTGCTGAATAGACTGTTCTTAAGAATGGAATTCTTTTAAATAAATCATCAATCAATTTAAGAATTCTTCTACCAAAAAATGATAAAGAAAGACCCCCAACAATAGTAATAAGCAAGATTGAAATAATAATTTCAACTCCTGGAATGTTAAAAGGTAGGTAACTATTTGGATTAATATTTTTTGGGATTAAATTAGATGAAATACCAATTAAAATTTTAGTAAGATATAAAGTAAAACCAATTGGTATTAAAACAACAACACCAGTAATAAAATAGTTTCTTAAAGTTAATGAAATTGATTTTTTTGTGCCTTTTTTTGCCATATTTAAAATTAACTATAACTAGCGTATAAAACAAAAACAATTGCAATGATAAATAATACAATTAAAATTTTGTTATTAAGATTCATAATAAATATTAATATCAATTTTAAATAGTTATGGATAGAAGAAAATTTTTAACATATGTGGGTTGTGGTTGTGGAAGTCTTCTTTTGCATTCTTGTTCTACAGCACCTATTACCGATAGAAAACAATTAAAAATTATCCCAGAAGCAAAATTAAATGCTCAAGCTGCTCAAATTTACGAAAAAGTAAAAGAAAAAGAAAAGATGAGTAATGATGTTAAAAAATTAAATGAAATAAAAGAAATTGGTAAAAGAATGGAAGACTCAATAAGTGAATATTTTTATAGAGCTAATTTAAATGATCCAACAGCAAATTTTGATTGGGAATATATTTTAATTGATAACAAAAAAGTTAGAAATGCTTGGTGTATGCCTGGTGGTAAAATAGCTGTTTATACAGGTATTCTCGATGTTACCAAAAATACAAATGGTTTAGCTGCAGTTATGGGTCATGAGGTAGCTCATGCAGTTGCAAAACACTCTGTGGAAAGAGCAAGTCGAGGCGTATTACTGAATACAGGGGCAAGAATAATTGATATAGCGAGTGGAGGCGTACTATCAGATATTAATAGAACAACAGGGATGGACACTGTTGGTTTGCTAGCTCAACTTGGAATAATGAATCCTTTTAATAGAAAACAAGAAAGTGAAGCTGACTATCTTGGTATGATTTTTTCATCACTTTCTGGCTATGATATTAGAGAAACAGTAAAAATTTGGGAAAGAATGAAAGAATTTAATAAAGGGAAAGAACCACCGCAATTTATGAGCACTCATCCATCTTCTGATACACGGATTAAACAGTTAAATGAATGGATGAACGAGGTAATTTTGGATTATCCACCAATTGAGTTAAGTTGATTGAATAAGTGGTGAGCCCTGATGGACTCGAACCATCGACCCATTCCTTAAAAGGGAATTGCTCTACCAACTGAGCTAAGGGCCCCCAAATTATTCAAATTGAATAACTGTTATATATAGAAATATTATTTTTTTTCAAATGTCAATTTTAACTAAAATCTCATCACGTTCTACAACTTATCAATGTATTTATCGTGAAATTGATCAAAAGTGCCGTCATTAATATTTTTTCTGATTAAGGCCATTAATTCTTGATAAAAATTAATATTATGTAGAGTGAGCAACATTGAAGCTAAAATTTCGTTAGTATTAAATAGGTGATTCAAATAGTTTTTTGAATATTTATTTAAATTAAGATTTTCACAATCTGAATCTAGAGGCGTATTGTCATTTTGATATTTATTATTTTTAATATTAATTCTTCCTTGCCAAGTAAATGCTAAACCTGTTCGGCCTGATCTGGTTGGCAAAACACAATCAAACATATCTATACCTCTTTTTACAGCACCTAAAATATCAGATGGTGTCCCAACACCCATTAAATAGTGTGGTTTTTCAATAGGCAAATATTCTTTTATATCATCTAAAACACTAAACATTTCATTTTGTGTTTCTCCTACTGCTAATCCACCTACTGCATACCCATCAAAACCAATTTTAATTAATTCTTTCATTGATTTTAATCTTAAATCTTTGAAAAGACCCCCTTGGATAATACCAAACAAACCTTTATGAGGATTATTACCAAAAGCTATTTTAGATCTTTCAGCCCAATGAAGTGAAAGATCCATAGATTTTTCTATAACTTCGTAATCATTAGTTTTCTTTGGACACTCATCCATTATCATAACTATGTCTGAATTTAATCCCAATTGTATTCTAATACTTTCCTCAGGACTTAGATAAAATTTTTTTCCATCCACATGAGAATTAAAAATTGCACCCTTCTCTCTATCAATCTTATTTAATTTTGATAAAGACATAACTTGAAAACCACCAGAGTCAGTCAGTATAGGTAGATCACAATTCATAAATTCATGGAGACCACCAGCAGATTTAATTCTTTCAACACCTGGACGTATCATTAAATGATATGTATTTGAAAGTATTATTTCTGATCCCGTTTTTTTTATATCATCGATCGTACAAGCTTTTACAGTAGCTTGTGTTCCAACAGGCATAAATGTTGGAGTGTGTATATTTCCACGATGGGTCTCTATTAAACCACACCTAGCAAATTTATCTTTTTTTAAAACGTTAAAGGCAAATTTTTTTAATGCCATTAAAAAAATTATTGAGATTTGAAACTAATAATTTTATCTGGGTCAGTAACAGCACCATTATTGTTTTGGTCACCTCTTTTGATTTTATCAACAAATTCCATTCCTTCTATTACTTTTCCAAAAACTGTATATTGTCGATCTAAAAAAGGAGCTGGCTGAAAACAAATAAAGAATTGACTGTTTGCACTATCAGGGTCCTGAGCTCTTGCCATTGATAAAGTTCCTCTATCATGTGGTAAACTATTAAATTCTTGCTTTAAATCCGGGAAGTCAGAACCACCCATACCTGCTCTTCTAAGATCAAAATCTTTTGATTCTGAATTTCCAAATTTAACATCCCCTGTTTGAGCCATAAAACCATCTATAACTCTGTGAAAAACAACGTTATCGTATTTACCACTATTTGCTAATTCCTTAATTCTTTTAACATGATTTGGAGCAACATCCTCAAACAATTCAATTTTAACGTCACCATCTTTTAATTTTAATATCATTATATTCTCCTCAGCTATTGATTGATTGGTAATTAAAAAAAAAAAAATCAGTATTTTAATAAAAATTTTATTCATATTTCTCTTTTAAAGACTTGATCGTACTTTTGGTAGTAAATTTTTTAATATCACCTTTTAATTTAACAATCTCTTTTACAAATCTAGATGAAATAATTTGATTTTCTACATCAGACATTAAAAAAATTGTTTCAATATTTTGGTTCAATTTTCTGTTCATACCAGCTAATTGAAATTCATATTCAAAATCAGATACAGCTCTCAATCCTCTTAAAATAATATTTGATTTGTATTTTTTGCATAAATCAGTGGTTAAAGAGCCAAATGATACTACTTTTATTTTTTTCCTATTTAACTTTAGATCTTTAAATAAAGCTTTATTTACTATTTCTATTCTTTCTTCAGAACTAAATAGATAATTTTTGTTACTTTCATCTGAGACACCTACTACTATTTTATCAAATAATTTTAATGATTTTTTTATTACATCTATATGTCCAAAAGTAATTGGATCAAATGTTCCAGGATAAATTGCTATTTTATTCATTAAATTAAATTATCATCAATTTTAATAGCTGAAACAACTTTTTCTTCTCCTGATAACTTAATTATTCTAACCCCTTGGGTATTTCTTCCTGCGGTTCTAATTTCTTTAACAGCTACTCTGATAACCCTTCCTTTATTAGTAGAAATTAAAATTTCATCACCTTCAAAAACTGGAAATGATGAGGTAATATTCCCATTTCTTGGTGAATTTACTATTCCTATAATTCCTTTACCACCTCTGTTAGTAACTCTGTAATCAGTATGAGAAGTCTTTTTACCATAACCATTTTCACTTATTGATAATACAAATTTCTCTTTTGCTCTTAATTCAGATTTTTCGTCTTTTGATTTTTTTCCATTTTTATTAATTTTATCGTTATCAATAACTGACAAAGATACTATTTGATCATTTGGCGCTAACTCTAATCCCTTAATTCCTTTTGAAGATCTGCCTTTAAAAACTCTTAACTTTTTGGCTTCAAATCTAATACATTTTCCAAATTTTGTACTTAAAATTACATCCTGATCATCTTTACAAATTTTAACACCTACAATTTTATCATTGTTATCTAATTTCATCGCAATTTTTCCAGAGGCATTAATTGATGAAAAGTCTTCTAAACTATTTTTTCTTACTTTGCCTTGAGCAGTAGCAAATATAATTTGATAATTTTTTAAATCAGTTTCATCTTCTGGCATTGGCATAATTGAGCTTATTGCTTGGTGACTCTTTAAAGGTAAAATATTAAATAAAGACTTACCTTTAGATGATGACGAACCCTCTGGGATTTTCCATGCTTTGATCTTGTAAACTAAACCCTCGGTAGAAAAGAATAGTACTGAAGTATGAGTATTTACGGATAATGTTTGAACAACAGAATCTTGATCTCTAGTTGTTATGCCTGATTTTCCTTTACCACCTCTTTTTTGTTTTTTAACTCCATCTAAAGAACCTCTTTTTATGTATCCTTGTAATGTAACTGTAATTATTACAGATTGTTTTTGTATAGTTTCTTCAATATCGTAATTTAGAACAGCATCTATAATTTTAGTTCTTCTTGGAATAGCAAATTTCTCTTTAATATTTTTTAACTCTTCACTGATTACTTTTAAAAGTTCTTTTTTTGATGAAATAATCTTTTTATATTTAGTGATTAGTTCAGCTAGTTTTTTAATTTCAACTTCGATTTCATTTATTCCTAATGCAGTTAATTTTTGAAGTCTTAATTCTAAAATAGCTAAAACTTGTGGTTCAGATAAAGAATAAAGATTTTTGCCCTTTTTTCCCTCTACTAAAGAAATTAATTTTTGTGATTTATTTATTTTCCATTTGGTTTTTAAAATTGATACTTTGGCATCATCTGGTGTTTTAGATGATCGAATAATTTTTATTATTTTATCTAAATTTTCAACTGAAACTGATAATCCTATTAGTATATGAGCACGTTCCTCTGCTTTTTTAAGATCAAATTTAGTTTTCTTAATAACCACATCTTCTCTAAAAGTTAAAAAATTAGATAAAAAATCTTTTAATGTGCAAGTTTGAGGTTTTCCTTCAACAATCGCTAAAGTATTAAAACCAAATGAACTCTCTATCTGAGTATTTTTGTATAATTGTCTTTTTATGGTTTCTGGTTCTACACCGTTTCTTAAATCTATTGCTACCCTAATACCTTCTCTGTTAGACTCGTCTCTAATATCTCTTATTCCTTCAATTTTTTTTTCTCTTACTAATTGAGCAATCCTTTCGTTTAAAACAGATTTGTTAACTTGATAAGGTATAGAAGTTATTACAAGTCTTTCACGTCCATTTTTTTGTTGTTCAATTGAGATTTCACCTCTAATTTTAAAGGATCCTCTTCCATTGTTATATCCTTGTTTAATTATATCTTTACCTATAATCACGCCACCAGTTGGAAAATCTGGACCAGGTATATGTTTCATCAATTCTTTAATTTTAATATCTTTATTATCTATTAAGGCCAACGTACCATCTATAATCTCACCTAAATTATGGGGGGGTATGCTTGTTGCCATACCAACAGCGATACCTCCCGCTCCATTTACTAATAAATTTGGAAACTGTGCTGGTAAAACACTTGGTTCTTTCTCTGTTTCGTCATAATTGCTTTTGAAAGTAATTGTATTTTTTTCAATATCGTCAATTAAATATTGAGAAACTTTTGACAAACGAGTTTCAGTATATCTCATTGCTGCTGCTGGATCACCATCTATAGAACCAAAATTTCCTTGACCTTGAATTAACGGTAAGCTCATAGAGAAATCTTGCACCATTCTAACTAAAGCATCATAAACAGACTGATCGCCATGAGGGTGATATTTACCAATAACATC
The DNA here is from genome assembly GCA_902558835.1 of uncultured Pelagibacteraceae bacterium. Lineage (GTDB taxonomy): Bacteria > Pseudomonadota > Alphaproteobacteria > Pelagibacterales > Pelagibacteraceae > Pelagibacter. The sequence continues at coordinate 9,467 of CACEFK010000020.1, forward strand.
TCCAACTATTCTTGCAGATTTTCTAAATTGTTTAGACCAATCATAGCCACCTTTATACATTGCATATAAAATTCTTCTATGAACTGGTTTTAGCCCGTCTCTTACATCAGGAAGTGCACGACTTACAATTACACTCATTGCATAAGAAAGATATGATGAGCTCATCTCATCATGCATTGAGATTAATTTTATATTTTTATCTTTAAACTCTTCAGTATTTTTCATAGAAATTAAAATGGAATTTCATCATCCATATCTGACACTTGTGAAGAATCCTCAATGTTATTTTGTTGAGTTGTGTCATTTTGAATTCCGCCACCAGAATTACCACCACCCAACATTGTAAGTGAAGAATTGTATCCTTGTATAACTATTTCAGTTGAGTATTTGTCTTGTCCTGATTGTTCGTCTTTCCATTTTCTTGTTGTAAGTTGTCCCTCAACATAAACTTGAGCACCTTTTTTTAAGTATTGCTGAACAACATTTACTAAACCTTCGTTAAATACAACTATACGGTGCCATTCAGTTTTTTCTTTTCTCTCACCTGTGTTTTTATCTTTCCAAGATTGACTTGTTGCAAGGCTTAATCTGGCTACGCTTTTGCCATTTACCATTTGTTTAATTTCAGGATCTGCGCCCAAACGACCAATTAATAATACTTTATTTAAACTTCCAGCCATAATATTTAATATTTGTTAAATTAGTTAATTAGAATTATATCACAATTCTTCTGAATATTAATTTTATTAACTCAAAGCAACTAAAATTATGATGAAAAAGATAGTTATTAAGGGCGCTAAAGAACATAATTTGAAGAATGTTACTGTAGAGATTCCAAAAGACAAATTTGTGGTCATAACGGGTCTATCAGGGTCAGGAAAATCATCTTTAGCTTTTGATACTATATACGCAGAAGGTCAGAGAAGGTATGTAGAAAGTTTATCTGCTTATGCACGTCAATTTTTAGATAAAATGAAAAAACCAAATGTTGATTTAATTGAGGGATTAAGTCCAGCTATTGCAATAGAACAAAAAAATACCTCAAAAAATCCAAGATCTACAGTTGCAACTGTAACAGAAATTTATGATTATATGAGGGTATTATATGCTAGAGCAGGTATCCCCTACTCACCATTTACAGGTAAACCAATAACCTCTCAAACAATTACACAAATAGTAGATTTAGTTAAAAAATTACCTAAAAAATCAACAATATATATTTACGCTCCAGTGGTAAGAGGTCGTAAAGGTGAATATAAAAAAGATATTTTAAGCTACAAGAGAAGAGGATTTAGAAAAATTAAAATTGATAATGTTTTGTATGATATAGAAAAATCACCTAA
>CACEFK010000021.1 GCA_902558835.1 uncultured Pelagibacteraceae bacterium
TTCGTTTTCATCCTGCATCGATCTCGCTGGAAAATGAGGCACCGGATTAAAACCTTTTTTTACAAGTTCTACTGCTTTATCAGCAGTCTCTCTATAATCACCTCCAGGTAGCATTGTAATATAAATGTCAGACAATGCTGGAACTGTATCAACTTCTGTTTTAGGTCCAATTTCCAATGAAAAATTCATAGGGAAGATCTTTATTTATTTTGAAATATGAGTCTAGAAAAATCGATTGAGACTAATTTACTTTTTTAACTGACCTCTGTGCTTTTGAATTCTTTGTCCGTACTGTTGAGTTACTCTATCAAAGATAATTGCTAGAGCTACGATTGCTAAACCATTCATCATCCCAAGTGCTAAATACTGGTTGGAAATAGCCTGTAAAATAGGGACTCCCAAGCCTTTTACACCTATCATTGAAGCAATCACTACCATTGCTAAAGCCATCATAATCGTTTGGTTAATCCCAGCAAAAATAGTTGGTAGAGAAAGTGGGATTTGAACAGATCTTAATTTTTGCATTGGTGTTGCCCCAAAAGCTTCGCTAGCCTCTAAAGTCTCTTTATCAACTTCTCGAATTCCTAGGTTTGTTAATCTAACGATTGGAGGTAGGGCATAAATACAAACTGCAAGCAGTCCTGGAACTTTACCAATACCAAGAAGCATAATTATTGGGATCAAATATACAAAGCTTGGAATTGTTTGCATCATATCTAAAACAGGTAAAATTGCCTTCTCTGCTCTTGCAGATTTTGACATGACAATTCCAATTGGAATTCCGACAACAATACAAACTAATGTAGATACAGAAATTATTGCAACAGTAGCCATACAATTTTTCCACATTCCAAAGTAGCCAATTACCAAGAAACAAGCCACTGTACCAATTACAAGTTTAACACTTCTTGATCCAATCCAAGCCAATATTGCAAACACACCAATTACTAAAGGCCAAGGACTATTCACTAATAATTTTTCTAACCAAATTAAAAAATGCAAAAGTGGATCAAAAAAACCTTCTATCCCATCTCCATAAGCTCTTGAAAATTCTTTGAAACTAGAGTCAATTCCTTTTTTAAGCTCTCTAAGAGCCGTTCTATCCATTACGGGAATTTTATTAAAGAAATCCATAATTTAAATTTAATCAAACCCGCCGAAGCGGGTTTGATAATATTTTTAATTAAAGTGCTTTTTTGATTTTTTTTGCAGCATCGCTTGAAACCCATTTACTCCAAACACTTTCTTGTGTTTTTAGGAATTCAATTGCAGCATCAGCACCTTCTGCTTGGTTTTCACCCATCCAAACTAACATACCATTCATAACTGGACCTGGGTATGTTCTCTTCTTAAAGTATTCCATACCAGCGTTACCAGCTGTTTTTTTGAAATTGTCAGTTACGATTGTGTAAACTTCAGATTTTGTCCAAGAAGTTTTTTTAGGGTTAGCACATTCTTGTTCCGGTAAAACCATACATCCATCCCAGTTTTCTTTACCAGCCCATTCACCCATATCTACAGCCCTCATATCGTATTTACCAATGATAGCTGTTGGTGACCAATAGTAACCAAACCAGTTTTCTCCTCTTTCAGCGGCTTTTGCAATTGAACCATCAAGTCCTGCAGCAGAACCTGTTTCAACAATAGCCCAACCTTTAGCTTCCATGTCCCAAGCTCTAAAATGGTTTCTGTTACTTAATTCACAGTTCCAGCCTGGAGGACAAATATGAAAACCACCTTTTGATGGATCTTCTGGATGAGGAAACAGATCTGGTCTTGCTAAAATTGCTTCAGCAGTTGTTAGCTCTGGATGTTTTTTAAGTGTGTGAGGTAATACCCACCATCCTTCACCCAAACCAGTAATTGGCGCTTTATTAAGTGAGTGCATTTTTCCTTCGTCAACAGCTTTATTCAAAGCGATGATAGCAGCGTTAGCCCAAAACTCAGGAGCAACATCTGGCTCACCTTTTTCTTGCATGGATGTAAACGTAGGCATTGTAGCACCTGGTACTAATTCTACTGAACATCCATAACCTTCTTCTAATATGATCTTATCAACTTCAGCCATAAAGTTTGCTGAAGCCCAGTTCATATTAGCGATCGTTATATTTCCACAAGCTGCATTTGCAACACTTCCAAAAGAAGTAAGACCAAACACAACAGCTAGCGAAAGAAGTATTTTTTTAATCTTCATTATATCTCCCAACATTTGATTCATTTAAAAGTTAAATTGAACATATTGAGGATAATAATGCAAATTTAATTCAACCATTGGTTGAAGTTAAATTGTCTTTAACTGTCCTAAATTTATGGTTAAGGTTTTGATATGACTTTTTCTGCAAATTTTTTTTTCAAAGAATTTGTTTATATTTTAAATTGCAAAACTGTTTTTCAACAAATCATAATTAGAGAAAGATAATTTTAAGCCTCGATTAATTTTTTAATTAATTAAAAAAAAGGAGGTTTATGAATTTAAATAAAAAATTATCAGACATCTTAGATCCCAATAAAATAGAAGTTGTTAAAAATCCTATAGAGAAAGCTCATGGATTACCTAATGAATGTTATTTGAACAATGATTATTTAGAGTTTGAGAAAGAAAAAATATTTAAAAATAATTGGACGATGATTGGGGTTGCAAGTTCTGTACCAAATCCTGGCGACGCTAAACCTTTTAATCTTTTAGGGATACCAATAGTAATAGTTAGAAACAAAGAGAATGAAGTAAAAGTTTTTCATAATGTTTGTAGTCATAGAGGTTTCAAATTAGTTGATCAGGAATGTAAATTAAAAAATGTAATAAGATGCCCTTATCATTCTTGGTCCTATGATTTTAATGGAAAATTAACTGTTACTCCACATATAGGGGGACTAGGAAAACATGAGGTTGAAGGGTTTGATAAAAACAAGAGTAACTTAAAAGAAATTAAATCAAATATTTGGATGGATTTAATTTTTATCAATATAAATTCTAATGCAAAACCATTTGAAGATTTTATTAAACCTCTAGAGGATAGATGGTCTAAGTTTATTTCTAAAAAAGATCAAAAATTAATAAGACATTCGACTGATAACGGATATTTTAATATGACAGTAAATAGTAATTGGAAATTTGCAATTGAGAATTATTGCGAAAGCTATCATTTGCCGTGGATACATCCAGAACTTAATAAAGTTTCAAATATTTCAGATCACTATCATATTGAAGATGAGAATTTTAATTTTTCAGGACAAGGAAGTAATAAATATTCACAACAGTTCGATGGAAACATTAAATTTAAATGTTTTCCCAACTGGCCAAATGAACTTTCTGAAAAATCTGAATATGTATCGTTATATCCAAACGTAATGTTAGGAATACATATTGATCATTTTTATGCATTTTGGTTAGAGCCAATTTCTAACAATCAAACTAAAGAACATTTTGAATTATATTATGTTGGAGATGAAAGTGCTTCTAGTGATGAGTTTAAGGATATAAGAGAAAAAAATTTTGCATTTTGGCAAGAAGTTATGAATGAAGATGTAACTGCAATAGAAGGAATGCAAAACGGGCGAAATTCCCCAGCTTACAATGGTGGGAATTTTTCACCTGTAATGGATACTCCTACTTTGATGTTTCATAAGTGGGTTGCAACCAACTTAACAAAATGAGAGGGTAAATTATGAAAAAAGATCTAATTACAAGATTAAATGAAGGTCCAATAATGTGTGCAGAAGGCTATCTTTTTGCAATGGAAAGAAGAGGTTATCTTTCAGCAGGTCCATTTGTTCCAGAAGTGGTTTTAGAACATCCAGAGGTAGTAACTCAATTACATCGAGAATTTATTAGAGCTGGTTCAGATGTTGTTCAGGCATTTACTTATTATGGTCATAGAGAAAAGTTGAGAATAATTGGCAAAGAACACTTGTTAGAACCAATGCAAAAAGGTGCTCTTAAAATTGCAAAAGATGCTGCAGCTGAGTTTAAAGATTTAGATCTTATGGTTTGTGGAGATGTGGCAAACACCAATGTATTTGATCCAGGTGATGCCAATACTCATAAACAGTGTCAACAAATGTATGAAGAACAAGTAGCTTGGGCAAAAGAAGCTGGTGTTGATTTTGTTATTGCTGAAACAATAAGTTGGACTGACGAAATGAAAATTGCATTAAAAGCAATTAAAGATGCTGGACTTATTGCAGTTTGTAATTTTGCAATCCCTAGAGGGGATAAAACTAGAGAAGGTCATAGTACTGAGGATGCATGTAAGATGATGGAGGATTTAGGCGCTGATGTCGTTGGATTAAATTGTTACAGAGGACCCGAGATGACAATGAAACTTTTAAAAAAAGTTAGAGATAAAGTTTCATGCCATGTATCAGGACTTCCTGTTCCTTATAGAACTACTGAAGAAGAACCTGGTTTCTTGAATATTACAGATCATGGTTGTGACTGTATTCCAGGTGGAAATGCATTTCCAGTTGCGTTAGATAACTTATTTTGCAACAGATTTGAAATGGCAGAATTTGCAAAAGATTGTGTAAAAAATAAAATAAATTTTATTGGTATATGTTGTGGTGCTGAAGCTCACCACGTTAGAGAAATGTCAGTTGCAATTGGAAAGAAACCAATTTCAATGAAATATATGCCTGACATGAGCAAACATTTTCATCACGGTACTGATAAATCTTTGAAAAAAGTAAACAAGGAAATTAAATATTAATGGAAAAGAATGCCAAAGTAGTAATCATAGGAGGTGGTGTAGTTGGGTGCTCTATACTTTATCATCTATCTAAATTTGGATTAAAGGATTGTATTTTACTTGAGAGAAATGAACTAACATCAGGTTCTTCTTGGCATGCTGCAGGAAATGTTCACGTGATTTCATCTGACCCTAATATCTCTAGGATGATGGCTTACACAATAGGTTTATACAAAGAAATTGAAAAAGAGTCTGGTCACTCAACTGGATTTAAACCTAGTGGGGGTTTTTACTTAGCGTCAAATGAAGTGTGGGCTGATTATTTAAAGAGAGAAAGATCAAAAGCAAGATACATGGGACTTGATCAAGAATTTATTTCTTTAGAGGAAGTGAAAAAAAAACATCCTTTAATTGATCCATCTCGATATTTGTTAGCTTTATGGGATCCTATTGATGGTGAAGTCGATCCATCAGGAGTTACTTACGCTTTTGCAAAAGCTGCAAAAGTTCATGGTGGAAAATATTATACTCACACTGTTGTTAAAGATACGAAACAAAAAGAGGACGGAACTTGGGATGTCTTTACTGAAAAAGGAAACATCAATGCTGAAATAGTAATTAATGCAGGAGGACTTTGGGCAAGAGAAGTTGGTCAACTAGCTGGGCTTAATCTTCCAGTTCAACCAATGGAGCATCATTATTTGATCACTGAACCTATTCCAGAAATTGAAGCAATGGGTGACCAAAGATTACCAATTGGAACAGATTTTGAGGGAAATATTTACTTTAGACAAGAAGGAAAAGGAATGTTGCTTGGAACTTATGAGCCAAAATCAACTCCTTGGAAAGTTGAAGGCACACCAATGAATTTTGGACATGAGTTACTTGAGCCAAAGTTAGATAACATTGAAGATAGATTGGCAATTGGGTTTGAGAGAATGCCAGCATTAGAGCGGGCAGGAATAAAAAATATAGTTAATGGACCTTTTACTTTTGGTCCAGATGGAAGCCCTCTTATTGGTCCAGTGCCAGGAATGAAAAATTATTGGGTTGCTGTTGGTGTTATGGCTGGATTTTGCCAAGGCGGTGGTGTTGGAAAATGTATAGCAGAATGGATTATTGACGGAGAACCATCAATTGACGTTTGGGCAATGGATGTTGCAAGATTTGGAGATTATGCATCACCTCAATATGGAACAATAAAATCCTCAGAAAATTATGAGCGAAGATTTATTATGACTTTTCCAAACGAAACTTTACCAAAGGGAAGAAAACAAAAAACTACTGCACTGTATGATCGTTTTGTAAATCAAGGTGCTGTTATGGGAGATAGCTTTGGATTAGAAAATGTTTTGTGGTTTGCAAATAATAAAGAAGATGCTCATGAAGAACCTACTATTAAAAGATCAAGATCACATGACTATGTTTCAAAAGAAGTTATTAATGTAAGAGAAAATGTTGGTTTAATCGAAGTTGCCAACTTTTCAAAACACGAATTCAAAGGTCCTGATGCTAGAAAATTTTTAGATCACATAATGGCTGGAAGACTTCCAAAACCAGGAAGAATATCTTTATCTCCAATGTTGTCGTATAGAGGAAAATTATGTGGTGATTTAACGGTTGCTTGTTTAGATGAAAATGAATTTATGGTATTTGGTTCTGGAGCTGCTCAAGAAATGCATAGACGTTGGTTTGAGAGTCACATAGATAAATTTAATTTAAGTTATTCTAATAGATCTGATGAGTATCATGGTTTGTCTATTGCAGGACCAAATTCAAGGAAAGTTTTGGAAAAAATTGTAAGAGATGATGTTTCAAATGAAAAATTTAAGTTTAGAGATTCTAGAAGAATGTTTGTTGGTGGAGTTCCAGCTATAATAAATAGAATTTCATTTACTGGCGAACTCGGTTATGAAATTTATGTAGCACCTCACTATCAACTAAAACTTTATGAAGAATTAATGGAAGCTGGAAAAGAATTTAATATTAAACCTTTTGGTGGAAGAGCATTAATGTCAATGAGGTTGGAGAAAAATTGGGGAGCTTGGACTTTAGATTATAGACCTGATTTTACTGCAAAAGAGACAGGCTTAGATGCTTTTATAAATTGGGACAAAGAGTTTATTGGTAAAGAAAGTGCACAAAAGGAAAATTCTTCAAATAAACTCGTACCATTAATTGTTGAAACAAATGAAATTGATGTAACAAATAATGAAGCCGTCTTGAATGGAGATAAAAGTATTGGCTATGTAACTTCAGGTGGGTTTGCTCATTTTGTAAACAAAAGTGTAGCGTTTACTTTTGTTGATCAAAAAAAAATTAAATCTGAAAATAAAATTCAAGTAGAGATAAATGGAGATTTATTTAATTGTTCAATTATTAAAGAACCACTTTACGATCCAAGTGGTCAAAAAATGAGAAGCTAATGGCTCAAAAAGACGTAGGAAATAAAATTCCAATTTATAAACTTAAAACCACAGATGAAGTTATGAAGTACTACGATGAGTGGGGAGACAAAGATAAATATAATAAAGACATGGTTGATTGGAACTATACTGGACCCAAAGAAACCGCTGAAATATTTAACAAATATGAGAAAAATAAAGATACTTTAATTTTTGATGCTGGATGTGGAACAGGTTTAGTGGGATTGGAGCTTAAAAAATATAGTTTTAAAAATTTTCATGGAGCCGATTTATCTCAAACTTTATTAGACACTGTACCAAAAGATCTTTATCAAAAATTAGTAAAGGTTGATTTAAATAAACCAATAGAAGTTGAGGACAACTTTTATGGTGGAGTTATGTGTGTTGGAACATTTACTTTTGGGCATGTAAAACCAAATGCATTAGATGAATTTATAAGAATAACAAAACCAGGTGGTTTAATTTGTTTCACAATTAATGAAGGAATTCATGAAGAGTATGGTTTTGATAAAAAAATTGATATACTCAAAGATAGCAAGAAGTGGGAAGAAGTAGAATTTTTTAAATCCGACTATATTGCAAGCAAAGATGTTAACGCATGGTTAGGATTATATAGGGTATTATGAGATTTAGTAGAAAAATAGCTCCCGAGATAAAACCAAGACAAAATTTTATTACTAAAAAAAGATTAAGAGAAGACGAGATTGATTTTGATAAATTAAGATCATATCGTTTAGACAGGGTTAGAAAAGAATTAGTAAAAAACAATTTAGAAGCTTGTATTCTATTTGATCCAGTGAATGTTCGTTATGCTTTAGATACTGTGAATATGAGTGTCTATAATATGCATAATTTAACAAGATATTGTTTTGTACCGGTCAATGGACCAACTATTCTTTATGAGTATTTTAATTGTGAAATATTATCGAAGCATTTAAATCTAATTGATGAAATAAGACCAGCAATCACATGGGATTATTTTAGCAATGGAGATCAAGCAAATTTACAATTATCAAAATGGATAAATGAAGTTAAAGATTTATCAAAAAATTATTTTAAAACTAAAAAAATTGCAATCGATGTTTTAAATGGTCCTGCGGTTACAGCTTTAAATAAAGAAGGAATTGAAGTTGTAGATGCAAAATTGATTTTAGAACAAGCAAGAGTAATAAAATCACCTGATGAATTGACTTGTATGAAAGCAGCAATAGAAGTTGCAGAAAAAGGTGTATCAAAAATGAGATCAGATCTTAAGCCAGGAATGACTGAAGATGAATTGTGGTCAATTTTACATAAAACGAATATTGAAAATGGAGGTGAGTGGATTGAGTGTAGGATTTTATCGTCTGGTGAAAGAACAAATCCATGGATGCAAGAGAGTAGTAATAAAGTAATGCAACAAGGAGAAATTGTTGCTTTTGATACAGATATGGTTGGTCCCTATGGATACTGTGCTGACATATCAAGAGCCTTTGTAGTTGGACATAAATTTAATGATGAGCAAAAAAAACTATATTCAATGGCTAGAAATCAAATTGATCATAATTTTAGATTAATAAAACCAGGAATGAGTTTTAAAGAATTTATAAAAAAATCTTGGGTTTTGCCTGATGAGTATTATGGAAATAGGTATTCATGTATGGTTCATGGAATTGGGTTGTGTGATGAGTGGCCTCAAATAAGATATCCAACTGATGGTGGAGAAGAAGGTGGAACTTTTGAGAAGAACATGACAATTACACTTGAGAGTTATATTGGTAAAGTTGGTGGTAAAGAAGGTGTAAAACTTGAACAACAGTATCTTGTAGGTGAAAATGGACTTGAATTAATGTCCCATCATCCGTTAGAAGATATTTAATGAAAATTATTTTAGTAATGGGTTTACCTGGAGCAGGTAAAACAACTCTAGCAAATGAAATGGCACCACTATTAAATGCAAAAAGATTAAATGCAGACGAGGTAAGAAAAGCTGCAAACGATTGGGATTTTTCTGAAGAGGGAAGAGTAAGACAGGCAAAAAGAATGGCTGAGGCAGCTTTAAAATTAAAAGCAGATGGTCATTATGTAATTGCAGATTTTATTGCGCCAACTCCCGAAGCAAGAAGTTTGTTTCCAGCAGATTTTAGAGTGTGGGTCGATACGATTAAAGAAGGAAGATTTGAAGACACTAATCAGATGTTTGTTAATCCTAAGAATTTTGATTTTCATGTAACAACTCAGGATGCAAAAAATTGGGCACCAAAAATAATAGAGGAGATAAAAAAATGACACACCAATGGGATAATAAAAAACCAACAGCACAAATGCTAGGAAGATGGCAACCTTTTCACGATGGACATTACACTTTGTTTAAAGAAATTATTAAAAAAACTGGACAAGTTTGTATTCAAATTAGAGATGTACAGGGTGTAGACGATAATCCTTTTGATTTTGAAACCGTTAAAAAAAATATTGAAGACAGATTAAATCCTGAATTTGAAGGACAATTTAAAATAATGTTAGTACCTAATATTACAAATATTTGTTATGGTAGAGGAGTTGGATATAAGATTGAGGAAATAGTTTTGGATGAAGAAACTCAAAAAATATCAGCTACTAAAATAAGAGCAAAAATGAGAGAAGAGGGAAAGTTAAAATAAACTTAAATGAACGATAGACTTAAGACTATTGTAGATTTAGAAAAATATCCAATATACGATTTAAATTCACCAATAATTAAAAATCTAATTAAAAAATGTAAAGAAGAACTTGATCAATATAGTTGTTCAACAATTCCAAATTTTATTTTACCTAAATCACTTAAGGTAATGAATTCTGAGT
>CACEFK010000022.1 GCA_902558835.1 uncultured Pelagibacteraceae bacterium
ATTCCAATTACGAATGAAGCTGCAAAAAATATTACGTTTTTATTTCTTTGGAAAAATGAAAGATTGCCAAAATAATCTTGTTGCTGATTTGCCCATGCCAAAGACATTTTATCAAGTAAAATTGCAATTAAACTAATACATAAACCAGCCTCTAGTGCCAAACCTATATTGAGTTGATTAAGTGCTAACAGCAAATTAAATCCTAATCCTTTGGCGCCAATGAACGCAGATATAACTGCCATTGAAAAGCAAACCATAATAACTTGGTTAACTCCAATTAAAATATCTCTTCTTGCTGTTGGAATTAGTACCTTGAACATTAATTGCCAATTGGTACAACCACTCATTCTTCCAGCTTCAATAACTTCTGGTGGTATAGCTCTTAAACCTAATATTGTTAATAATATCATTGGTGGAACCGCAACAACCATAGTAATAATTACAGCAGCGTGATCACCTACTCCAAATAAAACAAGTGCAGGGACTAATACAGCGTATTGTGGCATAGTCTGCATTACTAGAAGAATTGGGTACAATGCTTTTTCAACACGTTTACTTTTGTAAGCTGCAATACCTAGGCCCAAACCAAAAATAAATGAAAGTGGAGCTGCAACAAGGATAAAAGAAAGCGTTTGCATTGATGGTTTCCATTGACCAAATATAGAAATATAGATCATTGTTAAACCTGCAAACAAAGCCAATCCTTTTCCACTTAATTTATAAGATAGTATAGCTGCTCCAGCTGCAACAATGGTCCAAGGTAAACCTGGCAACTCTAACCATGGATAAGCATCAATAAAATCCCAACTTGTAAATGCAACAATAGTTTCTAAACCTCCAAGTAAAATCTCCCTAATTAATTCAATTAAAAAAGTCATAAATGAAGTTAAATTTCTACTTATCTCTAATAATAATGGTCGAGTTTTAAATTCTTGAGTATCTTCGTTCCAAAACTCCATTGGCATCCATTCATTCATTAAGAAAAATAAAGAGTCGTTTATCCAAATTGGCAGCCATCCTAGAAGTGGAGGCAATCTCCAAAATACATCAAAGGCATAATACCTAACCTCTTTACCTAGAAAAAAGTAAACACTTTGGTTTGGATCTTTAACAAATTCAGCCTGGCCTCTTATAAATTTATAAGTTTCAGGAACATCAATTGCAAAACATAAAGCAAAAAATACAATTAATAAAAATAACCATTGAAATAATTTTGGATATTTCTTTAAATACTCCATATTTTAACTACCGTTTTTTCTTCCTCCAAAAACTGTATCTATTATTTTTGAGGGTTTAATTGATCCTACAATATTATTATTTGAGTCAACTACTCCTACTAATTTTTCTTGAGTAAGTATTTTTTCTGCAACATTTTCTATAATTTCATCTTTTGATACTTTTAATTCTCCTAAATTATCTTTGCTTGAAGCATCCATTACATCCTCAATTATCAAAACCTTCTCTCTCGGTACTTCCTCAGTAAACTTTCTTACATATTCAGTTGCAGGATTTAGTACGATATTCGCGGGTGTATCTAATTGTTCAATTATACCATCTTTCATGATTGCTATTCGATCAGCTAACTTTAATGCTTCATCAAAATCATGAGTAATGAACATGATGGTCTTCTGTAATTTTTCCTGAAGCCTTAAAAACTCATCCTGCATTTCTTTTCTTATTAATGGATCTAATGCAGAAAAAGGTTCATCTAAAAACCATATGTCAGGCTCTACTGCTAATGATCTTGCGATCCCTACCCTTTGTTGTTGTCCCCCTGAAAGTTCTCTTGGGAAATAATTCTCTCTTCCATCTAGGCCAACTAGTTTTACCATTTCCATTGCTCTACTAATACTCTCTTCAGTATTAGTGCCTTTTATCTGAAGTGGAAAAGCAATATTTTCAACAACTGTTTTATGAGGTAACAAAGCAAAGCTTTGAAACACCATTCCCATTTTATTTCTTCTAAGCTCAATAAGCTCTTTATTATTTAATTCTAATAAATCTTGACCTTCAATAAAAATTTTTCCACCGGTAGCGTCTGTTAATCTTGAAATACATCTAAGAAGCGTTGATTTACCTGAACCAGATAAGCCCATTACTACTAACATTTCTCCTTTTGCAACTTCAAAAGAAGCATTATTAACTCCAACTATACATCCTCTTTCCTGAAAGGTTTTTGCATCTACATTGCCATTAGATTCTTCAAGCATCTTTTTGGCATTTTCTCCAAAAATTTTATAAACCGACTCGCATTTGATTACAGTCTCAGACATAAATTGTTTTAAAGGTATATTAAATTCTATAAAATTAAAATGTTAATAATTGTTGCCTTTCCTCATTAAAAATTTTTAATAAAATAAACCCTTGTATCAATTCCAGTACTTAAAAAACTTAAAGCTTCTCCACTTATAGTAATACTTTCATCAACACCTACATTATTTCCACTAACCGTAAAACCTGCAAAACATTTACCTTTTTCTTGATCCCACTCTACAAAAGTTTCATCAATTTTATTTCCATTAATTGTATATAGCTCATGTGCTCTAAAATTTAAGAAATTAGCTCCCATTATTGCTCTTTGAGGAATTAACTTTGTAGCTTTACAAACCTGCTCATATACTTCATCTGTTAATTTGTAGTGATCAGTTCCATCAAATGAAACTAATATTCCAGAAGGTAGTTTAGATATTAACTCACTTAGTTTTTTTTCTTCAGCAATTCTTTCTTCTTCTAACTTCATTCTTTTTACCAAATCATCACCTTGTCCAAAAATTCCATTTAAAATACTAAAAGATAAAATTACTATTAGAGTAATAAATATAAGACCAATAAATTGTCTCAAAGACTCAGGTAAATCTTTTATTTTATTAATATAATTTTCTTTAGACATTATTCTTGTAACTTGCCGTTCTTCCAAATACCTGTTTTTTGTTTTCCATCAGACCAAGTAAATGTTCCTTGACCATTCATAAAACCGTTCGCCCACTCTCCTTCGTATGTAGAACCATCAGGAAATATTAATGTACCTATTCCGCTCCAGACACTATTTTTGAATTCTCCTTTATAAATATATCCATTTGGCCAAGTCTCTACACCTTGTCCTTGTTTTTTTGTTGAAACCCATTCTCCTTCATAAGTTGTTTTATCGGTATAAACCCACTTACCATATCCATTATCACAATTACCTTCTTTACAGCCTGTACTTCGTGCAAAGACTGATGAGCAAACTAGAAAGCTTAAAAGAAAAACAAGAATAGATCTTTTCATAAACATATTTTACACAAAATTATTTAAAAAAAAATCCCCCCCAACAATGTTGGGGGAGATTTAAAATTTTAACTTTTATCCTTATTTAGTAAAAGCTTGCCAAACTGACTTGTTATCAGCTAACCATTTTTTAGCTGCATCTTCGTGAGTCATTTTGTCAACGTCAACTAAAGCTGCCATTGCACCAATTTGACTTGTAGAGAATGACATTTTCTTAAACGTTGCTGCTGCATCAGGATGAGTTTTTGGGAAATCCTCATGAACTGCTTTTTTCAAGTATCCATCAGGAGAACCACATTTACCATCTCCACCATCTTCTGGTCTGCAACCAGCTGTGTATGGAGGGAAGTCAATAAATGTAAAACCAGCACCATCTGTAAAGTTAGGCGTCCAGTTGAAGATAATTGTTCCTCTTCCTTCTTTTTCAGCTGCAGCTAATTCTGCCCAAAGTGCATCAGCACTTCCAGCAAATTTAACCCACCATAAGTCACCTAAACCTAGTGCATCAACCCTTTGTGGAATTAAGTCACCATGCCAAGTTTGTGGACCTTCCAACATTCTTCCTTTTCCATCTGGAGAGTCAGGTGTTGTAAAGTTTTTTGCACAATCTGGATTTTTTAAAGCTGTCCAATCTGGTAGACCTGGGCATAATCCTTTTTCAGCAACCCAGTTTGGATATCCCATATCCTCAAGAGTTCTTGCTTCATGATCACCCCAATCTAATAAACCACCTTTATCTAAAGCAGTAGTAAATGATTTACCGAATGCAGATTCCCATACCTCGTGAGATATAGTTACATCTCCAATTCTAATCGACTCATAAACTGCTTGTGAGTCAGCGTTTACGTATTTTACGTTATTACCCATACTTTCGAAAATTCCACCAATAACATAAGCCATTACAATTTGAGATGACCAGTTATGTGTTGGGATTACGATGGGCTTTTTGCTATCAGCATTTGAAATTCCTGAAAAACTTACAACAGAAATAACTAGAGCAGATAGTAAAGATATTATTTTTTTCATATATACCCCTCTATTATTAATATATTAATACTGAAAGTATGTTCCTATTTAAAGTTATAGTCAACTCGTTTTGATTATATTATGGTCTCACTTAAATTTAAAAAATGTTAGGCACAAGCAAAGATATCGAATATCCTGGTTTGAATATTTTACCACCTGGAGTTGAAAGACATGTTGTTAATGGTGGTGGTCTAACTGGTTTTCAGATTTTTCCTGATGATGAAGTAGAAATAATCAATAATGAAGGAAATCAAATATGTGAGATTATTTGTTTTGGAAAAGATGGAAATTCAGATCTTGGAATTTTAAATCTTAAATCAAACAATGAAAAAAACTTTATAAGAAATATTCTTAATGGGAATGATGAAACAATTTTAGCGACCAACTATCAATTAAAAAAAAGAAATTTAAAAATTTCTAATTCAAAATCATCAATTATATTCGATCTAGACGCAGAACCTGGTGAAAAAATTAAATTAAAATCAAAAGATAAATGTTACGCAATATTTTCAGCACCTGGCGAAGATATGGATGTTACAAAACAAAATCCACCAACTGATTTAACTATATTTGTTAAAAGAGCTAAAATTGTTAATGATAAGGAATTAAATGTAATTCCTGATCCTGTTTTCGAACCTGTTTACGAAGAAAATATAAATAAAGAAACTTCAATATCTTATGAGGTTAAAGAGGGAGATTATATTCAGGTAATAAGTCCAACTGGCAGACAATGTTCTGACTTTGTGGCTTTCGATACAAGAAAATTAGAAAAAGGAATTGAAAAAGGATTAGACTGGCAAACCACGAGAACATTCATGGGTAATACTTTCCCAGGACCAGGTTTGTTCTCTAAATTTTATGATACAGATCATGAGCCACTTGTTGAAGTAATAAGAGATACTGTTGGTAAACACGATACTTTTAATCTTGCATGCACTTCAAAATATTATGAAGATGCGGGGTATTTTGGTCACCCAAACTGTTCGGATAATTTAACTGAAAGTATGTCGAAATATGGTGTTCAGAAACAAAAAGGTTGGCATGCAATTAATTTATTTTTTAACACCTCAGCTGGAGGATTAAATTCTGTTATTTCTGATGAATCTTATTCAAGGCCTGGAGATTATGTAATGTTTAAGGCTTTAAAAGATTTAACAATAGGAACAACTGCATGTCCAAGTGATATAGATCCTTGTAATTCATGGAATCCTACAAATATATTTGTTAGAACTTACGATAAAAATAAAGAATTTAGAAAGTCATTTGGTTTTAGAATGAAAACAGACTCTGAAAATAAACTTACTAGAAATTCTGGCTTTTATGAAAGAACTTCAAAATTAACTAGAAACTTTGTTGATGCTAGAGGGTTTTGGCTTCCAAATGATTACACCAAGCATGGTTTGGTTAATGAGTACAATGCTTGCAGAAATGATGCTGTATTAATTGATCTATCATCACTAAGAAAATTTGAAATAATTGGTCCTGATGCTGAAGAGTTAATGAATTACACTCTTACAAGAAATATAAAAAAACTTTCTGTTGGACAGGTTGTATATTCTGCAATGTGTTACGAAAATGGAATGATGTTCGATGATGGAACTCTTTTAAGATTAAGCGAAACAGGTTTTAGATGGATATGTGGAGATGAGTATGGTGGAGAATGGCTTAAAGAAATTGCAAAGAAAAAGAATTTTAACGCTATTGTGAAAAACTCTACTGATCAAATTAGCAATGTATCTTTGCAAGGTCCAAAAAGTAGAGAAATTTTAAAAAAAATTATCTTTACACCACCTACACAGCCTTCGATAGATGAGTTGGGCTGGTTTAGATTTACAATTTGTAGAATAGAAGAACTTCAAGGTATTCCGTTAATTGTTTCTAGAACAGGTTATACTGGTGAATTGGGTTATGAAGTTTGGTGTCATCCAAAACATGCTCCTGAAGTTTGGGATAAATTAATGGAAGCAGGTAAAGATGATGGATTGATGCCAGCAGGGTTCGCTGCCTTAGACAAACTAAGAATTGAGGCAGGTTTAATTTTATTTGGCGCAGAGTTTGATGGAGAGCAAGATCCTTTTGAAGCTGGTATTGGTTTTGCCGTTCCACTGAAAACAAAAGAAGAAGATTTTATTGGTAAAGAGGAATTGATTAAAAGAAAAGCTAACCCACAAAAGAAATTGGTAGGCCTAGAACTTAATGGAAAAGAAATAGCGGGGCACGGAGACTGTGTTCATATTGGAAGGTCACAGGTTGGTATAGTTACCAGTGGATGTTTATCCTCTACTTTGAATAAAAATATTGCTCTGTGCAGAATTGATGTCCAATATTCTGAAATCGGTACTGAAGTTGAAATAGGTAAAATCGATGGTCATCAAAAAAGAATTGGTGCTAAAGTTGTTGGTTTTCCATTCTACGATCCAACCAAATCAAGAGTCAGAGCTTAAAAAAAATGCCAAAAGAAAAAAAGACGTTATTAGATTTTTGGGAAGATCAAATGAGACAATCTCATACAGCAAGTAACTATTTTTTTAGAAAATCTCCTTCTCACTATCATATGATGTTATTAGTAATGTCTGCACATAAAGAAAATAAAAAACTTTCTGTAGAAGAACTTAAAACTAAATTATTTAAAACATCTAGACCAAAATCTGCATTAATTATTACTGAAGCTTGTGAAAAAGGATTCTTTCGTCTTGAAAAAACATCAACAGACCAAAGGATAAAAAATATAATACCTAGTGATTCATTTATTAAAGAATTTAATGAATACCTGGATACCTTAAAAAATATAAGTTATTAGCGATAAATTTCATAAAAATCGAAATATCTAAATTATATATATAATTTTTAGTTCTATAAAAAATTATATTAATTACTATTTGCAAAAAATAATGTTTTCACATGACGACATTACCTTCGAAAGCAAAAGTAGTTATCATCGGTGGTGGAATTCACGGTCTAAGTACTGCTTGGAAACTTTCTGAAACTTACAAAAATCCTGGTGACATCGTTGTCTTAGAAAAAAAAGATACTGCGGCTGGCGCAAGTGGAATTGCTTGTGGAGTTGTAAGAAATAATTATTTCCAACCAGCAATGAGAGAATTAATGGCCCATTCAGTTTCTGTGTGGGAGAGTGATCCTAAAGCGTTTAAATATAACCCAGTTGGTTATTTACAAATATCACCTGAGGTAATGCACGAAGATGTTGCAACTATTTATGAACAACAAAAAGCTATTGGATACGAGTCAGTATTTATAGAAGGTGAAAAAGATTGTTCAAATTATATGAAGGGTATTTTTGATGATTGGCAAGCACAGGGTATTACTTCTGTACTTCATGAAAAAAAAGGTGGATACGCATTTAACAAAGATTCAATTAAAGCACTAGAGAGTAAATCTACATCAAATGGTGTGCAAATAATGAAAGGTGTAAAAGTTACAGGATTTAAAAAAGGGAGTAACAGTCAAGCTGTTACAGGGGTAGAAACAGATAAAGGTATAATTGAATGTGAACAAGTTGTAATTGGGGCAGGTCCATGGGCAAGAGATTTTTGGAATATGTTAGAGTTACCTAAAACAGCTAACATAAAAGGCAAAGATGGTAAAATGCATGAAACTGACATGTGGACATACTGGATGTTACAAGAAGGTGTTATTGGTGTTGAACCAGATTTTTTAAAAACAAATGATGGAAAACAACCACCTGTAGTTCATGTAGACTCGACTGCTCCGTTATATTCAGACAAAACTAAAAAATTGTTAACAGATAAAATTTGGGGAATTTATTATAAACCTGATATTGAAGGATTAGGTGTTCAAGGTGGTACTTCACCATACATAGTCAAAAAACATTTTGATCAAGTTAATGTTGATCCTTACGGGATTGAGTCACCTGAATATCAAACAACAGATGCGTTTAGTGAAATGTGGTGTTCAGCTTTAGCACATTGTCAAAAAAGATTTGAAGGTAAATCAGATTTATATAGAAAAGGACCATCAGGTGGTCTTGGATGTATGACGCCAGATTCTTTTCCAATCTTTGATAGATTTTTTGAAAACGTTTACATGATTGCAGATGCAAACCATGGATACAAAATGATTGGTGTTGGTGAGCTTGTTGCAAAAGAAATTCTTGGTACTGAAAGTGATTTATTAAAACCATTTAGATTCAACCGTTACGAGAAGGGAGAACTTCACCCTACTTCGAACAGTCCGTTTCCTTGGAGCTAGACTCTAAGCCTAGACACAAATAAATTTTTCAGCTACGTTTGAATAAATTAAATTCATTGAGGGGTGAAAATGACAGATCTAGAAAAACACGTTAACCAACCGGGACGTGCGAAATTAGTAAAAGACGTTAGAGCAAAAATTAA
>CACEFK010000023.1 GCA_902558835.1 uncultured Pelagibacteraceae bacterium
CTTGCCCTGAAAGTGGTTTTACAATTGAGGAAATTGAGCCAAGACTTTTTTCATTTAACAGCCCCTATGGAGCTTGCGAAGAGTGTGAGGGAATTGGAATGAAATTAAATGTTGATCCAAATTTAGTTGTTCCTGATGAAAGAAAAAGTTTAGCTGATGGAGCAATCGAACCTTGGTCAAAATCAACTACACTATATTATGCTCAAACCTTAGCATCTTTAGCAAAACATTATGGTTTTTCTTTAGATGAAAAATGGAAAAAATTACCAAAAAAAATTAAAGATATTATTCTTTATGGATCTGATGAAGATGAAATTAAATTTAATTATGATGATGGATATGAGAAGTATTCATACAAAAAAACTTTTGAAGGTGTAATTAATAATCTTGAAAGAAGATTTTTAGAGTCTGATAGTGAGTGGAAAAGAGAAGCTATTGCTGAATATCAATCTGATACAGCTTGTGAAGCATGTAATGGTGATAGGTTAAAAGAAGAAGCTTTATGTGTTAAAATTAATGATCTAAATATCAGTGAAGTAACAAAAAAATCTATTTTAGATGCTGCTGAGTGGTTTAAAAATTTAGAAAATAACCTTGATAAAAGACAATTTAAAATCGCAGAACATGTTCTAAAAGAAATTAACGAAAGATTAAATTTTCTTTTAAATGTTGGTCTTGATTATTTAACATTATCTAGAGAATCTGGAACTTTGTCTGGTGGTGAAGCTCAAAGAATAAGATTAGCTTCCCAAATTGGATCAGGTTTGACAGGTGTATTATATGTTTTGGATGAACCTTCTATTGGATTACACCAAAAAGATAATGTTAAACTGATTAATGCATTAAAAAGATTACGAGATCTTGGCAATACTGTTATTGTTGTTGAGCATGACACCGAGACAATGGAAAATGCAGATCATATTATTGATCTTGGTCCTGAAGCCGGAAGTAATGGTGGTGAGATAACAGCTCAAGGATCATATGAAGAAATTAAAAAAGATAAAAATAGTATTACTGGACAGTATCTTGCTAATAAAAAAACAATTGAAATTCCAAAATCACGACGTTTAGCTAAAAATGGAAGGTTTGTAGAAATCAATGGTGCAAGTGGAAATAATTTAAATAATGTAAATCTTAAAATTCCAACTGGAACATTTACTTGTGTTACTGGTGTCTCGGGTAGTGGTAAATCTACTCTAATATTACAAACTCTATTTCATGCCTTAAATTTAACTTTAAATAATAAAGCAAGAAAAGCACCCAAATCATTTAAAGGTTATAAAGGTGTAGAATTGATAGATAAAATAATTGATATTGACCAGTCTCCTATTGGTAGAACACCAAGATCAAATCCAGCAACATATACAGGAGCCTTTGGTCCTATTAGAGATTGGTTTACAAGTTTGCCAGAGTCCAAAACAAGAGGATATAAACCAGGAAGATTTTCTTTTAATGTTAAAGGAGGTAGATGCGAGGCTTGTGAGGGTGATGGTGTAATTACATATGAAATGCATTTTTTACCTGATGTTTATATACAGTGTGATGAGTGTAAGGGTACTAGATACAATAGAGAAACTTTAGAAATTAAATTTAAAGGCAAAAGTATTGCTGATGTTTTAGATATGTCAGTTGATGAGGGATGTGAGTATTTTGAAAATATATCTAATATAAAAACAAAATTATTAACATTAAAAAAAGTAGGATTAGGTTATATAAAAATTGGTCAGCAAGCAACTACACTATCAGGAGGTGAAGCTCAAAGAATTAAGCTTGCAAAAGAACTTTCAAAAAGATCCACAGGAAGAACAATGTATATATTAGATGAACCAACTACAGGTTTGCACCAACATGATATTAAAAAACTTTTAGAAATACTTCACACATTTGTAAAACTGGGAAATACAGTCGTTGTTATTGAGCATAATCTAGATGTTATTAAAACTGCAGATTACATTGTGGATATGGGTCCTGAGGGTGGTGTAAAGGGTGGTAATATTGTCGCCGAAGGAAAACCTGAGGAAGTATGCAAAGTTAAGGAGAGTTACACCGGTCAATTTTTAAAACCGCTTTTGACCTAGATTTAACAACTTAAAAATATTCAAAAATTAGTGTATAGTATTTAAGAATCATGAGTAGCTTATTATCATCTTTGTCAAAAACAGTTCACGCATCCCTTGCGTTAGCAATAGTATTGTTTTTAGGATTGTTTTATTTAAATGATGGAATAGCTTTTGATACAATATTCTGGAGTTGGTTGTTTAGATACATACATGTAATTGTTGCAATTATGTGGATTGGATTACTTTGGTATTTCAATTTTGTTCAAATTCCAAATATGGGCAAAATTCCAGATGAACAAAAACCAGCAATTGGTAAAGTAATAGCACCAGCTGCATTATTTTATTTTAGATGGGCTGCTGCATTAACTGTTCTTTCAGGTTTAATTCTAGCTCTTCTTAATGGATATCTTCATGATGCTATGACTTTAAGTATTGGTTCAGGAGTACCAAAACATACTGCAATAGGTATTGGAATGTGGTTAGGAATTATAATGGCATTTAATGTATGGTTTGTAATTTGGCCAAATCAAAAAAGAGCTTTAGGAATTGTTGAAAGTGACCCAGACACAAAGGCCAAATCTGCCAAAACTGCAATGCTCTTTTCAAGGACTAACACCCTGTTATCTTTGCCAATGCTACTTTCTATGGTTGCAGCACAAAATATATTTTAAAAAAACTAATATTGTAGCTCTGTAATATTCTTGAATTGATTTAATGATTCAGGGTTAGCTAAGGCTTCTTTATTTTTTATTTCATTTCCCTCAATTATATTTTTTACTGCTAATTCAACAATTTTGCCACTTTTAGTTCTTGGTATATCGTTTATTTGAATTATTTTTCTTGGCACATGTCTAGGTGACGCATTTTTTTTAATTTGTAATTTTAATTTTTTTAACAAGTCATCATCAAGTTGATATTTTGAATTTAAAATTATAAATAAAATTATACGAACATCGTTATCCCAAGATTGTCCAACAACTAAAGACTCTTTAATTTCTTTAAACCGCTCTACTTCAGAGTAAATTTCGGCAGTGCCAAGTCTTACTCCGCCAGGATTTAAAGTTGTATCAGACCTTCCTGATATTATTAATCCATTATTATTTATTATTTGTGCGTAATCACCATGGTGCCATACATTTTTATATCTGCTAAAATAAGCTTTTTTATATTTTGTATCTTTATGATCATTCCAAAATTTTGAAGGCATTGATGGAAAAGGATTAACACAAACTAATTCGCCTTTTTGATTTAAAATAGATTTTCCCTTTTCATTAAATACTCGTACATCCATGCCTAAACCTTTGCTTTGTATTTCTCCTGCATGTACAGGTTGGTATAAATTTCCCAAAACAAAACAAGAAACAATATCTGTTCCTCCAGAAATAGATGCTAAGTGAACATTTTTTTTTATATTTTTATAAACATATTTAAAACAATTTGCTGATAATGGAGATCCGGTAGAGCAAATAGTTCTAAGTTTTTCTAACTTGTAAACTTTCTTAAAATTTTTTCTTGTTTTTCTTAACGCATCAACATATTTGGCACTAACTCCAAATAAGGTTATATTTTCTTTATCTGCTATTTTTATAAGAAGATCATCACGTTTATACATTGGGAAACCATCGAATAATACAATTGATGCTTTTGAGGCTAAAACTGAAATTAGCCAATTCCACATCATCCATCCACATGTTGTAAAATAAAAAACATTATCATTTTCTTTAATATCACAATGAAGTTGATGTTCTTTTAAATGCTGAATTAATACACCACCATTTTTATGACAAATACATTTGGGTTTACCTGTTGTACCACTAGAATATAGAATTGCTAAATCATGTTCAAAATCAAACTTAGGAAATTTAAATTTCGAAGTATTTCCCTTAATAATATTGTTCCAATAGTGTATTTTGATATCTTTGTATTTTGGAAGTTTTTTTAAAATTGGTTGGCCTGGATAAAAAGAGATAATTATATGCTTTATAGAAGGAATTTTTTTTATTATTTCAGGTATTCTCTCTAAAATATTAATTTTTTTTCCATTGTAAAAATATTGATTAGTAACAATTAAAATTTTTGGTTTGATTTGAGAAAATCTCTCTATAACACCATTAATTCCAAAATCAGGTGAACAAGAAGACCATATAGCTCCAATAGCAACAGAGCCTAAAAATGCCTCTACTGTTTCAGGTATATTTGGCATGTAAGCCGCTATTCTGTCTTTTGATTTAATATTTAATTTTTTTAAATTATTTGAAATATTTTTTACATTTTTATTTAACTCATTCCAATTTCGTATTTCACGATAACCATTTTCACTAATAAAAGTAATCGCTTTTTCTTTTGTGTTTTTTGACAATAAATTTTCACAAAAATTTAATCTTGATTTTGGTAAAAAAATATTTTTAAAAAATTTTTTTGATTTTTTGATTTTAAAATTACTTTTAATACCTTTAACTTTTGAGAAATCCCATATACTACTCCAAAAATCACCTTGGTTATTAACTGACCAATCATGAATTTTTTTAAAATTTTCATTAAAATTTTTATTAAATCTTTCAGATATAAATTTTTCAAATTTAAATAAATTTGAATTTTTTTTTGTTTTTCTGGATGGTTTCCAAAGTCTTATATTCATAAAATAATTATAATACTTTGAAGTATTATAATGAATTTTTAAAAATTTTAATGATTAATTTAAATTATTTTGATCGTCTTCTCTCAAAACTGTTTTTTGAGAAACTCTTAATCTTACTAGAACAGTATTAGCTATATAAATAGAGGAATAAGTTCCAAAAACGACACCTAATATCATAGCAAGTGAAAATCCTTTAAGTATCTCTCCACCAAAAAAATATATTGCTAATAAAGCTAGTAAAGTAGTTGCAGATGTTATGATTGTTCTTGATAAAGTTTCATTAATTGAAATATTTGTTAATTCAAAAATTTTAATATCTGAATATTTTCTTAGATTTTCTCTTACACGATCGAAAATGACCACTGTATCATTCATAGAGTATCCCACTATTGTTAATACAGCTGCTATAATTGATAAGTTTATTTCTAAACTAAATAGTGAAAAAACTCCCAGTGTAACAATTACATCATGAAATAAAGCTAGAATTGCGCCTAGACTAAATTGCCATTCAAATCTAATCCAAATATAAATCAGCATTAATGCTAATGACAAAGTTATTGCTATTACCCCGGATTTTAATAATTCGGCACTAACTTTTGGACCAACATTTTCAACTCTTCTAAAATCATAATTGTTTCCAAAAGATTTGTCTAAGTTAGCTTTAATTTCTTCAATAATGTTCTTCTTATTGTCTTTATTTTCAAATTTCACTAGAAAATCAGTATCATTACCAAATTTCTTTACCGAAACATCTCCTAAGTCCATTTGATTAAATCTATCTCTTAATGAACTAACATTTATTTTTGAGTCTGAGCCTCTTAATTCAATTAATGTACCACCTTTAAAGTCTATCCCAAAATTAAGCCCTTTAAATATTAACAATAATAACGAAACAACAATCAAAACTGATGATAGTAAATTAAAGTGATTATAATATTTATTAAAGGCAATCATTAAATTAATTTTTCCTTATTTTTATTTCTTGATACATAAATACTAGTGAATAATCTTGCTATAAAATAAACTGAAAATAGTGTTGTAAATATTCCAACTCCTAAAGTTACAGCAAAACCTTTTACCGGGCCTGAACCCACAAAAAATAAAATGATTGCAGCTAATAAGGTAGTAATATTGGCATCTAAAATTGCTGTTCTTGATTTGGTATAACCACCATCAAAAGCTAAAATATTATTAGTCTCATCTTTTAGTTCCTCTTTAATTCTCTCAAAAATTAAAACATTTGCATCAACTGCCATACCTACAGTTAGAATAATCCCTGCAATACCAGGTAATGTTAAAGTAGCTTCAAATAAAGTTAAAACCCCCAAAAGAATAAATAAATTAACTATTAGTGTTACATTGGTAATTAATCCAAAAATTTTATATTTAACAAACATAAAAATTATCACCAACATAAAACCTATCGCTAAAGCAATCATTCCTGCATTAATTGAATCTTGTCCAAGATCAGGTCCTACAGTTCTTTCTTCAATTATTTCCAATGGAGCTGGCAAAGCTCCTGATCTTAATAATAAAGCTAGGTCAGTTGCTGTTTGAAAAGTGAAGCCGCCACTTATCTGACCAGATCCACTTGCAATCGTATCTCTAACTACAGGTGCACTAATAATTTTACCATCTAAAACAATTGCTAATTGCTTTCCAATACCAGTCGAAGTAGCCTTACCAAACCTTTTTGCACCTACTCTATCTAAAGAAAATGAAACAATTGTTTGGTTGTTTTGAGTATCCATATTTGGTTGAGCATCAAGTAGATTTTCACCACTTATTATAATTCTTTTACTAACTGTGGCTTCTTCTAGACCATTTTCAAATTTTAACTTTTCAACACCAAAACGATCATTTTCATCATTTGTTACAAATCGAAAAGTAAGGTTTGCAGTTTGGCCAAGTAATGATTTTATTCTCATCGGATCATCTAATCCAGGAAGTTCTACTAAAATTCGATTGTTTCCTCTTTTAAGTATGTTTGGCTCATTGGTTCCAACCTCATCTACTCTCCTTCTAACTATTTCTATAGCTTGATCTTGAGAAGAAGTTTTAAGCTTAATTAAACCTTGTCTTGAAAAATTAACTTTTAAATTTAACCCTGTATCTTCAATTTCTAACTGATGTGATTTAAATCTTGGGTAATAAGGGTTAAGGTCGCTATTTTCATCCTGAAAAACATCTAAGACAGATTGCTTATCATTATCAATTACATTAAAAAAAATATTCTGATTATCTATTTTTATATTGTTAATTTTAATATTTTTTTCTTTGAAGTAATTTCTAATTGTTGTTGTTAGGTTTTGTAATTTTTGTTCAATTACAGGTTCATTATCAATTTCAAGTAATAGATAAGATCCACCCTGAAGGTCTAGTCCTAGATTAATTTTTTTATCAAAAAAATTATCATCAAATTTAAAAAGATTTGATGAAGCAATTAAAATAAATAAAACTGAAAAAAGAGTTATAAATAAAATTCTTAACTTAGAGAAATAAAGCACTTAACTAAAAATAATTATTTTTTAACTTCTTGTGTATTTGCATTAACAAGACTTTGAATACCAGTTGATTTAACTATCTCAACTTTAACGTTTTCAGCAATTTCTACTTCAACTTTATCATTGTCTATAAGCCTCTCCACAGTACCTGTAATTCCACCAGAAGTAACAACCTTGTCACCTCTCTTAAGGCTTTCAACCATTGCTTTGTGCTCTTTAACTTTTTTTTGCTGTGGTCTGATTAAGAAAAAATAAAAAATAACAAAAATTAAAATTAACGGTATAAATTGTCCTATTCCTGAGCCTTCCATAAATCTCCTTATAAATTATGTGAATACTTATACTATCTAAGTAATTAAAACAACTTTATTTAGCTGAAATCAATTCTAAATTATTCATATACGGTCGCAGTACCTTAGGAACAATAATCGAACCATCTTTTTGTTGATAGTTTTCTAATACAGCAATTAAAGTTCTACCCACAGCTAAACCACTTCCATTTAATGTTCCAACAAAAACAGTTTCCTTGTTTTTATTTTTATATCTTGATTTCATTCTTTGTGCCTGAAATGTTGAACAAGAAGAGCATGATGATATTTCACGATACTTGTTTTCTGATGGTAACCACACTTCAATATCATAAGTTTTTTCTGCACTGAAACCCATATCACCTGAACATAAAATTACTTTTCTATAAGGTAACTCTAGCTTATCAAGAATATCTGTTGCGCAGTTTGTCATTCGCTCTAATTCTTCTAGGCAATTTTCTTTTTCTACAATACTAACCATCTCAACCTTATAAAATTGATGTTGTCTAATCATTCCCTTAGTGTCTTTTCCATAACTGCCGGCTTCTTTTCTAAAACATGGGGTTGAGGCAACAAATCTCATTGGTAAATCTTTTTGGTCTACAATTTTATCTTTAACAATGTTTGTTAAAATTACTTCAGCAGTTGGAATTAAAAATTTTCTATCAGATCCTTCATCAAATTTTATCTCAAATTGATCGTTTTCAAATTTTGGTAATTGGCCTGTTCCATACATTGTATTATCAGAGGCAATCAATGGAGGTGAAATCTCTTGGTAGCCATTTTGAACAATATGAGTGTCTAGCATAAAGTTAGATAAAGCTCGTTCTAGTAATGCTAACTCTTTTTTAACAAATACAAATCTTGATCCAGTTGTTTTAGTTGCAAGATCAAAATCGAGCATACCTAAATTTTCTCCAAGTTCGTAGTGAGATTTAGGTTTAAAGTCAAATTCAGTAACTTTACCTGCTTTTAAAACTTCCACATTGTCATTTTCATCTTTTCCATTTGGAACATCCTGATGAGGTATGTTTGGTATACTTGATAAAATGTTATCTAATTCAGTTTTAGTATTTTTTTGTTGCTCAGCGATCTTTTCTAATTCAGTAGAGATTTCTTT
>CACEFK010000024.1 GCA_902558835.1 uncultured Pelagibacteraceae bacterium
TCTAAGTCATACAATAAAATATTTAATCCCAGTAATAGTTCTTGTCATGATGTACGAAATTTTTATGAGGTACGTAGTTTTTAAACCAACATTATGGGCAAATGAATTATGTCTATGGTTAGCTGGTGTTTGCTACTTAGTTGGTGGAATATATGCAACAAGATTAAGAAGCCATATTAGAATAGTATTATTATATGATTGGGTTAGTAGACCGACACAGAGAATTTTTGATCTTATAAGCACTATTATTATTGTTCTTTTTGCAGCAGCTGTAATTTATGGAGGTATGGAAGATGCATACAGATCATTTATAAATTGGGAAAGATTTGCTACTTATTGGGATCCACCAATTCCTGCAACTATGAAGCCACTTACACTTATTTGTGTATTTCTTATTGCTGTTCAATCTGTAAATAATTTAATAATTGATTGGAGAAATCCTAAGGAAAAACAATACGACCCATCTAAAGAATTGAAATAAAATGGAAATAGGATCACTTTCAATAATACTTATAGTTGGATTGTTAATTCTCATATCTATTGGTGTTCCGATGGGTTTCGCTTCAGGTTTTATGGGGGCGGTTCTTGTATTTTTATATATTGGAGAACACGCATTAGGGATTTTGCTTTCAAGATATTATTCTCTGGTTGTTACTTATTCTTTTTTGTCGGTGCCATTATTTATTTTTATGGCCTCCTTGCTCGAACGCTCAAACATAGCGAGAGATTTATATGATGCTTTAAATGCATGGTTAAGAAAAACTAGAGGCGGGGTTGGTGTGGTTACTGCCATCATGGCAACAATCATGGCGGCGATGAGTGGAATTATTGGTGGAGAAATTGTTTTATTAGGATTGATTGCACTGCCTCAAATGCTGAGATTAAAATACGATCAAGATATGTCGATTGGTATTATTTGTGCATCAGGCTCACTAGGAACCATGATACCTCCTTCTATTGTTTTAATTATCTATGGATTGACAACAGAAACTTCAATTACAATGTTGTTTCAAGAAGCAATAGTTCCAGGTTTGATGATTTCAGGTTTGATAATCACTTACATTTTAATTAGAACAAGATTGCAGCCACATCTTGCACCATTAAGTGATGAGCCACCATTAACTTTAAAAGAAAAAATTTCTTATCTACCAGGCCTTTTGCCACCAATTGGAATAGTAATAATTGTTTTAGGTTCAATCTATTCAGGAATAACCGGTATTACAGAAGCTGCTGGTATGGGTGTTGTTGCTACATTAATTATAATTTTCGCTAGAAAAGAATTAACATGGTTTTTATTTAAAGATGCTTTAACAAGAACTTTCAAAGCATCAGGAACTATTCTAACCATCACTTTTGGTGCCACAGTTTTAGCTGGTGCTTATTCTCTTGCTGGAGGTCCAAAATATGTAGCAGAGACTATTTTGGCTTATGATTTAAAACCAATGTATTTAATTTTCATGATGCAGATTATGTTTTTAATTATGGGAGCATTTATGGATTGGGTTGGAATTGTATTGTTAGCAATGCCAGTATTTTTACCAATAGTTATAGCTCTTGGATTTGATCCAATTTGGTTTGGAATTTTATTTTGTGTAAACATGCAAGTTTCCTTTTTAAGCCCACCATTCGGACCCGCTGCTTTTTATTTGAAATCAGTCGCTCCTCCACACATTTCATTAACAGATATATTTAGAGGTTTTGCTCCATTTATAGTAATTCAGTTAATTGTGTTAGTATGTGTTATGTTTTTCCCAGAAGCAATGACGCAAAACTTCCACGAGTTTAAACCGAAACCATGATGAAAATAGGTTTTATTGGAACAGGCCTTATGGGTCTTCCAATGGCTAAAAATTTATTAAAATCTGGTTTTAAATTAAAGGCATTCAATCGTTCAATTAGTAAAGCAGAACCTTTGAAAGAATTTGGGGCTGAAATATCAAAAACTTTAGGTGAAGTTGTTAAAGATAATGACTTTGTTATTACAATGTTAACAGATGATAGTGCTGTTGATGCAATAATGAATAATTCAGATTTGTTAGACAATTTAAAATCTGGATCAACTGTTATTGATATGAGTTCTGTTAAACCAACAACAGCAACAAAATATGGAAACATTCTAAAATCAAAAAATGTAAATTATTTAGATGCACCAGTTTCAGGAGGAACAATTGGAGCTGAGGAAGCCTCTTTAGCTATAATGGTAGGAGGAGAGCAAAGTATCTTTGATAACTCTGTAAATATTTTAAAAGCGATGGGAAACCCAACTTTGGTAGGACCTATTGGTAGTGGACAAGTTTCAAAATTAGCAAATCAAATTGTAGTTGGGGTAACAATAGGAGCGGTTGCAGAGGCAATAACTTTATGTGAAAAAGCTGGAGCTGACCCAGTAAAACTAATTAAAGCTCTTTCTGGAGGTTGGGCAGACAGTAAAATTTTACAAACTCATGGAAAAAGAATGATAGATAAAGATTTTACTCCAAAAGGTAAAACATCTACCCATTTAAAAGACATGAATAATATTTTGGAGTGTGCAAATTCATATAATACACATTTACCTATTTCAAATTTAGTGAAAGAAATGTATAAAAAACCTTGTCGATAATGGTCATGGAAACACTGATCATAGTTCACTTTATAATGAAATCGAAAGGATAAATAAAAAATGAGCGGAAGATTAGAAGGTAAAAAAATTCTCGTAACAGCAGCAGGGCAAGGGATTGGAAAAGCAACAGCAATAGCATTTCATAATGAAGGTGCTCATGTAACTGCTACTGATTTAAATGATAAAACTTTAGCTGATTTAAACAAAGAATATCCTGAGATTAAAGTGAAAAAGTTAGACTCAACAGACAACAATGCAATTTTAGAATTTACCAATACTTTAGATAGAGTTGATGTTTTATTTAATGCTGTTGGGTTTGTTCATCATGGAACAATATTAGAATGTGATGAAAAAGATTGGGATTTTTCTTCTAACGTAAATGTTAAGTCGATGTACTTTATGTGTAAAGCTATTTTGCCTTTAATGATTAAACAAAATGGTGGAAGTATTATTAATATATCTTCATGTGCGTCTAGCTTTAAAGGTTTTCCAAATAGGTTTGTTTACGGAACAACAAAGGGTGCGGTTATTGGTTTAACAAAGGCGATTGCAGCAGATTTCGTTAAACAAAATATTAGATGTAATTCAATTGCCCCAGGTACAGTTTATTCACCTTCTTGGCAAGATAGGGTAAATCAAAGCCCAGATCCTGTTCAAGCTAAAAAAGATTTTATAGCAAGACAGCCTATGGGAAGATTAGGTACGGCAGAAGAAATAGCTGCTGTGGCTGTTTATTTAGCTAGCGATGATGCAACATTTACAACAGGAAGTACAATTCATGTTGATGGTGGAATTTCAATATAATTAAATAACAAAAGGATAAATATGAAATTATTAAGAGTAGGAAATAAAGGAAACGAAAAACCAGGTGTTTTAGATAAAGATGGTAAAATTAGAGATATTAGTTCTCATGTTAAAGATTTAAATCCTGATCATTTAAATTTTGAAACTATTTCTAAATTACAAGGTGCTGATCTATCTTCTTTACCAGAATTATCTGTAAGTGAGCGAATAGGATCTTGTATTACTAAACCAGGTAAGTTTGTTGCAATTGGATTAAATTATTCTGATCACGCTGCTGAAACAGGTGCAGAGGTTCCATCTGAACCAATTACTTTTATGAAAGCTACAAGTTCAATCAATGGACCAAATGATGATATCGAAATAGTTTCAGGATCAAAAAAACTTGATTGGGAAGTTGAATTAGGAATTGTTATAGGAAAAGAAACAAAACATATCTCTGAAAGCCAAGCTCAAGATCATATTTTAGGTTATTGTTTAGTAAATGATATCAGTGAAAGAGAATGGCAAATTGAAAAAATGGGTCAATGGGTTAAAGGAAAATCTCATGATACTTACGGACCAATTGGGCCTTATTTGGTTACAAAAGATGAAATTGCAGATGTTAACAATTTAAAAATGAGTTTAGATGTTAATGGCACAAGAATGCAAACAGGTAACACAAGCACAATGATATTCAATGTTGATGTAATTGTATCTTATTTAAGTAAATTTATGTCTCTTCAAGCTGGCGATATAATTACAACTGGAACACCTCCAGGAGTTGGAATGGGTATGAAGCCTCAACAATTCTTAAAAGCCGGTGATACAATGAAATTATCAATAGAAAACCTAGGAGAGCAAAACTCGAAGGTAGTTGCTTTATAATTAATTGTGAAAATAACTTCTATTAAAAGTCATGTACTTAGATATGAGTTAGAAAAAGAACTTGGTTACTCACAACAGTATTATAAACATCGTACAGCCCATCTTGTTGAAGTTCAAACAGACGAAGGAATAACAGGTTGGGGTGAATGTTTTGGTCCTGGAAATATAGCTTTAGCAAACAAGTTTATTGTTGAAAAGGTTATACAGCCTTTAGTAATTGGTGAAGATCCTTTAAAGAAAGAACATATTTGGCAAAAAGTATACAATCTTTTAAGAGATAGCGGTCAAAAGGGCATGCCAATTCAAGCATTATCAGGAGTGGATATTGCTTTATGGGATATTCTTGGAAAGAAAACAAATGCTCCTCTTTATCAACTTGTTGGCGGTAAATGTAATAATGAAGTTCCAGTGTATGGATATGGAATGATGTTACAAAAAAAATCAGTTGATGAATTGATTGCCTTGTTCAAAGAAGAATCTAAGCAAATAAAATCAAAAAATTTCAAAGCCATGAAAATGAAAGTTGGATTAGGTCCAAACGAAGATTTAAAGTTGGTTCAAGCAGTAAGAGACACTGTTGGAAAAGACTTCAAATTAATGGTTGATGCAAATCACGCTTATAATTTAAAAGACGCTCTTTACGTCGGAAAAGGTTTAGATGAGCTAGATATTTATTGGTTTGAAGAACCTGTGGCTCCTGAAGATTATGAGGGTTATAGAGAATTAAAACAAAAAATCTCTACTAGCATTGCAGGTGGAGAGGCTGAATTTACCAAATATGGCTGGAATAAATTAATATCAAATAAATGTATTGATATAGCTCAACCAGAGGTTTGTGGACTTGGCGGAATTACGGAGTATTTAAAAGTTGCAGCATTAGCGCAAGCAAATTTTATACCAGTAATTAATCATGTATGGGGTTCTGCAGTTAGTATTGCAGTTAACCTCCATTTGTTGACAGCACAACCAGATATGCCAGGTGGATTATTTCCATCTAAATCTATGCTCGAGTTTGATACAACAGATAAAAATATTTTTATCACAGATTTGCCTAAAGAAGAATTTTCAATTTTAGACCAAGTTAAAAACAATGATGGTTTTGCATCAGTAACAGATAATGCAGGTATTGGAATTAATCCTGATGAAGATTTTATAAAGGAGTTTGAAGTAAATGAATAAAATAAAAACCTCAGAACCAAAACCTCTTTGGAAAACAAGATGTACTTTAGGTGAAGGAACTTTATGGGTTGGTGAACATAATTCAATTTATTTTGTAGATATAAAAAAAAAGAAAATTTGTTCTTTAAATATTAAAAATAAAAAAAAGAAAATTTTTAAAGTAAATAAAGAAATTGGGTTTATCGCTCATATCAAAGATCATATTTTTATTTTAGGTCTTCAGGGCGAATTAAGAATTCAAAATCTAAAATCAAAAAAAAATTTTAAAATCAATTAAGATAGAACCAAACTTGAAGCTAAATAGAATTAATGATGGAAAAACAGATCCTGCAGGAAATCTTTGGTTTGGAACTATGGACAACTTAGAGCGAAAAATTGAAAAAGGTTCTTTGTATAAACTAGATAAAAATTTTAAATTAATAAAAGTTGATAAAAATTATAGAATTACTAATGGACCAGCATTTATTGATCAGTATAATTTTTATCACACAGATAGCGCAAAAAAAACTATCTATAAAATTAAAATAAATAAAAATAATAAAATAGTTAGCAAAAAAATATTTAAAAAATTATCACCCGAAGAGGGTTCACCAGATGGAATGACCTTAGATAAAAATAAAAATTTATGGGTAGCTCATTTTCATGGTGCATGTATTTCTATTTTTAATAAAAAAGCAAAATTAATTCACAGAATTCAGTTTCCTGCAAAAAAATATTACTAATTGTGCATTTGGAGGTAAAAATACTAAAGAACTTTACGTTTCAACAGCAACAAAAGGTATGAGCAAAGCAGATTTGCGAAAATTTAGATATTCAGGATTCTTTTTTAGTGTAAAAACAAATGCAAAAGGAGTTTTACAAAAAAAATTTATATTAAGTAATGAAGAAAAGAGATCTTTACTATGAGCGAATACCTACAAAGCTTTTAAGAGAAGATATTAGATTATTAGGAACATTCTTAGGAAGAGTAATTAAAGATCAAGAAGGACCAGCTTTTTTTAAAATTGTTGAAAGACTAAGATTACTATCTAAAAACACATTACTAGATAAAAACAAG
>CACEFK010000025.1 GCA_902558835.1 uncultured Pelagibacteraceae bacterium
AGACATTCTTCCCGCAACTGCACTCATTGGAGCAAGTAATGGTAATCTTCCATTATCATCAGTAACTGTTTCGTAAGCTATATTAATGCTTTTAGATTTTATTAATCCTTCTGTTAATTCTTTTGCTGCAGCTAAATGAAGATAAGTATATACGATTTGATTTTCTCTAATCATATCAACTTCTACTTTTTGAGGTTCTTTAACTTTAACAATTATTTCTGCATCATTAAAAATATCAGAAGCTGAATCAGCAATTTTAGCTCCAGCTTTTAAATATTGATCATTTTCAAAACCAGCTTCAAATCCACCATTATTTTCAACTAAAACTTCATGTCCTTCTGAAACTAAGGTTTTAACACTATCAGGTGTTAAACCAATTCTATTTTCTTGAGGCTTAATTTCCTTAGGTACGCCTATTTTCATAAACTCTCTCTATACTTTTAACTAAATAAAAATTAATTTTTTTGATTTTTTTGATAGTTAGTAATACCTGTTCTTAGTTTATCAATAATCTCGTCTATATGTTTTTCTTCACATATAAATTGTGGAGCTATGATTAAACAATCACCTGTTGCTTTAAAGTTAACACCTGCCTCATAGCAAGCTTTAAAACACTCGTAACCAGCTTTTCCAGGTTTGGTATTCATTTTCATATCAATTCCACCCATCATTCCGTAACCTCTAATATTTTCTACAGACTCCAAATCTTGAAGAGAGAACAAACCTTTTTGGAAATAAGGCGCTAAATTTTTTGCTCTATTAAAAATATCTTCTTTCTCAAAAATATCTTGAACTGCTAATCCAGCTGCAACAGCTACTGGAATTCCTGAGTAAGTATAACCATGGAATAATTCAACAGAACCCATTGGTGAAGCATCCATAACCGCATCATAAATTTCGTCTTTACATGCTACAACACCCATAGGAACAACTCCGTTTGTAGTAGCTTTTGCCATGGTCATTAAATCTGGTGTTACACCAAACTCATGACTAGCAAATGCGGAACCGGTTCTTCCCCATCCTGTAATTACTTCATCAAAAATTAGAAGTATTCCATGTTTGTCACAAATCTCTCTTAGTCTTTGTAAATATCCTTTTGGTGGAACTAGAGTTCCAGTTGATCCTGCAATTGGTTCAACAATACATGCTGCAATATTTTCAGGACCAAAGTTACTAGCTATTCTCTCTAAATCGTCAGCAAGATCTCCACCTGTTTCAGGTTGACCGCTAACAAATTTATGTTCTGGTAAATGAGTATGTCTCATGTGCTGGACACCAGGCATTAATATACTTGCAAATGTTTTTACGTTATTAATCATTCCACCAACTGAAACACAGCCAATATTCATTCCATGATAACCTCTTTCTCGTCCAACAAATCTAAATCTATGCGCATTACCTTTTGCTCTATGATAAGCAACTGCAATTTTAATTGCTGTTTCAACGGCAGTAGATCCACAAATTGTAAAAAACATTTTATTTAGATCACCTGGGGTATGTTTTGAGATTTTAGTTGCCAATTCAAATGATCCACCAAAACCTTGTTGGAAAGGTTGCGCGTAATCTAAAGTTTCTAACTGTTTCGTAACAGCCTCTGTAATTTCTTTTCTGCCATGACCTAATGGATTACAAAATAATCCTGAGCTTGCATCAATTTGGGTTTTTCCATGATGGGTTTTTAAATAAACTCCTTTTGCTTCAGTAATCAATCTCGGATTTGCTTTAAAATCTTTATTAGATGTAAATGGCATCCAATGTTCATTTAATGAATTTGGAACTGAAGTTCTATTCTCTGAGCTCATAAATTTCTTTCTAAATATTTTTTAATTGTTTTTATAATTTTAACTCTAAGGCCTCTTTAGACTAAAATAAATAGATTAACTACCACATTATTGACACAACCGAGGATTGTATAAGTTTCTTTTTTTGTTTTACTTCAAGGTCAATTTGAATTTAAATATCAAGAATTTAATTAATTAAACATAGGGGAATAAATGAAAAAAATACTAAGTTTTATTCTAGGATCTATTTTTGCACTTAACCTTTCAATTTCAGTTGCGAATTCAGCTGCTAATGAAGTTAGAGTTGCATACTTTCTAGAATGGCCAAGCCCAAATTTAGAAGACATGCAGAAAAAGAATTTTGCTAAAGCTCTTGGTGTTCCAGTTAAATGGACAAATTTCACTAATGGTGGAGCAATGACTGATGCAATGTTAGCAGGAGATATTGATATTTCTTACTCACAAGGATTGGTACCTTTTATCAATGCTGTAAAATCTAATGCGCCTATCAAATTAGTTGATATTGCTATGGAATACGGAATGGGTGGAACTACTTGTGTTACATCTAACGCTTCTGGAATTACAAAAGCAAACGCTACTGAATTAGAAGGTAAAAAAGTTGCTGTTCCATTAGGAACAATGGCTGAATACGTTTTTGATGAAAGTATGAAAGTTGTTGGTGCTGACAGAGGTAAAATGGACATCATTCAAATGGACCCTGAAGAAGGTGCTGCTGCATTAGTAAGTGGCGATGTTGTAATGGCATGTTTATTTGGTGGTAACTCTATCAAAGCAGCAACTGCAGTTGGATCAAGACTTTTAACTGTAGATGAAGCTAGAGCAGCTGGTATCTTAGGTATAGATATTACATCTGTTACAGACAAATTCATGAAAGAAAACCCAGGTATGTTAAGAACTTTCATCGAAGTTACTCATGAAGCTAATGCTAGATACAAAGCTGGTAAAGCTGACATGAATTCAATGGCGAAAGCTTCTGAAATGACAGTTGCGGATATGAAAGACACTTTAAGTGGTTTCAAATTCTTAACTCCAGAAGAAACAAAAGCATCTATGGAAAGTGGTAATCTTGATGGTTTCCTAAAAGGAATGGGAACTCCAGGAGGAGCTGTAGATACAAGTTTCTTACCTTTATAATTTTAAAGGTTTAAAACTTTTTAAATAGGCACTGATTTTATAATTGGTGCCTATTTTTTTTATCAAATTTCTAATATAAGGCAGTTATGAGTGATCTGATTTCTCAAAATCTAAACATGATTTTTAAAACTCCAAAAGGAGAAACAGTTCACGCCTTAAAGGACGTTAGCTTTACTTTAAAAAAAGGAGAATTACTTACCGTTCTTGGTCCTTCTGGTTGTGGGAAAACAACTTTACTAAATATTACTGCTGGATTTTTAAGACCTACATCGGGAAAAATAACACTAAATAATAATGAGATAGACGGACCTGGTGTTGAAAGAGGAATGGTTTTTCAACAAGGTGCTTTGTTTGAATGGTTAACAGTAGCTGAGAATGTAAATTTCGGACTTAGGATGAAAAAAGAAGATCCTGAGGTTACAGCTAAGAAAGTCGATGAGTGGTTAGATATAGTTGGACTTAAAGGTTTTGGTAACACACCTACCTATCAATTATCTGGAGGTATGCAGCAAAGAGTTGCTCTTGCAAGATGTTTAATCAATGATCCAGATTTAATTTTAATGGATGAGCCATTAGGTGCGTTAGATGCGTTAACTAGAGAAAAGATGCAGTCTTTAGTTTTAAAGATTTGGAAAGAAACCGGAAAAACAATTATCTTAATTACACACTCTGTTGAAGAAGCGTTGTTGCTTGGAGAAAGATTATATGTAATGGCACCAAGACCAGGGCGTATACATAAAGAGTATAATCTTCCTTTTGCAGAAATGGGTCTTACACAAGATTTAAGAGAAATAAAAAAGAATAAAGAATTTTCATCTACTAGAGAAGAAATTTTATCCATGATTTGGAATATGGAAGAAGAAATAATGGGGAAAGATAATTAATGTTAACCCAATTTGTAACAATATTAATTATCGTATCTGTTATTGGCTGTATTCTTTATGGTAGAAGATTAATTAGAACTGAAAAAGTTGATGCCGTTTTTGGTAATCCTGAAAGAGCAAAAGGTGGAACGCATTGGGTAATAGTTGGAACTAGTGCAATTCTAATGTTATGGCTTTATTATTCATGGGATATCGCAAAAGGTTTCTATCCAAAATCAGCGAATGAATTATGTCAAGTTGCTAAAATTAACGAGTCTTTGTTAGGTTTAAAGTACCAATTCCCTATTGAAGAAAGAGAATTCAAAAGCACATCTATTATTAAAATTGAGAATAAAAATCTTGTAAAAATTGCAAATGAAATAAAAGCATCTCCAGATCTAAATGATCAACAAAAAACAATCCTTGTTAGCTACATTGATAGAACTTCTAAATTAATTCCATTTTTAACAAGTGAAGAACTAATGGAAATTGATACCAAAATTAAACTTAAGGAAATGACTGAAGAAATAAAACTTCTAAGTTCAAATTTCCAAAAGAAAGATTATCCTTTCGAAACAGATACTCAGAAAACTGAAAGACAAAAACTTATTGATGAACAAGGTGGCTGGGGAATAACAACAATAGATTCTGGAAGTGGTTCTATAGAAAATACAATAGAAATACCAACTGCACCGCAAACAAATAGAGGTTTAAAATTTGCTGCAGCTGCGGCTGAACTAAAAATTATTGATGATAAATTTTTTAAACTAAGAAATCATAATCCACAGTTTAAAAATGCAATTAAACAACTTAAAGATGACATTAAAGGTTACAGAAAAAGTTTAGATGATAATCAGGAGATTGCATCTGATTATGCAAAGAATATTGTTAAAATTGCTAGAAGAATAGAATTTGCAAGTATCTATCCCCCTAATGCATTAAATGAAATGCAGGCTGCAATAATTGAATTTGACGAATTACAAAATAAAGAACAAGGTGGGTTAAGATTAATAGATATTCTTTTATTCCCAGCTGGAACAATAGTTGCAAGTGGACCAACCTGTTCAGAACAAGGATCAGGAAGATGGTTACCAAAACCATCTGATACTTTTAATAAATTTATCCTGATGTCAAAACCAAGTGTCGGCTACAAAAATATCCCTCTTTTATGGATTGAGATGGTTGATGTGAGTAAAATGATAGGGTTTATTTTACCAGATTGGATAGCAGATATATTGCCTGGCGAATATCCAGTACATACTAAAGATGGAATTGTAAAAGAAAACTTTAAAAGCAATGTATTAAAATTCGTTACAGGTGACTTTAAATTATTTAAAGTACCTGTTCCATACGGACATATCTGGGACTCTTTTTTAAGAGTATTTTTAGGATTAATCTTTGGTATTATCATTGGTGTACCTTTAGGATTATTTATGGGCCTAAACAGATTTGCAAAAGGTTTTTTCGATCCATTAATTGAACTTTACAGACCTGTACCTCCTCTTGCATGGGCACCTTTAATTATTTCGGTTCTCGGAATTGATAACTCGGGAAAAGTATTTTTACTATTTATGGTCTCTTTATCGATAATGATTATTTCTGCTAGAGCTGGTGCATCAGGAACACAACTATCAAAAATCCATGCTGCACACTCATTAGGAGCTACTAAAAAACAAATTTTAAGACATGTTATTTTCCCTAATTCGCTTCCTGAAATTCTTACAGGAATTAGAGTTGCTGTTGGTATGTGTTGGGGAACACTTGTTGCTGCAGAGTTTTTAGCAGGCACAACGGGTATTGGTTTTGTTGAAAACGTTGCTAAAAAGTACTTTCAATACGAGGTAATTTGGATAACGATATTTATTATGGGTCTACTCGGTCTTTTATTTGATATCACATTAAGAAAAATTATAGATAAAACTATTCCTTGGCGTGGAAAAGGATAAATGTTAAGGGGATGAAATGAAGACCCCAGTTTTAAAAAAACAAGTCATTAAAATATTCCAAAAATTTGGTCTAAGTAAAGATCATGCTTTAATTTCTACTGATGCATTAATCAATGCAGAATTAGTTGGTGCATATGGTCATGGTTTATCTAGACTTAAGATGTACTGTGATCGAATTTCTAAAAAAGTAATAAATCCAAAACCAAAAATTAAAATTAAAAAAATTTCTTCTTCTATTTCTCACATTGATGCAAATAATAGTATTGGTTTTGTTGCTGCTGATTTAGGAATTAAAACTGCAATTAAACATGCACAAAAAACAGGAATAGGAATGGTAGCAGTTAAAAATAGTGGTCACTATGGTTTATCAGGTTATTACGCAGAACAAGCAGTAAAAAAAAATTTAATTACAATGATATATACAAATGCTCCACCTGCGGTTGCTCCACATGGTGCATTAAAAACTTTATTTGGAACAAATCCAATTTGTTTTGGATCCCCTACTGGTTCTAAAGTTCCTTTTATTTTAGATACTTCAATCTCAATGATTAATAGGGGAAAAATAAGAGTTGCAGCAAGAAACAATCAATCAATTCCTGCGGGAGTTGCTTTAGATAAGTTT
>CACEFK010000026.1 GCA_902558835.1 uncultured Pelagibacteraceae bacterium
TTATTCTGTGCTTTTAGTTTATAGGATACCGTTAGCTTTCATGTAAGCTGTATGTATGTCTATAAGAGCAGCAGCTTCAGGAGATTTCTTTTTCCATTCCTGCCAAGCATTAAGTGCAGCATTTCTGAACTTAAGTCTATCTTCTCTAGACCAGTCATGAAGTGTAACACCCATTTCTTTTAAAGCTTTAACTGCTTCTGCATTTTTTCTTTCAACCAAGCTAGTGATGGTTCTTCCAGCAATTTCTATTCCAGCTAGCATTGCTCCTCTTTCATGAGGTTTTAGCTTTTTCCATACTTTTGTATTACAAGCTAAGTGATCAGCTGGCATAGAGTGGAAACCTGGGTATGTAGCATATTTATTTTGC
Source organism: uncultured Pelagibacteraceae bacterium (assembly GCA_902558835.1). Lineage (GTDB taxonomy): Bacteria > Pseudomonadota > Alphaproteobacteria > Pelagibacterales > Pelagibacteraceae > Pelagibacter. The sequence continues at coordinate 368 of CACEFK010000026.1, forward strand.
TCATAGTGTCCACCTGCATAGTTTGTAGCTAAAGATGAATAGTCAGCACCATCGATTAGACCAGTTTGTAAAGCAGTTGGAACTTCACCAAAGTCCATTACTATTGGCTTAGCACCTAATGCTGTAAAGATCATACTTTCCATTCCTGGAGGTGATCTGAATTTAAAGTCTTTAATAGATGCAACATCTGGAATTGGTTTACTAGAAATTAGAGACTCATGTCCTGGTATCCACCAACCAATTAAAGTCATTCCATATTTGTTGTAAAGTGCATCAACAGCTTCTTGAGCTCCTGGGAAATTCAAGAATTCATATTGTTGATAAGGGTTATCGTATCCACCCATTACATCACCTGCAAATTGGAACGCTGCATTTTTACCAGTTTGGTAACCAGCACCAGTCATATCACAATCGATAATTCCAGTTTGTGCAGAGTTAAACACCTCAGCAGATTTACCTGTTACTGATGATGAGTAGAACATTTCTACTTTTAAGCTTCCGCCAGAAAACTTCTCTACGTTTTTTAGCGAATTGAGCAGCAACTTCACCATTTGGTGAACTAGCTGTAAAGTGTGTTTCAATCTTTAAAGTCTTTGCATTAGCAGAGCCAAATAAAGCAACTGAAACAATAGCCACAGCTGCTATAGTTTTAGATATAAGTTTAAACATTATCTTCCTCTCGTTTATGTTTTTTTTGAAAGTTAATCATAAAAGATTTTTGAGATCAATAATTTCGTTTAACTTTTATATATAGAAATTATATATATTAACTAAACAACTTATAGTTGTTCTAAACTACTTCTGAAATGAGTGGTTTTTTGTTGAAAAAACAGAAGATATTGTCGACAGCCATCATACTCATAGCAAGTCTGGTTTCATTTGTAGCACTTCCAATGTGAGGTAAAACAAAACAATTATCTAATTTTAAATATCTTTTATCTAAATTTGGTTCATTGTTAAAAACATCTAGACCTGCTGCATAAATTTTTTTATTCTCGAGCGCATCTATTAAAGCGTCATCATCAATCGTTGATCCTCTTGAAGTGTTAATAACTACAGCATGTTTCTGTAACAAGCTTATTGTAGAAGAATTAAGAATATGTTTAGTTTCAGCTGTTGCTGGTGTGTGTATACTTACAAAGTCACACTCAGGTAGCATAGTTTTAATATCAGAAAAATATTTAGCCCCATCCTCTAAATCATCAGATAGTTTATTTCTATTGTAATATATTATATTCATTCCAAAAGCTTTAGCACATTTTGCAACCATTCTTCCGATACGCCCCATACCAATGATACCTAAGGTTTTACCTGTAACAGAATTTCCAATCATGAATTTAGTTAAATCTGGTTTTTGATTTTTCCAATCATCAGCTCTAACTAAATTGTAAGCTTCACCAATTCTTCTAGATGCAGCTAAAATCAAAAGTATTGTAGTTTCAGCCACCGCCTCATTTAATACATCTGGAGTATTTGTTACTTTAATTTTTTTTTCTTCAGCAGATTTAATTGAAATATTATCATAGCCAACACCAACCTGAGCTATAATTTTTAATTTGCCATTTAAATTTTTAAAAAAATTTTCACCAATTTTATCAAAACCTGTTGATATCATTCCATCATAATCATTAACAATTTTAATTAATTCGCTTTCTGGAATAGGTTCGTCTTTTGGATTAAGAGTTACTTCAAATTCTTTTTGAAGTTTTTCTTCTGCTAAATCTGAGATTTTTCTAGAAACTAATATTTTTGGCTTCATATTAGTGAGAATCTCTTGGTAAACCTTTGGTATGTGATACGTCTAAATATTTGCCTCGAGAATTAATACATGCACCATCATCCAATTGACCAACAGTATTTCTAAATATTTCCTGCCAAGGAGTTTGATTATTTGGTTTAAATACTTTTTTATTTTTTCTTCGTTTTTTAAACTCAGCTTGAGAAATCAATAAATCAACTCTTCTTTTATTTAAGTCTATTTTTATTTTATCGTAAGTTTTAACAATTCCAAGATCTCCACCTACTGCAGACTCTGGTGAAACATGTAAAATTGATGGACTTTCTGATGTTCCGCTTTGTCTTCCATCACCCAAAGTTGGTAGATGTCTTATTCCTTTTTTTTAATAATCTGTCTGGTGGTTGCATGTTAACCACTTCAGCTGATCCAGGATAACCAACAGGTCCACAACCTCTAATAATTAATAGAGAGTTTTCATCTATCTTTAACTTCTTATCATTAAGTCTTTTATGATAATCCTCAGGACCTTCAAAAACTATAGCTTTACATTCAAAAACATTTGGGTGTTTAGGGTTTGATAAATATTGATCTCTAAATTCTTTACTAATTACAGATGTTTTCATGATAGCAGATGAGAAAAAGTTGCTTTTCATAACTAAAAAACCAGCTTTTTCAGTCAATGCATTCTTAAATGTTTTAATTACTTTGTTATCTACATCAACTTTCTTTCTTAAATTCTCTTTTACAGTTTTTCCTGTAACAGTCTTAATGTTTGTATGAATTTTTTTGTTTTTAATTAACTCCTTCATTACAGCAGGTATTGCTCCAGCTCTGTGAAAACTTTCCATTAAGTATTCACCTGCAGGTTGGCAATTTACCAATAAAGGAATGTTGTGCCCAAGTTTTTGCCAATCAGAAAGATCAAATTTAATTCCCATATGTTTTGCAATAGCGCTTAGATGAGCTGTGCAATTGCTAGATCCACCAATAGCACTTGCAACAACTACTGCATTTTCAAAAGCTTTACGTGTCATAATTTTTGATGGGGTTAAATCTTCATGAACCATTCCAACGATTCTTTTTCCTGTTTCGTAAGAAATTTGTTCTCTTTCTCTATAAGGAGCTGGAATAACAGCACCCCCTGGTAAAGACATACCTAACGCTTCTGCAACAGAGTTCATTGAAGAAGCTGTTCCCATTGTATTACAATGTCCAGCACTTGGGGCAGAGGATGCAACCATATCCATAAATTCTTCGTATTTAATTTCTCCTTTAGCCAACATTTTTCTCGCTTCCCAAACCACCATTCCTGAACCAGCTAATTTTCCTTTGTAAACTCCATCTAACATTGGACCACCTGATAAAACTATTGCAGGAATATTTACTGTAGCAGCTGCCATTAAAGCTGCCGGAGTAGTTTTATCACATCCTGTTGTTAGTATAACTCCATCAATTGGGTATCCATACAAAACTTCAACTAGTGACAAGTAAGAAAGATTTCTATCCAACATTGCTGTTGGTCTTTTTCCAGTTTCTTGAATTGGGTGAGTAGGAAATTCCATTGGTATGCCGCCTGCTCTTCTAATTCCATCTTTAATTCTTTTACTTAAAGACATAAAATGCCTATTGCATGGAGAAAGATCACTACCAGATTGTGCTATTCCTATAATTGGATTTCCAGATTGTAATTCTTTTCTTGTAAGACCATAATTTAAATACCTTTCTAGATATAAAGCCGTCATGTCAGGGTTTTTTGGATTATTAAACCACTGTTGACTTCGGAAACTCTTTTTTCTTTTTTTAGGCATAATTAATATAATGGTTTGTTTAAGTTATTGGTTATATAATAAATTTATGAATAATCTAATAGTTTTAAACAAGAATGACAATGTGGGCGTTAGCCAATTTATTATTCCAGAAAAAACTAAAATTGAAGGTCATGAGATCAGTACTATCGATCCAATCCCTTTTGGACACAAAGTTTGTTTAAAAACTATTAAAAAAGGCGATCCAATCATAAAATATGATCAAATTATTGGATTTGCTTTAGATGATATTAAACCAGGACAACATGTTCATTCTCATAATTTAGAATTTAGAGAATTTAAAAGAGATTTTAAAGTTACAGATAAAAAACATGTTATTGATGAAAAAGCAGACACTTTCTTTAATGGAATTTTAAGAGATAATGGACAGGTTGCTACCAGAAATTACATTGGAATTGTAAGTACAGTAAATTGCTCAGCTACTGTCACTAAAATGATAGTTGAGAAGATTAAATATTCTGACATTTTAAAAGATTACCCAAACATTGATGGCATAGTACCAATTACTCACTCAACAGGATGTGGAATGAATACTGAAAGTGAAGGAATGCAAATTTTTCAAAGAACTATAGATGGATTTAAAAATCATCCCAATTTTTCTCATGTATTTGTTATTGGTTTAGGATGTGAATGTGCGCAAGTCAGTTTGTTTGATGAATCATTAAAAAAACATAACCGAATTCATTTTCTAACAATCCAAGATGAAGGTGGAACAAAAAAAATAGTCGAAAAAGTGTTATCTCAAATTAAAAATTTGCTTTCAGAAGCTAATAATGTTCAAAGAACTTCACAACCAGTAAGTCATCTAACTTTAGCTCTTCAATGTGGTGGTTCGGATGGATATTCAGGAATAACTGCAAATCCTGCACTGGGAGTTGCAGCAGATCTTTTAGTTAAAAAAGGTGGAAGTTCAATTTTATCAGAAACTCCAGAGATTTACGGAGCCGAACATTTATTAATTAATAGAGCGAGCTCACAAGAGACTGCTGATAAACTTATTAAAAGAATTGAATGGTGGAGACATTATACTTCAATCAATAACAGTTCTATGGATAACAACCCTGCGCCAGGAAATAAAAAAGGTGGCCTTACAACTATATTAGAAAAATCCTTAGGTGCTGTTGCAAAAGGAGGAAACTCTATCCTTCAAGATGTATTGCATTATGCTGAACCTTTAAAAAATAAAGGTTTTAATTTTATGGACTCTCCTGGTTATGATCCTGTATCTGTAACTGGACAAGTTGCATCAGGTGCTAATGTTATTTGTTTTACAACAGGACGTGGATCTTGCTTTGGCTGTAAACCGGTTCCAAGTTTAAAACTTTCAACAAACTCAGCGATGTTTGAAAGAATGTCAGAAGACATGGATATTAATTGTGGCACAATTGCTGAAGGAAAAGAAAAAGTTGAAGAAGTTGGTCAAAAAATATTTGAATTAGTTGTAAATACTGCTTCAGGGAATAAATCAAAAAGTGAAATCAACGGCTACGGTGACGAGGAGTTTAATCCTTGGCAAGTTGGCGTTGTAATGTAATTTATTTTTCCTGTGCCTCAACAAACATCCTTAATTAACGTAATTTTATTAGCCGCTGGTGGTTTTTTTATGTTTGTTTGTATGGACTCTACAGCAAAATATCTTGGAACGGTAATGCCAGTTACTCAGGCAATTTGGGGAAGATTTTTTTTTCACTTGGTATCTTTAATTATATTTTTTTTAATTTTTAAGCCAAAAGTAAATTTAAAAAAAAATTTTAAAGTCCAAATAATTAGATCGATATTAATGGTCACTGCTACCTCGTTTATGTTTTATTCTTTACAGAAATTTGACTTGGTAGATATTTATGTTGTTTTCTTCACAGCGCCTTTAATCGTCTCGTTGCTTTCAGCATACTTTCTAAAAGATATCTTAAGTACAAAGGGTATACTTCTAATGCTGCTAAGTTTTGGTTCAATTGTTTATTCGTTAGGTCCAAGTATGAGAATATTTAGTTTAGATTTAATATTCCCTATTGTTCCTCCAATTTGCTGGGCTCTTTATCAATTTTTTACTAAAGTTGTATCAGGTGATAACGATCCATTTGCTGCTATATTTTATACTTCAATTTTAGGTGCAATAATTTTTAGTATTTTTATATTTTTTAATTGGGTGCCATTAGAGAAAAATATCTTTTGGCTTTATTTAGTAAT
>CACEFK010000027.1 GCA_902558835.1 uncultured Pelagibacteraceae bacterium
ACGTAATTTTTATAAATATATTTATTTGAACACAGATAACAAAGAATAGAAAGAAGCAACATAGCTGTTATATCAGCACGACCTTGAAACGATTTAGTTAATAAGAATATAAATGAATAAATTAGTAATGATAAAAATATAATAAACGTAAGATGATTAGATTTTTTAAAGACAAAAAAATTAACTAAAAATATAGAGAAATATAAAAAAATATTATTTAATCTTGAAACTTGCCACGGCTCTAAAAAAGGAAACAATTTATATATCAAATATTTAAAAATTGGGTCTATAGGACCGTGTGCCTGGTTTGCATATGATACTTTTGACGGATCATAGATATTAATGCCATCTGCAATGGTGATAATATGAAGCCATAAGGTAGACTCTCTTGCTTCTAATTCTATAGGATAATAAAAACTCTGAATAATTGGTAAAATAAATATTATCGAGGAAAATAAAAAAATTAAATTTAAAGATTTCTTAAACATTATTTTCTTTTTTAAGCTTACTTTATTTTATTAAATTAAAAGTTAAATAATTTAAATATTTAAACCTCGAGCTTATGTGTCCCGCGCTCTAACCAATTGAGCTACCACACCTTAGAATAATTGTTGGTTTATAATACTTTTATTTTCCGTTCAATACTTATCCACAAGTAATAATTCAATTGAATTATTGTTAATCAAAGATATTTTGAAGTAATGAGAATTGAAGAAGAATTAAAGTTAGATTATTCAGACGTATTGTTTAGACCAAAAAGAAGTACTCTCAAAAGCCGAAAAGATGTTAACCTTTTAAGAACCTATAGGTTTAAATACAGTAAAAATGAATGGTCAGGTATTCCAATAATGGCTGCAAATATGGATGGAGTTGGAGAACTAAGTGTTGCCGAAAAATTAAACGAATATGGAATGATTACTTCTTTAACAAAACAACATGATGTAAAAAAAATAAAACAAAATAAAAATATTAAAAAAATCTATCCCAATATTGCACTAAGTGTTGGAATTAAAAAAGAGGACTTTCACAATCTAGACAAAGTATTAAAAGAATTTAATTTTTTTAAATTTATTTGTATTGATGTTGCAAATGGATACACAGAACATTTCACCAATTTTATTAAATCAGTAAGAGATAAATACCCAACTAAAACAATAATTGCAGGTAATGTTGTAACAGCTGATATGACTCAAGAATTAGTTCTAAGTGGAGCAGATATTGTTAAAGTTGGAATTGGACCTGGAAGTGTTTGTACAACACGAATTCAAACTGGAGTTGGTTATCCGCAATTAAGTGCAGTAATCGAATGTGCTGATGCAGCTCATGGACTTGGTGCTCATGTAATAGCAGATGGTGGATGCACTTGTCCTGGTGATGTGGCCAAAGGTTTCGGAGGTGGCGCAGATTTTGTAATGCTTGGAGGTATGCTTGCAGGTCATGATGAAGGTAACGGTAAAATAGTTAAAGTTAATGGAGAAAAATATATAGAGTTTTATGGATCTAGCTCTGAAGTTGCTAATAAAAAACACTATGGTGGACTATCAGATTATCGAAGTAGTGAAGGAAGAAAAGTAAGAGTAAAATACAGAGGTAAAATAAACGATACTATTTTAAATATTCTTGGTGGTGTAAGAAGTAGTTGTACTTATGTTGGTGCACCTTCACTCAAACAATTAAGTAAATGTACAACGTTCGTTAGAGTATCAAATCAGTTTAATGATAGTTTGATTAAATAATTTATTTTTCAAACTTAAAATCTTTTATATTTGTAGTTTCATATTTCTCAAAAGGCATATGTATCCAAGGAGAATCTTCTAAATAATCTACAGAGTAATCAGGTTTAAATTTTGAAGTTGATTTATGCCACAAAACTGCAGTTTTAATTTTTTCATCAAAATAAAAACCATAAAAATGTTCTAACCATTTAATACTTTTTATTAAAGTTTTTCCAGAGTCGGCTAAATCATCAACTAACAAAACATGTGAGCCCAAATTTGGAGTAGTTTTTGCTAAATCTCTTGAAAAAGTAAACTGTCCTTGTTGATTTTTTATATCGTCACTATCACCATGGTAAGACTCAACAGATAAAATGGCTAAAGGTACATTAAAAAGTCTACTAAAAATATCTCCAACCCTTAACCCCCCTTTTGCAATACAAATTATTTGATTAAATTTTAAATTATCATCATGAATTTTTTTAGCTAATTGCTCTATCTTTTTATGATAATCTTCCCAAGTTATATAAATATCTTTCATAATTTTTGGTAGCGGGAAGTGGGATCGAACCACTGACCTCGGGCTTATGAGTCCCGCGCTCTAACCAACTGAGCTACCCCGCCTTAATTGATAAATGGTTTATAATATAAATCTTTATTGTTTCAATAAACTTTTTTAAATCAAATTCTAATCTAAATAATAAAATAAACAGCTAATGAGCTAACTAAACCAGCTAAAATAATTGAAAAAACAATTCTTTTTTTTAAAGTTCTTTTTTTGTCTAATCGAACTCTGTTTAGTAAAATATTTACATTAGTAGTTTTAATCTTATCTACTTCAAAATCTTTATTTCTAGCAATATCAGTATTAAATAATGATGTATCTTGATCGTTTTTTTTCACAGTTTATTTAACCAGCTAATTAACTTAAATACAATAAAATTAAAATTAACTAAATTTTTTTAAAATCTTTTATATTTAGTGGTTTTGAAAGAATTTCGATTGGATATTTGATCTTCTCTACTTCTATAAATAAATTTTTATCTTTAAGCGTATCTATTGTATTTCCTAAATTAACATAGCCAAATGATAAACTTTTATCAAAGCAGAATGAATAATTTCCTGAAGTTGTTCTTCCAATAATTTTATCATCTAAATAAATAGGCTCTTCATGTAACAACAAAGGTTCTCCAGGTTTACTATCTTTTAATGTAAACATCATCATTGTTTTATCTAATGGTTTATCTTTAATTTTTAACAATGCATCTTTACCTATAAAATTGACATTTTTTTTATAACTAATAGTAAAATTTAAACCTGCTTGATGCTGATTTTCTTCTGGTGAAATATCATGGCCCCAATGTAAAAAACCACTTTCCATTCTCATTATATCCATTGCATGCATACCACAATGAGATAAGCCAAAATTTTTGCCTTCATTAGTTAAAATTTTATATAAATCCAATGCATCGTTTTTATTTACATATAATTCAAAACCAAGTTCACCCACATAAGATATTCTTTGTGCCCAAACTTTTATATTCTCAATCAAAACATTTTTTCCTGATCCAAATTGAAAATTTTCTGGTGAATAATCTTCATCACTTATTTTTTGAATCATGTCTCTACTTTTAGGACCAAATAAACCAAGACAACAAATCTCTTCTGTAACATCGATAAATTTAACATCTTCAGATAAATATTTTAAAATATGAAATTTATCTCTTTCTCTAGTTGCTGCTGAACTAACTATTCTAAAATTATTTTTATCAATACAGACAACTGTTATGTCTGTTTCTATTCCGCCGTCCTCATTAAGCATGTGTGTATAGGTAGTTTTTCCAATTTCATTTTTAATGTTAGCTGTACAAATTTTTTGTAAATCGCTATGAACTTTCTCACCTTTTAATTCAAATTTAGAAAAAGTTGAAAAATCAAAAAGTCCAACATTTTTTCTAGCATTTATGGTTTCATGTTTTGCTGATGGATACCAATTTTGATAGTTAAAACTATATTCATATTCTGGTTTTTCTTCATTTAAAGAATACCACATAGGTCTTTCAAACCCTCCTGCTACACCAAAACATGCACCAGCTTTTTTTAATTCTTCGTGATAAGGTAATAATTTTTCATTTCTTGAAGTTTCGTGTTGTTTATAAGGCCAATGCATCCCATAAAGATCTCCTAAGGTTTCAGTAACTCTATCCATGATAAATTTTTTAGATGAATGAAACTTTTGAAATCTTTTTATATCTAAAGAAAATAAATCTTCATTTATATGACCATTAATCATCCATTCAGCAGTAACTCTACCTGCACCTCCGGAACTTGCTATTCCAATGCTATTGAAACCACAACACGTATAAAGGTTTTTTACTTCTGGTGTTTCCCCAAGCAAATACTGTGTATCAGGTGTGAATGACTCGGGTCCTGAAAAAAATTTTCTTATACCTGCGTTTTCTAACATTGGAAGTCTGTGAAAAGATTTTTCAAGGTAAGGTTCAAAGTGATCAAAATCATCAGGAAATTCTCCAAATGAAAAATCATCTGGAACTCTGCCACTATCTTTAAAAGCAGGTTTTGCATTAGGTTCGAAAATTCCTACTAACATTTTTCCAGCATCCTCTTTTAAATATAGACAAGCATTGTAATCCCTTAAGACAGGTAAATCTTTAGGAAGATCTTTCATTGGCTCCGTAATCACATAGAAATGCTCATTTGGATATAACGGAACACTAACACCAATATCTTCTCCAATTTGTCGAGACCACATTCCTGTAGCTAAAACTACATATTCACAATCAATTTTTCCTTGGATAGTTTCAACGCCACATATTCTTTTATTTTTTACTAAAATTTTTTTTACTGGTGACTTCTCAAATATTTTAACACCTAACATTTTAGCAGCTTTAGCCAATACATTGGTAACTCCAATAGGATCTGCCTGACCATCTTTTGGCATATAAACACCTCCTACTAGATCCTCGTTTTTTACTACCGGATATAATTCTTTAATTCTTTGTTGGTTTAAAACCTCAACTTCAACATTAGATAGTTGTGCAGTTGTGGCTTGTCTTAATAACTCTTGCATCCTCTCTTTAGATGAGGCAACTGTTATTGCACCATTTTGTTTAAGACCAGTTGATAAACCTGTTGTCTTTTCTAGCTCTTTGTAAAGATCTAAAGAATATTTTCTTAATTTTGTAATTGTAGAAGTGGCTCCTAATTGACCTATTAATCCTGCAGCATGCCATGTTGTTCCAGAAGTAAGTTGGTCTCTTTCTAATAAAACTATATCTTTCCAACCAAATTTAGCTAAATGATAAGCACAAGAAGTGCCGGCAACGCCGCCACCTATTACAACTACCTTTGCGCTTGAAGGATAGTTTTTTTCCATTTCTAATGTTTGATAGCTTCTCCAGCTTCTACGAAATTATGTCCAAATACATCGGCAACAGCTTTGTATGTTACTTGACCTTTATGAACATTTAACCCTGCTAAAAAGTTTTTATCTTCACTTAATGCTTTTTGATAACCTTTATTAGCAAGCTTAACTAAGAAAGGTAAAGTTGCATTATTTAATGCCAATGTTGATGTTCTAGGTACACCTCCTGGCATATTTGCCACACAATAATGAACTACATCATCCACTATATAAGTTGGATCACCGTGTGTAGTTGGTTTACTGGTTTCTACACAGCCACCTTGATCTATAGCAACATCAACAATCACTGATCCTCTTTTCATAGTCTTAATCATTTCTTTAGTAATTAATTTTGGTGCTTCTGCACCTGGAATTAATACTCCACCAACTAATAAATCAGCCTCAGCAACTAATTTATCTAAATCAGTTTTATCACTTTGTTCTGGAATAATTTTATCTCCAAACATTTCA
>CACEFK010000028.1 GCA_902558835.1 uncultured Pelagibacteraceae bacterium
ATCATTAAAAAACACAGCTAGAGTTCAAGCTTTTAGAAATTTCTTATTCAGTAAAATCGGCGACTGGAAATAAAAATACCCTCTATAAATAATATCAAATAGTCCTTGTATTCTGCGACAAAATATGTGATTGATAATCATTCGCATTGAGAATAATTCTCATTCGCAAATCAATTAGGGTAAAGAAAAGGATACAATGAAAAAGGTAACAATAATAAGTTTATTTGTTTCTTTAATAATCTCGTCTTTTGCGATTGCAAATGAAGTAAATATCTACAATGCAAGACATTACAAAGCAGATAATGAGCTTTATAGTAAATTTACCAACAAAACTGGAATTAAAGTAAACCTGATTAATGGAAAGGCTAGTGCATTAGAAAAAAGATTGATCGAAGAAGGCAATGATTCTTCTGCTGATCTTTATATTACTGCTGATGCTGGAAGATGTGGAGCTTTCAAAGCTAAAGGAATGACACAAAGTGGTTTGGTGTCTCCAACAATTAAATCTTCTGTTCCAAAAAATTTTAGAACTACACACTGGGTAGGAGTAGCAAAAAGAGCAAGAATAATTTACTACTCACCAGAAAGAGTTAGTGGTGCTGAATTATCAGGATTAACATATGAAGGTCTAGCCGATCCAAAATGGAAAGGTAGATTAGTAATTAGAAAATCAAGTAACATTTATAACAAGTCACTAGTAGCTTCATTGATTGAGAATAATGGAAAGAAAGCTGCTGCTGAATGGTCGAAAGGAGTTGTTGCTAATATGGCAAGAACACCAAAAGGAAACGACAGAGCTCAAATCATGGCAGTTGCAGCTGGAGAAGCTGATATTGCTGTAGCAAACACTTATTACTTGGCACTAATGCTATCTGGTAATAAAGGAGCAGAACAACAAGCGGCTGCTAAAAAAGTTAAGGCATTTTTTCCTAATCAAAATGATAGAGGAACACACATGAATATTAGTTGTGCAGCTTTAGTAAAAGGGGCTCCTAATAAAGCAAATGCTATTGCTCTTGTTGACTTTTTATTATCACCAGAGGCTCAGGAACATTTTACAAATAATACTTTTGAGTTTCCAATGATAGCTGGGGTATCTCCAAATCCATTGGTAGTGAATAATTTAGGACTAGATTTTAAACAAGATTTAACAACTAAAGTTTCAAGCTATGGAAAAAATCAAGCTGCTGCATTAGAGGTAATGACAGCTGCTGGATGGAAGTAAGGAAAAAGTGAGAAAGAATTTATTTAATTTTAATTTAGACATTTCTACAGGCAAAAGTGGTTCTCTAGAGGATCAGATAACTTGTGAGCCATGCTTATCACAATGTGAAAAAATTAAAAAAAAAATAAATAATAGAAAATTATCTGAGATCGGAAATAATGATATTGATCGTGTCATTAATGTTTTTGATTTAAAAAGTTAATTTTCAAAATGTGAACATAACTCAATAGTTATTTACCCTACTATTGATTATGTTCACTTGAAAAAAAGGGTAAAAATGTATTTAAAAAAAATTAACTTTTGGTTTTTAAGTTCTTTACTGGTATCAATTTTTGTTGCTATACCAATTGTTACTGTATTTACTAGTTTTTTTGAGGATACATCAAATTATTATCAAATTCTAAAAGATACCTTTTTGTTTGAATATATTTTTAATTCACTAGTTTTGCTGATTAGTGTTTTAGTTTTAACTTTTTTAATTGGAACCAGTACGGCTTATTTAGTTTCTTTTTATAAATTTCCTTTTAGTAATTTTTTTAAATGGGCACTTATATTATCTTTTGCTGTACCTCCTTATATTTACGCATATTCATTGACAGCTTTCTTTGAAAATTATGGAACTTTATATTCGATATTGAAAAATTTGTTTGGAGAGGCAAATTATAATCAAAGTATTCCAAAGTTTGATGGTCTGATAGGGGCTGTACTTTCGCTATCTTTTTCACTGTTTGCTTATGTTTATATTCTCTCAAGAGCATCATTTCAGTATCAATCTCAAAATTTAATTGATTTAGGTAGAAATTTAGGATTTTCAAAAGCAAAATCCTTTTATTCCTTAATTTTACCTGCCGCTAGACCAGCAATTGTTGCAGGCCTTTCTCTAGTTGCTATGGAAACTTTAGCCGAATTTGGGGCGGTTGATTTCTTTTCTATAAATACTTTAACAACAGGTATTTACAATTCTTGGATTACATTTGATGACTTGGCTTTCTCAAACAGGATATCTTTTTTTCTTCTTTTATTTATTTTTGCAATATTTATTTTGGAAAATTTATCTAGAAAAAAAGCAAGATATCACGCCAATACTAAAGGTGGATTTAAACAAAAAGAAAAAATTCAACTATCAGGAACTAAAGCATTTTTTGCATTCTCAATTTGCTTCGTAGTTTTTTTCTTAAGTTTTCTATTTCCACTAAGTCAAATGCTTTATTGGACATTAAAATTTCCTGAAAATCTTTTTGATATTCCAGTAGCAACTTTAACATTAAACACTTTGTACCTGGTGTTATTATCAAGCATAGTTTTAATAATTTTTTCTTTAATTTCTAATTATGGAAATAGAGTTTCTAAAAATAAAACTTTAAACGCTTTATCTACTTTATCTATTTCTGGTTATGCAATTCCAGGAGTAATTTTAGCAGTGGCATTTATAACTTTTATTGCTTGGTTTGATGACAATGTTGTAAAAGCACTAGGTTTTTTATCTATTAAAAAAATGTTTATTGGTTCCATTCTAGGACTTGTCTTAGTTTATTTTGTTAGATTCTATTCTTTAGCTTTTAATGGAATAAAATCTGGTTATGAAAAAATAAATATTTCTGTTGATGAAAGTTCATATTTACTTGGTTACTCTAAAAAGAAAACTTTTATGAATATTCATATACCTTTCTTAAGAAATTCTCTTTTATTTGTTGGAATACTAATTTCTTTAGAAATAATAAGAGAGCTACCAATCACTTTGATTTTAAGACCTTTTAATTTTGAAACATTTGCAACTACAGCTTATATCTCTGCTTCAGAAGACTTGTTAGAGGCCGCAGCTGTTCCTTCATTATTTTTAATTTTGATTGCAACTCTATTTATAATGCTTACATCTAAATATATACTGAGGGAAAATGAGCGATAGTTATTTAGAGATTAAAAATGTTGATTTCACTATAGGTGGAAAGATTAAAGTTAAGAATGCATCTTTTGCGATTGAAAATGAAGGGGATACTTTATGTATTCTTGGTCCATCTGGAATTGGTAAAACCACAATACTTAGAACTATAGCTGGTTTAGAAAAAATTGATAAAGGTTCAATAAAATTAAACGGAAAATTATTATCGTCTAAAGATCAAAATGTAGAACCTGAAGATAGAAACATATCTTTAGCTTTTCAGGACAACAGTTTATTTCCACATTATACAGTTGAAAAAAATATTTTATTAGGCGCAGAGAGAAATAAAGGAAAAAGAAAGAAAAAACTTAGTTTTAAAGAGATTATAGATTTTCTTGATATAAAAAAAATATTACCAAAATTTCCTCATGAAATTAGCGCAGGGGAAGCACAAAGAGCTTCGCTTGCAAGATCGCTATTAACTCAACCTGATCTTTTGCTTTTAGATGAGCCGCTATCTAATGTAGATCAAAGTTTTAAAGAAGAAATTCAAGTAAGATTAAAAAAAATATTAAGTAAATTAAAAATTACAACAATAATAGTTACTCATGATTCTTACGAAGCTTTTTATCTTGGTACCAAATGTGCAATTATATTAGATGGTCAAATTAAACAGTTTGACGATCCTTATAATGTTTATCATTTTCCAAACTCAGTCGAAGTAGTAAATTTTTTGAATCGTGGAATATTAATCCCAGCAAAAGTAACAGGAGAAAATTCGTTAGAAAATGAGGATCTTGGAACAATTAAAGGTAATTTTATCAAACATTATCCAAAAGGTTCAAATGTACAATTATTATTACAACCAGAAGACCTTGAGCACGATGATAAAAGCAATCTAAAGCTAGAAGTAGTAGATCGAAAATTTAGAGGAACAAACTTTATCTATACTTTAAAAACCAATAGCGATTTATTAATACCAGTTTTTGTTCATTCACATCACGAACATCAACATGAGGCTGACGAAAAGTTTGGAATTAAAAGACCGATTAATATTGATCACATAGTTTGTTTTTAATAAAACAAGCAAATGCTTACCAAAAAACAATTATTTACTCGAGGGATGTTGGATATTTCTCCACACATGCTCTCCGTTATTCCATTTGGAATAATTTGTGGAGCAATCGGTGTTGAACTTGGATTTCACCCGTATTTGGTCTACGCAATGTCTTTCATAATTTTTGGAGGAGCTTCACAAATAGTGTTTTTACAGTTGTTATCAGGGGGCGCATCTAGTTTAGTTGCAGTTGCATCTGTTGGAATTATAAATTCCAGACATTTATTATATGGAGCTGTTTTATCTGAATATTTAGAAAAATTATCTTTTATTAAAAAATTGTTTATTTCATATGTAGTTGTAGATCAAGGCTTTGCAGAGTCTAATAAGTTTTTCAAAAAAAATAGAAGTGAAGAATTTTTACATTATCATTTAATTGGTACTGGCTGCACAATGTGGGTTTGTTGGCAAATTGCAACCTTATCAGGTATTGTTTTAGGATCATTTGTTCCAGAGGAACTTGGATTAAAATTTGCAATTCCTTTAACGTTTATAGCAATTGTTGTTCAGGATTTAAAAAAATTAGATCATGTAATTGTAATGATTACTTGTGGTTTAAGTTCACTATTATTTTTTGACGCTCCATTTAAATCTTATATAATTATTTCTCCAGTAATTGCTTTATTTGTAGCTGCACTATTATTGAGGTTAAAAAAATGACACTTACTGCAATTATTTTTGCTGGAATATTAACTTACCTCACCAGAATGACTATGATCGCTTTAATAAGTAGAGATATGTTGGGAGATAAAATCAAAGCAGTGTTGGAATATGTTCCTTCTGCAGTATTCCCAGCAATAATATTTCCAGGAATATTTATAAATGATTTTGGAACTTTTATAGATATGAATGATCCCAAAATTTTTGGAGCATTAGTTGCTGTTATTGTAGGTTATTTTTCAAAAAATATTATTGCAACAATATCAGCTGGATTAGTTTCTTATTGGTTTTTAATATTTGTTGTCTTTAATTAGCACCTAATTTTATATTTCTACTTACATTGATATCTATCAATTTTGGTTTTGCTAAATTAAGATTTGACATAAGCTCGACATACTCATCAACATTTTTAACCTGTAATCTTGGATTAAATTTTTTTTCATTACCAATTGTACTAGATTCTTTGCCGTTATAATCATGACCAGGATACAAAATGGTGTCCTCAGGTAATTTTAACAATCTATTAAAGATTGAATTATATGCATCTTTTGAACTTCCATTTTGAAAATCAGTTCTACCAGTGCCGTTAATTAAAAGAGTATCTCCTGAAAATAAGTAGTTCTCCATTAAAAAACTATAACTGTCAGAAGTATGACCAGGTGTATACATCGCTTTGATTTCTATTTGG
>CACEFK010000029.1 GCA_902558835.1 uncultured Pelagibacteraceae bacterium
TGCCCAATCAGGATTATAAACTGGCGAAGGTGCGCCTTTTCCAAAAGAAATGAATTTATGTTTATTTAAGTCACCTATTGTTTTTGGCATTCCATTTTTTTCTAAATATTTATTTGATCCATAAACATAATACTTAATATCAACTAATTTTTTTTGAATATAATTAAGTTGTTTTGGTCTTCTCATGAAAATTCCAATATCAGCTTGTCGAGTGCTTAAATCTAATTCTTTATCATCAAAAACTAGCTCAATTTCAATCTCTGGATTAAGCCGCATAAATTCTTGAATTCTTGGTGTTAACCAGTGAGTTCCAAAACTTCTAACCGTAGTAATTGTTAATTTACCAGTTGGCTTACTTTTTTGGTCTCCTAATGAGGTTTCAACTTCTTTTAGTTTACTTATTACTTCATGGGCTGTTTTAAAGACGTATTCACCATTTTCTGTAAGTGTTAATCCTCTAGCGTGTCTTTCGAATAATTGTACCTTTAAATCTTGTTCTAATGATTGAATTTGTCTGCTAATTGCTGACTGACTAAGATTTAAGTTAACAGTAGCGTTTGTAAAACTACCAGCTTCTGCTACAGCATGAAAAATTTTTAATTTATCCCAATCCATTATTTATTTAAATCAACTAATACTCTTCCAGCAATTTCACCTTTTAAAATTTTTGGATAAGTTTCAATCAATTCTTCCAAATTTACTGTTAAAACTGATTTTTCTAGTAAATCAAAATCTATTAATTTTGAAGCCTCTGCCCAAATAAATTCTCTTCTTTTAATACTGCAATTAGCAGAGTCCATTCCCCAAACTTTAATACCTCTTAACATAAAAGGAAGTAAATTTGTATTAAGCTCATTGCTGTTTGCATTTCCACAAACTGCGATTATTCCATTTGATTTCGTTTGAGCAATTGCATTTGCTAAAATTTTTCCACCAACAGTATCAACTACACCATCCCACAAACCTTTGTCTATTGGTCTTGGATCTTTGTCAAATTCAGCCCTATTTATAATGTTTTTAGCACCTAACGACTTTAAATAATCTGATTTAGAATCTTTTCCGGTTACTGCAGTTACATTGTATCCTAATTTAGTTAAAGCCATCACAGCCACACTGCCAACTCCTCCTGTTGCACCAGTTACCAAAACATCATTAACTTTTTCTCCTAACAAAATACTTTCTCTTGCTTGAATAGCAAATGCACTCATTAAAGAAGTTAAACCTGCTGTTCCTAAAATCATAGCCTGTTTGCTAGTTAAACTATCTGGTTTTTTAATTAAAAAATCTCCACTTACTTTTGCAATTTGTGAAAACCCTCCAAAAAAAACTTCTCCTACTCTAAATCCAGTAAGAATTACTTCGTCGCCTTCTTTAAATTTAGGATTATCACTTCCAATAACTTTTCCTGAAAAATCAATTCCTGGAATATGAGGATATTCTTTAACTAATCTCCCCCCATTTTTTAGAATCATTCCATCTTTAAAATTTAAATCTGAATAATCTACTTTTACCGTTACATCTCCGTGTTTTAAGAAACTTCTATCTAAAGATTTAACTTCACGCGAAAAATTTTCGCCTTCTTGGTTAAGGACTATTGCTTTAAATTGATCGGACACTTTAATCTTTTAACGTAGTGCTGATAAATCGTAAATATCTATTTTGATAACTTAAATCCTCTTTAAATTGACCTAAGTAAAAATTAGTTACTGTTGTTGCTTGTTCTTTTTTAATACCTCTCATAGTCATACACTGATGAGTTGAATCTATTGTAACAGCTACACCTTTTGCATCTAGAGCTTCCATTAGAGTATTTGCTATCTGAACTGTTAATCTTTCTTGTGTCTGCAATCTTTTTGAAAATATTTCAACTACTCTTGCAATTTTGCTTAATCCTACAACTCTTTCATTAGGGATGTAGGCAACATGAGCTTTTCCTATAATTGGAGCCATATGATGTTCACAGTGACTTTGTACTGAAATATTTTTTTGAACAACCATGTCACTATAACCTTCAACATCACCAAAAGTTTTATCTAATACTTTTTTTGCATCCTCATTGTAACCTTGAAAATATTCTTTAAATGCTTTTACAACTCTTTTAGGAGTCTCTAACAATCCTTCTCTTTTAGGATCTTCACCCATCCAAGATAAAATGGTTCTGATAGCCTCCTCAGCCTCTTTATCTGAGACCTTTTTGGTATCTAAATTTTTGTTGTCTGTGTCTTTTACTAATTTCATAGCGACTTTTTATACAGTAAATACCTTAATTTAAAAATATTTAATATATTTAGATATGTGCTACATAATCACCCTTAATGTTCAAAAAAAGAGAAAATATCTACGATATTGAAGAGGGAAATCTTCTTTCACCCAAGTTTGATAATGATGGATTGATTCCGGTCATTACCATGTGTTCAAAAACTAAAGATATTTTAATGCATGGGTATATGAATGTAGAAGCTCTTAAAAAGACAATTGAAACTAAAGAAGCACATTATTTTAGCAGATCAAGAAAAGCTATTTGGCATAAAGGTAAAACAAGTGGATTTACTCAAATGGTAACTGAAATAAGAATAGATGACGATCAAGACGCTATATGGTTAACAGTTGATATTGGTGATGGAGCTAGTTGTCATGTTGGTTACAGGTCATGTTTTTATAGATCAATTCCTATGGGACCAATAGAAAATGGACGTAAAGTTGAAATGGAATTTCTTGAAAAAGAAAAAAAATTTGATCCAGAAGAAGTTTATAAAGGTCAACCAAATCCAACAAAAATATAATAAGTGGAATTTAAAATTTACAAACCTTTTGGACCTGATGTATTAGAGGCAAAAATACCTGAACAGGTTTTAAACAAAATAAATGAATACATTGATAAGCTCATAAATGATGAATCTAAATCTAAAGAACAAAATTATGGAAAGTTTTTAGCAGGTGATGTATCTCAAGAATTTAAATTAGAACAAGAATTTGCAAAAAATATTGGATGGTTAGATTTTTTAGGTAAGTGTACTTACGAGTATGTATTAAAAGCAACAGGAAATAAAATAACAACATGTCAAATTATTGAAACTTGGGTCGTTAGACAATTTAAAAATGAATATAATCCAATCCATTGGCATGGAGGACATATTTCTGGAGCAGGTTTTTTAAAAGTTCCCAAAACACTGGGAACCTTTGTTCAAGACAAAGGTGATAAAGCATATAAGGGTGGAACACTTAATCTTATTCATGGCTCAAGGCAATTTTTATCACATTCTACTTTTCAAATAAAACCAAAGGTTGGAAATTTTTATCTTTTTCCAAATTATATGATGCACACTGTATATCCATTTAAAGGAACTGACGATGAAAGAAGATCAATTTCTTTTAATGCAAATATAGATCCTAATATTTATAATGTTTATGCAAATTATGTTAAAAAATAAAATAAATTCACAAAAAAATGTACTAGATGAAGATCTAGAAGAATGTTCAAACAATCCTTTAACAGGTTGGTTTCGTGATGGTTGTTGTAACACTGATGAAAATGATCATGGTGTTCATACAGTTTGTGCAAAAGTAACAACTGAGTTTTTAGAGTGGTTAAAAGAAGCGGGAAATGATTTAATTACTCCACATCCAGAATTTGGTTTTCCAGGATTAAAAGATGGTGATGGTTGGTGCGTATGTGCTAGTTGGTATGCAAGAGCAGTTGAGGCAGGTAAAGGATGTCCAATATTCCTAAAAAGAACTCATAAAAATACTCTTAAACATCTTCCTATCGAAACTTTAAAAAAGTTTGCAATAGATTTATCTTAATTACATATTTCCATATCTTGGACCACCGCTTCCTTCTGGTGTAACCCAAGTTATATTTTGAGAAGGTTCTTTAATATCACATGTTTTACAATGAATACAATTTTGAGAATTAATTACGAATTTATTTACATCATTTTCTTTTTGAACTTCATAAACGCCTGCAGGACAATATCTTTGAGCAGGTTCATCAAATTTTTCTAACGTATAATTGATTGGTAAATGAGGGTCTTTAAGCTTCAAATGAACTGGCTGATTATCAGCATGATTAGTTCCTGTTAAATACACTGAACTTGTTTTGTCAAAAGTTATTACATTATCGTATTTTGGATAATCTATTTTAGGCATTTGGTTTGCAGGTTTTAATGTTTCATGATCAGCATGTTTATGTTTAAGGGTAAAAGGAAGTTTTCCTCTAAATAAAATTTGATCTATCCCTGTAAAAATAATTCCTAAAATTAACCCCCAGCTAAAACTAGGTTTTACATTTCTGGCTTCATAAAGCTCTTTATGTAACCAGCTATTTTTAAATTTATTTTCATAAATGGATAAGTCTTCGTTTTCTTTTAAATGTTCATTAATAGTTTCGGCTGCAATCATCCCACTTTTCATCGCTGTGTGAGAACCTTTAATTTTTGGCATATTCAAAGTTCCAGCGTCACAACCAACCAATAAAGCTCCAGGCATAAACATTTTTGGTAAACTTTGAAATCCACCTTCAATTAGGGCTCTTGCACCGTAAGAAATCCTTTTTCCACCTTCTATTATTTTTTTTATTGCTGGATGTGTTTTAAATCTCTGAAATTCATCATAAGGAGAAAGGTGAGGATTTTTGTAATCTAAACCTATTACATAACCTAGAAAAACTTGTTTATTTTCTGCGTGATAAATAAAACTACCACCATATGTATTGTTATCTAATGGCCATCCAGCTGTATGCATAACTAAGCCTTCTTCGTGATTTTTATCCTCAATTTCCCAAATTTCTTTAAAACCAATTCCGTATTGTTGAGGATCTTTACCTTTATTTAATTCAAATTTATTAATCAATTGTTTTCCTAGATGACCTCTGCAACCTTCTGCAAAGACAGTTACTTTTCCTAAAAGCTCAATTCCTGGTTCAAAACTATCTTTTTTATTTCCATCTTTATCTATACCCATATCTTGAGTTACAACACCTTTAACAGATCCATCTTCGTTATATAAAATTTCACTTGCTGGAAATCCTGGAAAGATTTCTACACCTAAATTTTCAGCTTGTTCAGCAAGCCATCTACACAAGTTTGCTAAACTTATAATATAATTTTTATGATTTTGTTGTACAGCAGGTAGTAGCCAAGTTGGCCAACTCAGAGATTTAGTTTTTCCTAAAAATAAAAATTTTTCTTTAGTTACTTTTGTTTTAATTGGAGAATTTAATTCTCTCCAATTTGGTAGTAATTCATCTAGAGCACGCGTTTCAAATACATTTCCACTTAAAATATGAGCTCCAATCTCAGATGCTTTTTCTAATAAACAAACATTTAGATTTGGATCTAATTGTTTTAACTTTATTGCAGTTGATAATCCTGAT
>CACEFK010000030.1 GCA_902558835.1 uncultured Pelagibacteraceae bacterium
TCGTCGGGGAAGAAAATGACTGTACCCGAATAAGAAGGTCCGGCTAACTTCGTGCCAGCAGCCGCGGTAATACGAAGGGACCTAGCGTAGTTCGGAATTACTGGGCTTAAAGAGTTCGTAGGTGGTTGAAAAAGTTGGTGGTGAAATCCCAGAGCTTAACTCTGGAACTGCCATCAAAACTTTTCAGCTAGAGTATGATAGAGGAAAGCAGAATTTCTAGTGTAGAGGTGAAATTCGTAGATATTAGAAAGAATACCAATTGCGAAGGCAGCTTTCTGGATCATTACTGACACTGAGGAACGAAAGCATGGGTAGCGAAGAGGATTAGATACCCTCGTAGTCCATGCCGTAAACGATGTGTGTTAGACGTTGGAAATTTATTTTCAGTGTCGCAGCGAAAGCGATAAACACACCGCCTGGGGAGTACGACCGCAAGGTTAAAACTCAAATGAATTGACGGGGACCCGCACAAGTAGTGGAGCATGTGGTTTAATTCGAAGATACGCGCAGAACCTTACCAACACTTGACATGTTCGTCGCGACTCTAAGAGATTGGAGTTTTCGGTTCGGCCGGACGAAACACAGGTGCTGCATGGCTGTCGTCAGCTCGTGTCGTGAGATGTTGGGTTAAGTCCCGCAACGAGCGCAACCCTCACTTTTAGTTGCCATCATTAAGTTGGGCACTCTGAAAGAACTGCCAGTGATAAGCTGGAGGAAGGTGGGGATGACGTCAAGTCCTCATGGCCCTTACGTGTTGGGCTACACACGTGCTACAATGGTATCTACAACAGGAAGCAAGACTGCGAAGTTAAGCAAATCCTTAAAAGATACCTCAGTTCGGATTGCACTCTGCAACTCGAGTGCATGAAGCTGGAATTACTAGTAATCGTGGATCAGCGTGCCACGGTGAATGCGTTCCCGGGTCTTGTACACACCGCCCGTCACACCATGGGAGTTGGTTCTACCTTAAGGCAAGGTTTAAAACCCTTGACCACGGTATAGTCAGCGACTGGGGTGAAGTCGTAACAAGGTAGCCGTAGGGGAACCTGCGGCTGGATTACCTCCTTTCTAAGGATGAATGAAAGTTAAATTTCATTCTAAATAATATACAGGATAATGTTGACCGTCCTCATTTCTCTTCTTAAACAGTGTTTCTCTTGCATGGGGGCCGGTAGCTCAGTTGGTTAGAGCACACCCTTGATAAGGGTGGGGTCGAAAGTTCGAGTCTTTCTCGGCCCACCAATTTAAGATCATGGGGGATTAGCTCAGCTGGGAGAGCGCCTGATTTGCATTCAGGAGGTCAGCGGTTCGATCCCGCTATCCTCCACCAAAACACTTAGTTATAAAAAATTGTAAATATAAATAATAATTAATATCAATATCTATATCCGAACATTAGTAATGTTATTAGCTAATGTTCAAAATAAAAATTTGATTCAACACAGAATTTTTTTCTGTGCATAAATCAAGCGTTTAAGGGCGTGTAGTGGATGCCTTGGCACTGAAAGCCGATGAAGGACGTGATATACTGCGATAAGTTTCGGGGAGCTGTATGTAAGTTTTGATCCGAAAATTTCCGAATGGGGAAACCCACCATTTTATATGGTACTTTAAACTGAATACATAGGTTTAAAGAGACAACCTGGAGAACTGAAACATCTAAGTAACCAGAGGAAAAGAAATCAATTGAGATTCCGTTAGTAGTGGCGAGCGAACGCGGACTAGGCCAGTAGTTTTGTTAAAAAAATTTGAATAGTTTGGAAATGCTAACCATAGAGGGTGATAGTCCCGTATGAGTAATGTTTAACAAAATTCTTGAGTAAAGCGGGACACGTGAAATCCTGCTCGAATATAGGGGGACCACCCTCTAAGCCTAAATACTCTTCAGTGACCGATAGTGAACTAGTACCGTGAGGGAAAGGTGAAAAGAACCCCTATTAGGGGAGTGAAATAGAACCTGAAACCGCATGCCTACAATCAGTCGAAGCTCTTTTTAGAGTGACGGCGTACCTTTTGTATAATGGGTCAGTGACTTAATTTATTAAGCAAGCTTAAGCCATCTAGGTGTAGGCGTAGCGAAAGCAAGTCTTAATAGGGCGATTAGTTTAATGAATTAGACCCGAAAACGAATGAGCTTACCATGAGCAGGTTGAAAGTAAGGTAACACTTACCGGAGGACCGAACCAGTTGACGTTGAAAAGTCTTTGGATGACTTGTGGTAAGGGGTGAAAGGCCAACCAAATTCGTAGATAGCTGGTTTTCCGCGAAAACTATTTAGGTAGTGCGTTGAATAAATAGACGTTTAGAGGTAGAGCACTAAATGGGCTAGGGGGAAGAGATTCTTACCAAACCTAATAAAACTCCGAATGCTAAACGTTGTTCTTCAGCAGACAGACTGTGGGTGCTAAGGTCCATGGTCGAGAGGGAAAGAGCCCAGACCACCAGATAAGGTCCCCAAATTATGATTAAGTGTGAAAGGATGTGGAAATTCCTTAACAGCCGGGAGGTTGGCTTAGAAGCAGCCATCCTTTAAAGATAGCGTAACAGCTCACCGGTCTAATAGAGTTTCTGCGCCGAAGATGTAACGGGGCTAAAATCATATACCGAATCTGTGGATTTATAATTTTTTCGAAAATTATAACTGGTAGCGGAACGTTCTGTAAGCCTGTGAAGGGATACCCGTGAGGGATCCTGGAGGTATCAGAAGTGCGAATGCTGACATAAGTAACGATAAAAGAAGTGAAAAACTTCTTCGCCGAAAATCCAAGGGTTTCTGCGCAAGGTTAATCCGCGCAGAGTTAGTCGGCACCTAAGGCGAGGGCGAAAGCCGTAGTCGATGGAAATAAGGTTAATATTCCTTAACCAGATGGTAGTGACGGATCTTGTAAGTTGTAAGCTCTTAATGGATTGAGCTTGCCGCGAAAAGGTTCCAAGAAATAGCTCCATCATTAGACCGTACCCTAAACCGACACAGGTGGATTAATAGAGTATATTTAGGCGCTTGAGAGAATGATGTTGAAGGAACTCGGCAAAATACTTCCGTAACTTCGGGATAAGGAAGACCTTCTTGTAGGCAACTATGGGAGGGTGGCACAAGCCAGGGAGAAGCGACTGTTTATCAAAAACACAGGGCTCTGCTAACACGTAAGTGGATGTATAGGGTCTGACGCCTGCCCGGTGCTGGAAGGTTAATGCGGTTGGTGCAAGCTAACTTCTGAAGCCCCAGTAAACGGCGGCCGTAACTATAACGGTCCTAAGGTAGCGAAATTCCTTGTCGGGTAAGTTCCGACCTGCATGAATGGCGTAACGATTTCTCCGCTGTCTCCAACATCAACTCAGTGAAATTGAATTCTCCGTGAAGATGCGGAGTTCGCGTAGTTAGACGGAAAGACCCCGTGCACCTTTACTGCAACTTTACATTGGTATTAGGAAAAACATATTTAGCATAGGAGGGAGACATTGAAGCAAAGGCGTCAGCTTTTGTGGAGTCACCAGTGAAATACCTCTTTTGTTTTTCTTGGTATCTAACTGATTGCCGTTATCCGGCATCAAGACATTGTATGGTGGGTAGTTTGACTGGGGCGGTCGCCTCCCAAATAGTAACGGAGGCGTGCGAAGGTAGGCTCAGAACGGTCAGAAATCGTTCGTAGAGTGCAATGGCATAAGCCTGCCTGACTGTGAGACTGACAAGTCGAGCAGAGACGAAAGTCGGTCATAGTGATCCGGTGGTTCTGAGTGGAAGGGCCATCGCTCAACGGATAAAAGGTACGCCGGGGATAACAGGCTGATACTGCCCAAGAGCTCATATCGACGGCAGTGTTTGGCACCTCGATGTCGGCTCATCACATCCTGGGGCTGGAGCAGGTCCCAAGGGTTTGGCTGTTCGCCAATTAAAGTGGTACGTGAGCTGGGTTCAGAACGTCGTGAGACAGTTCGGTCCCTATCTGCTATGCGTGTAGAAGAATTGAGAGGAGTTGACCCTAGTACGAGAGGACCGGGTTGAACATACCACTGGTGGACCGGTTGTAGCGCCAGCTGCAGTGCCGGGTAGCTAAGTATGGACGAGATAACTGCTGAAAGCATCTAAGCGGGAAACTCACCTCAAAACAAGTTCTTCCTATAGAGCCGTGGTAGACCACCACGTTGATAGGCTGGATGTGGAAGCGCAGTAATGCGTGCAGCTGACCAGTACTAATAGCTCAATTGGCTTGATTTATGCACTGAAAAAAATTTTAAAATTTTGATATTAATTTAATTTTTATCTTAACACTTATTAAAGAGTTTTCATAAATTTTTTAATATAATTTATTTTAAAATCATTTCGTTTCGTAAATCTAATACACTTGTCTAAGTTATTTTTTTTAAAACTGAGATTTGGTTTATTCGATAGAAACTTAGTTAAATCTTCGATCACATTCTTACAAGAACTCATCATATAATCAAATTTGTTTTTATAGTTTCCTGCTTTTGAAATTAATAAAATATTTCCAGCATCTATTTTTTTTGAAAGCTTCATTACAGTGCCGCCAACGTAGTCAGGATATCCATCGTACATTGCCCAAAAATTGCAATCTGTACCTCTATAATAAGGTGAATACCCCATATGAATATTTAAAGCTTTTTTTTTAATCAAATAGTTAAGCATCTGACCTTTGATAATACTGCTTCCAAAAACAATATAATAGTCACTATTTAAAAATAAATTAATTTTTACTAGATTTTTGAAATTAATTTCATTTCTATGCACAACTTTGATTAGTGTTTTTTTATTTTCGATTAAACAATTTTTTTTAAAAATTTTTAATTCTGACTGTTTTACTTTTTTAAAATAATTTTTGGCTATTATGTCATTATTTAACATAGAGTTTCTAATATATGGCTTAGGCTCTATAACAGCTAA
>CACEFK010000031.1 GCA_902558835.1 uncultured Pelagibacteraceae bacterium
GTAATAAATTTTTCAGTCCCATCAATTGGATATCTGATGTAATAAATTTTAGAATTTACCTCTCTTTGATCTACTTCTAGGTCTGAAATAGCTGTTTTTAAAACTGTATCCCAGTTAACTAATTTCTTATCTTTATAAATTAGATCTTTATTATAAAGATCTACAAAAACCTTAATTACTGATTTAGATAAATTCTCATCCATAGTGAAGGCATTTCTTGACCAATCACAAGAGCAACCAAGTTTTTTTAATTGGTTAATTATTATGTCTCCATATTGCTCTTTCCATTCCCATACCTTTTCGATGAATTTTTCTCTACCAATTTCATTTTTATCAATTTTTTCAGAAGTTAATTTCTTTTCTACTAAAGCTTGAGTAGCTATACCAGCGTGGTCTGTACCTGGTTGCCATAAAGTTTCAAAATTATTCATCCTGTGATAACGAACTAATAAATCTTGAATAGAATTGTTAAGCGCATGCCCCATATGTAAACTACCCGTCACATTTGGAGGAGGAATTACAATTGAGAATTTTTTTGAATTTTCCTTAGGTTTAAAAAGACCATTTTTTTCCCAATAGGAATAAATTCTATTTTCTACATCAGAATGTATATATTTATCGCTACTCATTGATGTTAAAGTTTATAATTTAATAATCTAAATTAACAATAATCAATTTGGATCGTTATTTAATAGACTAATAGAAAAAATTTAATATAAAAAGGCATCTGTAGCTATTAGCTAAAAATAAGATGGCAACGTGGCGGAATGGTTACGCAGAGGATTGCAAATCCTTGTATCCCGGTTCGATTCCGGGCGTTGCCTCCAAAAAAATTCTTGTTTTAGTTATAAAAAAAAGTAAGTTGGCTTTTTTACATTCCTCGGTAGCTCAGTTGGTAGAGCAGTTGACTGTTAATCAATTGGTCGCAGGTTCGAGTCCTGCCCGAGGAGCCAAAAAATCAAAATTATAAAATAGAATATCTCTTTAATAAAAATCTAGGGTCTTAACTAAAAATTTAATTAAACTGCTTTTGAAATTCCTGAACCTGAAATTTGTAAAGATTTATTAAATTTTAATTTTTTGATCAGCATTTAGTTCTGAATATAATTTTACTAAAAAATTATAATTAACATTCATGTGACCTTCTTGTGATTTTTCTAAATTCACTAAATATTCTGAAAAATCTTCAAAGAAATAATTGATCGGCACTTTTAAATAATTTGCAAGTTGTAATAATCTTATCGAACTTACACCGTTAGTTCCTTTTTCGTATTTTTGAATTTGTTGAAATGTTACATTAATTGCTTTTGCTACTTTAGTCTGTGTTAATCCTAAAGCTAATCTTCTTAGCTTAAGCTTATTGCCCAAGTGTTTATTGAAATTATCTTCCATTAAGACCCCTCTTAATTAAATTTTATAAATACCATTGAACCTATTTATTAATGTTACTGCAATAGAAAAATTTATTTTTTTTTGTAAAAAATTTAAAATAATTAAAATACTGTCAAGTATTAGTTGAATGCAAAATGAACATATTTCGATTGATTTAATTTAAATTTATTGCTTAAAAATTATATATTTTCTATAGTATCTGACTTAAAAACAGCTTAGTTCTATCGCTCTTTGGATTAGCAAAAAACTCTTTGGTCTCAGCCCTTTCAACAATCATTCCCTCATCCATAAAAATAACCTCATCAGCAACTTCTTTAGCAAATCCCATCTCATGGGTTACAACTATCATGGTCATACCTTGGTTTGCTAAATCAACCATTACGTCTAAAACTTCTTTAATCATTTCTGGATCTAAAGCTGATGTAGGCTCATCAAATAACATTATTTTAGGTTCCATACAAAGAGCTCTAGCTATAGCCACCCTTTGTTGTTGACCTCCTGATAATTGACCTGGAAATTTTTGTGCTTGATCTAGAATTTGAACTCTTTCCAAATGTTTTAAAGCTAATTCTTCAGCTTCTTTTTTTGGCATTTTTTTTACCCAAATTGGTGCAAGTGTACAATTATCTACAATTGATAAATGAGGAAATAAATTAAACTGTTGGAATACCATTCCAACTTCTGCTCTAATTTGTTCAATATTTTTTGTATCTTCCGTTAAAATGTTTCCATCAACAATAATATCACCTTGCTGATGTTCTTCTAATCTATTGATACATCTAATTAATGTAGATTTACCTGATCCTGATGGACCACAAACAACGATTTTTTCTTTTGGTTTAACCTCTAGATTAATATCTTTTAAAACTTGAAAATCACCAAACCATTTATTTACATTTTTTATTTGAATAATACTTTCAGACATAATTTATCGCTCTGTTTTATATTTCTGTTCTAGATTATAGCTATACTTACTCATTGCATAACAAATAATCCAGAAAATTATTGCAGCAAAAACATAGCCTTCCATGGCAAAACCTAACCACTCTGGATTAGTTTTGGCTAAATTCAACATTCCTACTATTTCAAGTAAACCAACTACAAATATTAGAGGAGTATCTTTAACTAGAGCTAAAAAAGTATTAGCAATACCTGGAATTACTAATTTTAAAGCTTGAGGAAGAATTACAAATATATGCATTCTCCAATATCCCATACCTAATGATTTTGCAGCTTCGTATTGACCACGTGGTAATGCTTGTAAACCTCCTCTAATAACTTCAGCTACATAAGCTGCTTCAAATAAAGAAATAGCTATTATACATCTCACCAATTTATCTATAAAAAAATCTGCAGGTAAAAACATTGGAAACATCACAGCAGACATAAATAAAACTGTAATTAACGGAACACCTCTCCAAAATTCAATAAATCCAATTGATATATATCTTATTAATGGAAAATCTGATCTTCTGCCAAGAGCAAATGCCATTCCTATTGGAAAACAGAAAATTAAACAGAAAAATGAAATTATAAATGTAAGTGATAATCCTCCCCAAGCTCCAGTTTCGACCCAATTCAATCCATCAAGTTTACCTAGTTCAATTAATTCCTCGTAAAAGATGAAATATTTTAAAGCAATATAAAGAGTGATTGGCACAAATATAAAATAATAAAATTTAAATTTACTTGGAATAAAGAAACCAATAATTATTGAAATTACTGCTGCGATTATTCCATAAGAAAAATCAAAAAATATAGGACCACCTGATATAAAAAAGAAAATAAATAGGAATGCTATAAATGGATAAATTACAACATAATATAAAGTTAAATATTTTTTAAATTTTTCTGTAGCAAAATATCCTACAGAACCTAAAAGAGCCAAAGCAATAAAAGATAAATTTATTCTCCACTGCTCAGCATTTGGATACATTCCATACATAAATCTTCTAAACCAGACTTTAATGTAAGTCCAACAAGCACCAGTGCCTGAGCAAACATCTTTACTATCACCAGCAAAACTAGCATCAACAACAAACCAACTTAAAACCGGTGGTATTGCCTTAATAATTATAAAAATAATTAATAGGGATAAGATTGCATTAAAATTACTTGTATTAATATTTTTATTTACTTGATCTAGAAATTTATTACCGCTGTGTTCAATTCTAATAAAATATAGTCCTACAAAACCTAATATAATTGGAATTATAAAGCTTAATGATGAAGGTAAAAATCCAGTAATATTTAAACCAAAGAATGAATTAAGAAAAACATCAATAACACTAATAAAAAATAAAAATAAACCCATGTATAAAAAGGTAGTCAAATTATCTTTATCTGGTTTTAAAAAATTAATTTTTGACATTTATTTTTCCTTAATAGCAATTTTTTTATTGTACCAATTCATAAGAATTGAAATTGAAATACTTAAGCTTAGGTAAGTAAGCATTGTTATTGAAACTATTTCAATTGCTTTACCTGTTTGCATTAATGCTGTACCAGCAAAAACTAATACTAGGTCAGGATAAGCAATAGCAGCAGCTAATGATGAATTTTTTGTTAAATTTAAATATTGGTTAGTTGTTGGTGGAATAATAATTCTTAATGCTTGTGGCATAACAACTAATTTTAAAACTTGGTTAGGATTTAAACCAATTGATGCAGCTGCTTCTTTTTGGCCTTTACCAACACCTTGAATTCCAGCTCTTACACACTCGGCAATAAAAGTTGCTGTATATAATGCCAGTGATAAAGTTAAAGCTATTAATTCGGGGGGTAAGCTTATGCCACCTTCATATTTGAATGAAGTAGTAGCTAATTGCTTTAATTTAGGAATTTCAAACGATAAACTTACACCACCTATTAAAAAACTTAATAAAGGCAAAATAAAAATTAAACCTACTGATATCCAAAAAACTGGTAACTGTTTACCTTGTGTTTCTTGAACTTTTCTTGCATGAATTCTAATTACAACTATTGCAATTATTGCTGCAACTATTGAATATAAAAATACATTGAGATTTTCCCAAATAAATGCTGGAACATATAAACCTTTAATGGTTAAGAAAAAAACACCCAACATTGCATCTGCATCCTGAGGCAAAGGTAAAGCTCTTAAAGCAGCAAAGTACCAAAAGAATATTTGTAAAAGTAATGGGATGTT
>CACEFK010000032.1 GCA_902558835.1 uncultured Pelagibacteraceae bacterium
GTAAAAAATTATACAAAGGTTTATTCAGTGAAGCTATTGAATTAGGTAATTCTTTATTTTTAACAAACAAGTAATAAGCAATTGGAATAGATAATAAAACCAAACACGGTGTTAAAAGCAAAAACCATAAAGGTGGATGCTCAGTACTCAAAGGCTCTAAAAACTTAATAGATTCTGCCCAGAATAAATTCTCACCATGACCAATAAATAATCCTTTAAATAGAAAACCAGCAAACACAGCTCCTATTGAAAGAATAAATAATGGAACAAGCATAACTAATGGAGACTCATGTGTTTCCTCTATCTTAATCTCTTTGTTGTTGTACTCTCCATGGAAAGTTTTAAATATCAATCTCCATGAATAAATAGATGTTAAAAATGCTGTAATTATTCCAATCCCAGCTGCATAATAACCAGTCGTATTACCTTTTAAATACGCAAATTCTATAATTGCGTCTTTAGAATAAAATCCTGATAAAAATGGAAAACCTGTTAAAGCAAGCGTTCCTATTATCATTAAAGCATAGGTATATGGTAACTTTTTCCACACACCTCCCATGTTATTAATATTTTGCTCATCCTTAAATGCGTGGATTACTGAACCAGATCCTAAAAATAATAAAGCTTTAAAAAATGCATGAGTAAATAAGTGAAACATAGCAACATTATATGCGCCTACTCCAGCTGCAAAAAACATATAACCAAGTTGACTACAGGTAGAATAAGCAATAATTTTTTTTATATCTGTTTGAACTAGAGCAACCGTTGCTGCAAAGAATGCAGTAGTCATTCCAACGATAGTTATAAAATTTAGTATTAATAGTGAATATTCATAAATTGGAGAACATCTTACAACTAGAAAAACACCAGCTGTTACCATCGTTGCTGCATGAATTAATGCAGAAACAGGTGTTGGACCTTCCATAGCATCAGGTAGCCATGTATGAAGTAAAATTTGCGCAGATTTACCCATTGCTCCAATAAATAAAAGTAAACAAATTAAGTCTATTGCTTTAACTTCAAAACCTAAAAATGATAAATTTTTATCTACAACTGTTGGAATTTGTTGAAAAACTTCCGAGTAGTTAACAGTTCCAAATAAATAAAATATTAAAAAAATTCCTAAAGCAAAACCAAAGTCACCTACTCTGTTTACAACAAATGCTTTTATGGCTGCAGCATTTGCACTTTCTTTTTTAAACCAAAAACCAATTAGAAAGTAAGAACAAAGACCAACACCTTCCCAACCAAAAAATAGTTGAATGAAATTGTCTGATGTTACAAGCATCAACATTGCAAATGTGAACAATGATAAATAAGCCATAAATCTTGGCTTATGAGGATCATGAGACATGTAACCAATTGAATAGATATGTACTAAAGCTGATACAGAGGTTACAACCACTAACATCACTGCTGATAAAGGATCAATTAACATTGACCAATTTAAATCAAGTGACCCTGAGCTTATCCAGGTAGCTATAACAATATTTTCTTCGTATTGATTTACAATTACTTGATAAAGAACATGAATTGATAAGAGTGCAGAAATTGTAACCAGAGCACTTGTTACTATTTCACAGTTTCTATCACCGATATATCTACCAAAAAAGCCTGATATAATTGATGCAATAAGTGGAAGAAATATAATCGATAGTTCCATGATTATCCTTTCAACTTATCTATTTCTTCAACACGTATCGTTCCAGAGTTTCTGAAATAAACAACTATTATTGCTAATCCTATGGCTGCTTCTGCTGCTGCAACA
The DNA here is from genome assembly GCA_902558835.1 of uncultured Pelagibacteraceae bacterium. Taxonomy (GTDB): domain Bacteria; phylum Pseudomonadota; class Alphaproteobacteria; order Pelagibacterales; family Pelagibacteraceae; genus Pelagibacter. Next base: position 1,769 of record CACEFK010000032.1, read on the forward strand.
GTTAGAATAAATAAAGTAAAGACTTGTCCTGCCAAATCTCCCAAATAAATAGAAAAAGCCACTAAATTGATATTCACAGCAAGCAATATCAATTCAATACTCATTAATATAACAATGATGTTCTTTCTATTAAGAAAAATACCAATTACTCCAATTGAAAAAATAACAGCACCTAAGGTCAAATAATGTCCTAAACCTATATCAATCATCTATTTTAACTCCTTTATTGCTCTGAACTTCTAGCACCTCAACACCTTCGGCTCTTTCTCTAGAAATTTGTTTGATATAACTTTGTCTTTTAAGACCTGATCTTTGTCTAAATGTTAATACAATAGCCCCAACCATAGCTACTAATAGGATCATTCCACTTATTTGAAACACATGAATATAATCAGTGTATAAAATTTGGCCCAATGAATGAGTGTTGCTTACACTTGTATTAGCAAGTGAATTGTTAATATTGAAAATTTCTGGTTTATATTTCCAGCCACCTATCACAATTAAAATTTCAAAGAAAATTAAAGTACTTATAATTAAACCAACTGGGATATGTTTAGAGGTTGCTTGACCTGCAAACCATTGATTTTTTTGTTGGGCCACATTTAACATCATAACAACAAACAAAAATAAAACTGCTACAGCACCAACATAAACAATTAGCATTATCATTCCCAAAAATTCAGCACCAATCATTATGAAAAGACAAGAGATACTTATGAAATCAAGAATTAAGAAAAATACTGAGTGAACAGTATTTTTAGAAGCGGTTACCATTATAGCTGAAACAACAGCAATTATTGAAAATGTATAAAAGAAAATAGCGTGTGCAATCATTTTTATCTATGGATATTGTCAGCTTTAATATTTGCCTCCAAAACATTCTCCCATCTATCTCCATTATCTAATAATTTTTCTTTTGTATAATAAAGTTCTTCTCTTGTTTCTGTAGAAAATTCAAAATTTGGACCTTGGACTATTGCATCTACCGGACAAGCCTCCTCACACAAACCACAATAAATACACTTCATCATATCTATGTCATAACGAGTTGTTTTTCTACTTCCGTCTTCTCTTTCAGCCGACTCGATCGTTATTGCCTGAGCTGGGCATACTGCTTCACACAATTTACAAGCGATGCATCTTTCTTCTCCGTTTGGATATCTTCTCAAAGCATGCTCACCTCTGAAACGAGGACTTATTTTACCTTTTTCAAAAGGGTAATTGATTGTTTTTTTTGATTTAAATAATTCTTTAATAGCAATAAACAAACCACCAATGAAATCTATCATTAATATTGTTTTAAAAAATCTTGAAATCTTCATAATTAATTCACTGGTAAAAGGTTAAAATAAAACAAATAACTAGCTGTTAATACCACCCAAGTTAGAGAAAGGGGAAGAAATACTTTCCAACCAAGTCTCATTAACTGATCATATCTGTATCTAGGTACTATTGCCTTAACTAAAGCAAAAAGGATGAATAAAAGAAGAATTTTTAATATTAACCATATTGCACCTGGAACTAATGTAAATGGGTAAACATCAATTGGAGACATCCATCCACCTAAAAATAATATTGCTCCCATTGCACACATTAATAAAATGTTTGCATACTCACCTAACCAAAACATTGCATACATCATTCCTGAATATTCTGTTTGGTATCCAGCAACCAACTCTGCTTCGGCCTCTGGCAAATCAAAAGGGGGTCTGTTAGTTTCAGCTAAAGCAGAAATAAAGAATATTACAAACATTGGAAATAATGGGATTACAAACCACATATTTTGTTGAGCAATAACAATGTCGTTTAAGTTTAATGAACCAACACAAAGTAAAACATTGATAATTATTACTCCAATTGAAACTTCATAAGATACCATTTGAGCAGCAGAACGAATTGCTCCAAGAAAAGGATACTTAGAATTTGAGGCCCATCCACCCATTATTATGCCATAGACACCCAGTGAAGAAACAGCAAATAAGTAAAGAATTCCAACGTTAATATCAGCTAAAACCTGTGTTGCGCTAAATGGAATTACAGCCCATGCGATCAAAGCTAGAGTCATTGTGACTATAG
>CACEFK010000033.1 GCA_902558835.1 uncultured Pelagibacteraceae bacterium
AACAAGATTAAATAGTGGGGCAATAGATGAATTTCTCTTAATCTTTCTTGTAGCTGCTAAAGCAAAAGGAATTTCATATTTTAAAAACTTAGGTGAATTAAACGAAAAGGAAAGTCCAAGATTGAAATGGGGAGGAAAAATTTTAAAGAAAATTGGCATAAAAACAATTATGACAAAAAACTCCATTAAAATATTTGGTAATCCAAATTTAAAAATTAATAAAAAAATAACAATCAAAAACTACTTAAAAGATCATAGAGTTTTCATGACAAGCGTGATTGCAGCTTTATCATTTGAAGGAAATAGCGTTTGGAAAATTCATGATAAAGAATCAGTTAAATCATCTTTTCCTGAATTTCTAAATATAATAAAAAAATTTTCTTAAATGATTAAAAGAAAAAATATAATGAAAATTGCAATAGATTCACCCGCAGCAGCTGGTGCTGGCACCATAGGAAAGGCGCTATCCAAACACTACAATCTTTTCTATCTTGATACGGGTAAAATTTATAGATTTATTGCATTTTTAAAGCTCAATTATCCAAAAAAATTTAATGCTAAATATATAAAAAAAAAAATAAATAAATTACAAATAAAAGATCTTTCGAATAAAAATCTATTATCTGATGAAATTGGTTCAGAAGCATCCTTAATATCAAAAAAAAAGATTATAAGAAAAATGGTTCATTCTTTTCAGATAAAGTTTGCATATAATCCACCAAAAAAATATAATGGTTCTTGTCTTGATGGTAGAGATATTACTTACAATATCATACCAGATGCTGACTTTAAATTTTATATAACAGCAAACGCAAAAATTAGAGCTTTAAGAAGATATAAAGAACTTAAAGCTTTAAAAAAAGAAGTGACTTATCTAGAGGTTCTAAAAAGCATTAAAAAACGTGACAAAAGTGACCTTAACAGGAAAATTGCTCCATTAAAGAAAACTAAAGATTCACTATTGATTAATACAACAAACCTTAATAAAAGGGCATGTTTTTTAAAATTAAAAAAAATAATAGACAGGAAACTAATAATTAATGGAAATTTATAAAGATCTTTCAAGTCCAGCCAATCAAGAGTTTGAAAAACTTCTAAATAGTCAGCTATCAAAAACACAAATAGAAGAAGGAAAGATTATTGAGGGTAAAATAAATAAAATTACTGAAAAGTTTGTGTTTCTTTTCGTGGATGGTCTAAAATCAGAGCCAGTTTTGGATATAAATGAATTAAAATCTATGGGTTTATCTGACAAAATTAAAGTTGGTGAAAAAATATCAGTACTGCTAGAAAAAATTGAGGATAAACACGGTGAAGTTCTTGTCTCAGCAAGCAAAGCTCAAAAAATAAAAGGGTGGGATAAATTAGTTGAGTCGTATGAAAAAAATGAACCTATAATGGGTAAAATTGTTTCTAAATGTAAAGGTGGATGCATCGTAGAACATATAGATACTGGCTCTTTAATGTTTCTTCCTGGTTCTCAAATAAGTGATAAGCCATTAAAAGATATCAGCCACTTAATGAATGAGCCTCAAAAATTTGCACTTATAAAATTAGATAAAGTCAGAGGAAATGCTTGTGTTTCAAGAAGAGAAATAATCTCTTCTTTTAAAAAAGAAGATAAGGCAAAAATAATTGAAAAATATAAAGTAGGTGACATTATTAAAGGAGCGCAAGTAAAAGGTTATAGTTCATTTGGTTGCTTCTTTAGTGTAAATGGAGAACTTGATGTGTTAGTTCATTTACAAGAAATTTCCTACTCTCGAGTAAATCATCCTGATGAAGTATTTAATATTGGTGAAAAGCACGATCTAAAGGTGATAAGTGTAGATAAAGAGAAACTACAAGTTGGTTGTTCAGTAAAACAAATGTCTCCTGATCCTTTTGAACATATAGAAAACTATGAACTAAATAAAATTTACAAAGTAAAAGTCGTCAAATTAATGGATTTTGGAGCTTTCTGCGAACTTGAACCTGGATTAACAACTCTACTTCACTCAAGCGAACTAAGTTGGGTTAAAAAAAACGTTTCAGCAAAAAAAATGTTTAAAGTAGGTGATGAAATAGATTGTATAATAACTGAAATTGACAAAGATAAAAGAAGAGTAGCTATTTCTCACAGACTAACTCAAGAAAATCCTTTTGAAAGTTTTGAGAAAAAATATCCAGTTGACACAATTGTTGAGGGAGAAGTTGTAAGTAAAAATGAATATTCACTATTTATAAAAATAGAAAATTTAGAAGTTGATGCATTTTTACATTGTAATGACTTAACCTACTTAAATAATGGTGAAGAGGAACTATCAAAATATAAAAAAGGTGATAAAATAAAAGTAAAAGTTTTAGAAATTAAAGCCTCTGAACAAAAAATTAGAGTTGGACTAAGACAAACACAACCTGACCCTTTTGATTGGTTTAAAGACAAATCTAAAAATCAAGTAATAACAGTTAAAGTTATATTTACCGATAATAAAGGTCTTGTTGTAAGACCAGAAGGTTGTGAAATGGATTTCCAAATAAAGAAATCTGCAATAGCAATCAATGCAGCTGATGCACGCCCATCAAGATGGACTGGTGGGGAAAAACTTGACTGTGCAATAGCTGATTTAGACTTCAATAAAAGAAAAGTAACTTTAAGCATCAAACTTTTAGAAGAAATTGAAAAAAAGGAAGCATTAGAAAAGTATGGATCTGAAGGATCGGGAAAAAACTTACCGTTTTCATCTCTATCAGATGATTTAAAGAAAAAAGAAGAAAAAAAAGATTAATAATAAAGAATTAAATTGGCTATTGTAAAATCAAAGCTTATTAAACAATTATCTCAAAATTATCCTAATTTCCTTAAAAAGGATCTTGAAAAGTTTACCGACATTATACTCAGTGAAATAAAAAATGCTCTCAAAAGAGGAGATCGATGCGAGCTAAGAGGTTTTGGAGTATTTGAAACACATATTCAAAAAGCAAGAATTTCAAGAAACCCTAAAACAGGTGAAAAAGTAAATACGCCAGAAAAAAAAACTATTCACTTTAAAATGTCTAAAGACTTGTTTAAAAAATTAAATAATGAAGAATAAAAAAATTTTTGTTGCTTGTGACTCTTCAAATTTAAAAAAAATAAACAAAATAATTAATCACACCAAAACAAATAAACTTGAAATAATTCCAAAATTTGGGCTTCAATTCTTTTACTCAAAACATGCTAGAAAATTTTTAGAAACATTTAAATCTGACTTTTGGTTAGATTTAAAAATAAATGATATTCCTCAAACAGCTTTATCTGCAATAGATAGCTTAAAAGATTTAAAAAAATGTAAGTATATAACAGTTCATGCAAATGGTGGCTTAGAAATGCTAAAATCAGTAAAGAGAAAAGCAAAAAAAATAAATAAAAATTTAAAAGTTTTAGGAGTTACTATCCTAACAAGCCTTAATGATAAATCTCTTAAAGATATAGGTCATACAAAAAACCTAAAACAATTGGTTTTAAAACAAGTAGCATTGATTAAAAAATCAGGATGCGATGGTATTGTTTGTTCTGCTCAAGAAGCTATGATGGTTCGTAGAAAATACAAAAATTTATTAATCATAACTCCAGGAATAAGATTACCTGGTGATGGTTCAAATGATCAAATGAGAATTATGACTCCTAAACAAGCTTTTAAAAATAAGGTTTCTGGTATTGTTATCGGAAGATCTCTTACAAAAGGTAACATAATAAATAATACTAAAAAACT
>CACEFK010000034.1 GCA_902558835.1 uncultured Pelagibacteraceae bacterium
AAAAATCAAATTAAAGTAACAGAACAAGAAGTTCAGGCTGAAGTCCAAAAACAACTAAGAATGATGCCTGGACAAGAAAAAATGGTAATGGATTTTTATCAAAAAAATCCATCTGCATTATCGAGTTTAAGAGGAACCGTATATGAAGAAAAAATTTTAAATTTAATTAAAGAAAAAGGTAAAGCAAATAAGAAAGAAATTTCAAAAGAAGAGGCTGAAAAGATATTAAAAGAAGCTCATAAGCATGATCATGATCATAGCCATGAACAAGAAAAAAAAGAAACTAAGAAAAAATCACCAACATCATCTGTTAAAGAAAAAAAACCTGCAACTAAAAAGGCAAAATCAAAGCCTGCAGCGAAAAAGACAAAAAAAGTTAGCAAAAAGTAATCTCAAGTTGTATAAGTAGAACGAATCAACTTATGACAACAAAATTATTTGAACAAATGAGCAATCTTGTACCAATGGTTGTTGAACAATCAAGTAAAGGTGAAAGAGCTTATGATATTTATTCAAGACTTTTAAAAGAAAGAATTATTTTTTTAACAGGTCAAATTAATGACAACGTTGCATCATTAGTTACTGCTCAATTACTATTTTTAGAAGCTGAAGATCCAAAAAAAGAAATTTATTTATACATTAATAGTCCTGGAGGTTTGGTTACAGCAGGACTTGGTATTTATGATACAATGCAATATGTGAAGCCAGACATTTCTACGTTATGTATTGGTCAAGCAGCTTCAATGGGTTCTTTTTTGCTTGCAGCTGGAACAAAAGGGAAAAGATTTTCATTACCAAATTCAAGAATAATGGTTCATCAACCATCTGCAGGTTTTCAAGGTCAGGCGACTGATATTGAAATTCATGCTAATGAAGTTTTGTCTTTAAAGAAAAGGCTTAATGAAATTTATTCAAAACATACTGAAAAAAGTGTTGAAGAAATAAAATCTGCTCTTGAAAGAGATAATTTTATGACTGCAGATGTCGCACAATCATTTGGTCTAATTGACGAAGTAGTAGAAAAAAGATCTTAATACACAACATATGGATTCATTATTAATCGAAACTTGATTAGTGCGAGTCTTCTATAATAAAGTAATTAAATTGATTCGTTATAAAAATTAAAATGACAACAAATAATAAAAATATTCTTTACTGTTCTTTCTGTGGCAAGAGCCAACACGAAGTAAGAAAGTTGATTGCTGGTCCAACTGTTTTCATCTGTGATGAATGTGTTGAGCTGTGTATGGACATTATAAAAGAAGAGAGTAAAGATACTTTTGTAAAACATCAAGATGGCCTTCCATCTCCAAAAGAAATTTGTTCAGTATTAGATGATTATGTAATTGGTCAAGCTCATGCGAAGAAGGTATTATCTGTTGCAGTACACAATCATTACAAAAGATTAAATTATGAAGGCAAAACAAGCAAAAATGTTGAGCTATCAAAATCCAATATACTTTTAGTGGGTCCTACAGGTTGTGGAAAAACATTGCTTGCACAAACCCTAGCTAGAATTCTTGACGTTCCATTTACAATGGCTGATGCAACCACTCTAACAGAAGCAGGTTATGTTGGAGAAGATGTTGAAAATATTATTTTGAAATTGTTACAAGCATCTGACTACAATGTTGAAAAAGCTCAAAGAGGAATCGTTTATATTGATGAGGTAGATAAAATAAGTAGAAAGTCTGAAAATCCATCAATTACAAGAGACGTATCTGGAGAAGGGGTTCAACAAGCTCTTCTTAAAATAATGGAAGGAACAGTTGCAAGTGTTCCGCCTCAAGGGGGCAGAAAACATCCTCAGCAAGAATTTTTACAAGTAGATACTACAAATATTTTATTTATTTGTGGTGGTGCTTTTGCAGGTCTTGATAAAATAATTTCTCAAAGAGATAAAGGGACTTCAATCGGTTTTGGTGCAGATGTAAAAAATACACAAGATAAAAAAACTGGTGAATGGATGAAAGGATTAGAACCTGAAGATTTATTGAAATTTGGATTAATTCCAGAATTTATTGGAAGACTTCCAATGATAGCAACACTTGAAGATTTAGATGAAAAATCTTTAATAAAAATATTACAAGAACCAAAAAATTCTCTAACAAAACAATATCAAGAGTTGTTTAAATTGGATGGTGCTAAACTAACATTTAAAGAAAATGCTTTAAAAGAAATAGCACAAAAAGCTATTAGCAAAAAAACTGGAGCAAGAGGTTTGAGATCAATTCTAGAAAATATTTTGTTGAAAACAATGTACGATCTTCCGAGTCAAGATAATATCGAAGAAGTTATTGTTGACGCTGGTGCTGCAAAAGGACAATCACAACCAATCTTAGTTCATGCTAAAGGTGACAATAAATCTAAGTCAAATAAGACTACAGCGGCTTAATATCCTTAATAAGTAATAAATACCTATTGCATTATAAAATATAATATCCATATTGTTCTTATGGACGTCAAAATTTCACTACCTTTGCTCCCATTGAGAGACATCGTAGTCTTTCCAAGTATGGTAATCCCTTTATTTGTAGGAAGAGATAAATCTATTTCAGCACTTAATGAAGTGATGAAAAAAGATAAAAAAATTATTCTAGTAACGCAAAAAAATTCAGAAATTGATGATCCTAAAAAAACAGATGTATTTATGTATGGTTGTGAAGGAAGTATTTTACAATTATTAAAGCTTCCTGACGGAACTGTTAAAGTTTTAGTTGAAGGTATTAAAAGAGTAAAAATTTTAGACTTTAAGGATAATGAAAAGTTTATAACATGTGATTACACACACTATAACGATGTTTCACCTAAAGATGAAGATTTATTTCCTTTGGCTGCTACAGCTTTAAGAAGATTAGAAAAATTAACCTCGATAAACAAAAAAATTTCTAACGAAACAATAAACACAATAAAGCAATTAAAAGAACCTTCTCTATTTGTAGCTTTTGCAATTGATTTTCCTAATGAGGTTTTTCCAACACCTGGAGGTCCTACTAAACACAAAATTGGACCTTTAATTTTTTCCATTCTTTTTTGAACTGCTAAAAATTCTATTATTCTCTCTTTAACTTTTTCTAATCCAAAATGATCTTTGTCAAGAATTTCAAGAGCTTTCTTTAAATCTATATCTACCTCACTTTTTTTATGCCAAGGAAGTTCTGTCATCCAATCTAAATAATTTCTAACAACTGTTGCTTCTGCAGACATAGGACTCATATTTTTTAATTTTTTTAATTCTTGCAAGCATTTCTTCTCCACCTCTTTTGGCATTTTTGCTTTTGTAATTGCTTTATTAAGACTTGTTGTTTCATCTTTACCATCTTCAATTTCACCAAGTTCTTTTTGAATAGCTTTTAGTTGCTCATTTAAATAATACTCTCTTTGAGT
>CACEFK010000035.1 GCA_902558835.1 uncultured Pelagibacteraceae bacterium
TCAATTTGGAGGAATAAAATTACCTATGCCAAATGTTAAAGGTCAATTTCAATTAGAAAATATCTCAACAGCAATTGCAGCCCTAAGAATTTTGAAAGATTTAAATATTAAAGATGACCACATTAAAAAAGGTATTTTAAAAATAAATAGTATTGCAAGATTACAAGAAATTAAATCTGGAAAACTTAAAGAGCTTGTAAAAGATCATAAACTTTTTGTTGATGGATCTCACAACCCTTTGGGAGCAAAAGTTTTGAATGAATACTTGGAAAGTTTAGATTGTAATAAACATATCATTCTTGGAATGATGGCTAATAAAGATCATAGTGAATATATGAGTTTCTTTAAGGATATTTCCACATTGACTACAATAGATATACCTAATCAACCTAACTCAATTAAAGGAGAAGAGCTTAAAGATAAGCTAAATAGCTTTTCAAATATAAATTATAAGGAAAGTATAGAGGAAGCCATAAAGTCAATCCCAGTAAAAGAAAACGATATAATACTGATTACTGGATCATTATATCTTGCGGGTGAAGTTTTAAATTTAAATTAGATATTTTTATCTAAAAATTCCTTCATGTGACTTTCGGGAACTCCGCCAACTTTTCTATCTACTTCAACACCTTTTTTATAGATAATGACTGTTGGAACACCTCTGATACCTGCTGCACTTCCAGTGTTTATTCCGCCATCTTCAACATCAGCATAATAAAAACCAGCCTTATCTTTATATTCATCAGATAATTTATCCATTACTGGTTTTAATGCCTTACATGGACCACACCACTCAGCTGAAAACTGAATGACTGAAACATCTTCATTTTTAATTTTAGTATCAAAATCTTCGTCTTTAAAATTTGTAAGCATATATCCTTTCTATTAATTAGAGCCTTAAAGTCAACTAGGCAATTTCATATTTTTTTTCTATAGACATAATAAATTCATTTATTTCATCTAATTTTTTTAGCTCTTCTTCATCATCTCGATTAGATGCATGATCTCTTAAGGTATCAATTTCTTGGTAGGCCATTCCTATAGTTTGCCACTTTTCTCTATTTTTACTTAAAATTCGTCTAGCAATTTCACTTTTTATATTTTTATATAAATCTGGTGGCAAAATATGTGGTGCTTCCTGATAGATAATTTTTTGGCCAAACCAACTACATCTTTTATCTTGAAACTTATCCAACATTCTTAATTTATCTTCCCAAGAAGAACTATGCCAAGTTTTAAACAGCTGAGTATCTTTGTTGGGAATAAATTTTTCATATAAAGTTTCCTCTGGCAATAAATCTTCCTGAGTTTGAGTTTGAGCTTTTTCTTCAGCTGCTTCTCTATTTATGATTTGAATATTTTTGCAAAAATTTTCACTATTCCTAACCATTTTTGCTCTTTTTTGAATGGTTTCTAAATCTAAATCTGCATATACCTTTTCCTTTAATGCAAACCTTTTATCTAACACAACAGGAGCTTTGTTGGTTTTGATTACTCTAAGTGCTTTTGGACTAAACTTTTTTAAATAAACTTTAAGATCATTTACTGACAAGTTTAATAATGGTTCAGGATCTCTTCTTAGATCAAATAAATATCCCCAAGATGTATATGATGGATGAAAACAGTGGTCTGGATGAAGTGTAGAGACAAGGTACATCATATTTTTTCCTTTAACATTTTCAAATATTGAATAAATCCCTTCACTTTTTAAAATAGTTTCAACACTATTTTTTGTAGATGTGCTTAAAAAATTTTCCCAATTATCTTTATGTTTATCTTTTATAATTCGAAGAATTTTTAAGCTTGTGAACGCATCATGATAAGCTGTGTGTTGTTGGGATGTATCAAATCCTTGTTGTCTGGCTAAACCCTCAAGAGCGAGACTTTCGTTACCAGCTTGTGTTAATTCGGTCTTTAAGGTTTCAGGATTTAAAGTTTGAGCTACTCTTGCAACATGCAAACCATCGTGTTCTTTATTGGGTGATGAATGTGTAATATAAGGATATCTGTTCCCTTTAAAAAAATTAAAATGAAACATACGCCTGTCAAAATTTAGATTGCTCCAACCCATAAACAATGCTGGACCAGCTTTAGAGAAAAAATTTTCTACTGCGCCTAAAAAATCGTAATGCGAGTAATTTCCTTTAGTAAGTAAATCAATACTTGTTGAATTTACCAATAAGGCTTTTGCGCTTGGAACCTCACCTTCAGGCATTCTGCCACGAATATTTAGCTTACCAATTTCTTTTAGGTTTTTATCGACAACTACAGCACCTACTTCAATTATTGAGCCCCAAATTGTGCTATTTGTTGTTTCTGTATCGTAAATTACTATTTTATCCATAAAATACTAAGTTAAATTATAAAGTTCATTAAATTTTTTTAATCTTCCTAAAAATAAGTTTTGATAAATAATCAAATCGCGACCTTGAATTTTAAACTCTTGGAACAAATTATCTACTGTGCAAACTAGAATTACACAAGATGTTATATTTGAGTTGTAAACACTATTGTGTGCTAATGCATAAGCAGCTGTTTGTAGAAGCCATGAGTCTATATATTCCGCCTTTTTAGGTTTGTTAGCTTGTTTAAAATCAATAATCGACTCCTTACCGTCAAAAATACCAACGGCATCACAAGTGCCAGAATAAGAGTTTTCTTTGTACAAAGTGCATTCTACACCCCAAATTTCTTCAAATCTATTTTTCAATCCCTTTTCTATAATTTGTTTTGCCATGATTTTATATTTTTCATCATCATCAAAAAAACTCATATTTTCACGTCCTAAAAGATATGACTCAAGATAAGCGTGCATCTTTGAGCCTCTACTGCTTGCTGCTTTTGTAATTGCTTCAGCTTCTTTTTGACCAGTTCTTTCTCTCCAATTTGCTAATGCTGCTTTATCTTCTTCAGATCGAGTTGCATCTAAAATTGAGGTGACGCTTGGTAATTTTTTTTCACCTATAAGGTATCTTCTTATTCCATTCTCTGTCGATCTAATGGATTTAGGATAATCATACTTTTTATTCCACTGCATGAGATTTCTTATAGACGTTATTACGAAAAAAAAGAAATTAATTTTTAAGCTGCCTATTTCGTTCAACAAATTTTTCCACGTTTTCAGTTTGTACAGCTTTCTCAACCTGCTCGGGATCTTTAATGTTTTCTAAAGTTCTTGAAATTGATCTTGCATCCGTTCCAAATTTATCAACAACTCCCATAGCATCCTCTAATTTTTTTCTAAGAACTATAATGTTGTCAAAATGTTTAGAAAATCTTGTACTGATCGTTTTTAAATGATTATAAATTTCTGTTGCACCTTTTTGTACTTTCAATGATTGAAAG
>CACEFK010000036.1 GCA_902558835.1 uncultured Pelagibacteraceae bacterium
TTTATTTTTTACTAAAGATAAAGAAGGAAATAATTCAACTGCTAAATATGTTGCTTTATTCACGACCATAGTAAATTTTTTAATTTCAATTTATCTGTGGATTTCTTTTGACCAATCAACTTCTAATTTTCAATTTGTAGAAGATAGAACATGGATTGAAGGTTTTATTAATTATAAAGTTGGTATTGATGGTATTTCAATTTTATTTATTATTTTAACTACATTCATAACTCCGTTATGCATTATATCTGTAAATAATTCCGTCAAAAATAGATTAAGAGATTTTTTAATTGCAATCCTAATCATGGAAAGTTTCATGATTGGTGTTTTTTGTGCACTTGATTTAGTTGTATTCTATTTATTTTTTGAAGCAGGATTAATTCCGATGTTTTTAATTATCGGAATTTGGGGAGGACCAAAAAGAGTTTATTCAGCATTTAAATTCTTTTTATACACATTACTAGGTTCTGTTTTAATGTTAGTTGCAATAATTTCTATTTATTGGATTACAGGTACAACAGATGTTATTCAGCTTTATGAACTTGGTATAGATGCTAAATATCAAAATCTTTTATGGCTAGCATTTTTCAGTTCTTTTGCAGTTAAAACCCCTATGTGGCCAGTACATACTTGGTTGCCAGATGCTCACGTTGAAGCTCCAACTGCAGGATCTGTATTGTTAGCAGCAATCTTATTAAAGATGGCAGGTTATGGTTTTATCAGATTTTCTCTAGGTTTATTTCCTGTTGCTTCAGAAGTTTTTACACCCTTAATTTACACTTTGAGTGTTATAGCAATTATATTCACTTCTTTCATTGCTCTAATGCAGGAGGATATGAAAAAGTTAATAGCTTATTCTTCTGTTGCTCACATGGGATTTGTGACATTAGGAATATTTACTCTTCAGCAACAAGGAATTGAAGGAAGTATTATTCAAATGATTAGTCATGGTTTAGTTTCAGCTGCACTTTTCTTATGTGTTGGTGTTGTCTATGATCGGATGCATTCAAGGATGATCAATTCGTATGGAGGAATAGTTACAATAATACCTAAATATTCAATTTTATTTATGTTGTTTACATTGGCAGCATTGGGATTACCAGGGACAAGTGGATTTATAGGAGAATTTTTAATTTTAATGGGTGCTTTTAAGGATAATTTCCTAGTAGCTGTAATTGCTAGTTTAGGAGTAATACTTGGAGCCGCATATATGCTTTGGTTGTACAAAAGAGTTGTTTTTGGAAAGCTAGTTAACGAAGACCTCAAGAAGATGTTTGATTTAAATAGATCGGAATATCTGATTTTATCTTGTTTAGCAGTTCCAACTTTATTCTTCGGATTTTATCCAGATCCGTTGATAAATACTATAGAAGTTTCTGTGACCGATCTAATTAATATGCATAACACAAATATAGCTAGTAAATAATATGGAAAATTTAAATTTAGTATTGCCTGAAATATTTATTTCACTTTCAATCATGTTATTACTTGTTTTGGGTGTTTTTAAAAAAAATAGTTCAAAAATAATTTTCAATCTATCTTTGTTTGCAATTTTAATTACAGCAATAATAACAATAAACGAAACATTTTCAGTTAGTAGGGAAACTTTGTTTAATGAAAGTGTTGTGATTGACAGTATGTCCTCACTAATGAAAATTATAACTTTAATTGGAGGTTTTTTAGTTTTAGTTATTTCATCAAGCTATTTAAAAACATTTAAAATATACAATATCGAATACCCAGTTCTTATTTTGAGCTCTATTCTTGGTATGATGGTGATGATTAGTTCAAATGATTTAATTGTTTTTTATATGGGCTTAGAATTACAATCACTAGCTCTTTACGTACTAGCAACATATAATAGAGATCAACTAAAATCATCCGAAGCTGGTTTGAAATATTTTGTTTTGAGTGCACTATCTTCAGGATTATTGTTATACGGATGTTCTTTAGTTTATGGTTTTTCAGGCTCAACCAATTTTGATGTAATATCAAATCAATTAAATTCTAATGAATATGTTTTAACATTTGGAATTGTATTTATTTTAGTTGGTTTAGCATTTAAAATTTCTGCAGTTCCATTTCATATGTGGGCACCTGATGTTTACGAAGGGTCACCTACAACTGTAACTTTATTTTTCACAATGGTACCAAAGATCGCAGCTTTAACTGTATTTATAAGATTTTTATATGTTCCTTTCCTTAATTTAATTGATCAATGGCAAATGATAATAATTTTCTTATCAATAGCTTCCATGGTTTTTGGAGCGGTTGCTGCAATAGGGCAAACCAATATTAAAAGACTAATTGCTTATAGCTCTATTGGACATATTGGTTACACATTAGCAGGACTAGCCACAGCTTCGAATGAAGGAATTCAAAGTTCAATAATCTATATTTCAATATACATAGTTATGAATTTAGCTCTTTTCTCATGTCTATTGATGTTAAGAAGAAAAGATCAATATTATGAGGATATTGAGGATCTCTCGGGATTATCAAAAAACCATCCACTATTATCTCTATGTTTGCTTGTAATACTTTTTTCTTTAGCAGGAATACCACCTCTAGCTGGTTTCTTTGCTAAATTTTATATTTTTAATGCCGTATTAGAACAATCAATGTTTTTCTTAGCTATAGTAGGATTGTTATCTACCGTAGTTGCAGCTTTTTATTATTTAAGAATTATAAAAATAATTTACTTTGATAAAGAAAAAGACAAATACGATACGGATCATAGCTTATGGTTAAAATTTTCACTTACAGTTTCAACGATATTAATTCTTTTATACTTCATATTCCCAAGTCAGTTAATAGAAGTTGTTTCAAGAATTAATATTATTTGATGAAATTAAAAAAATTTAAATTTAAAAAAGTTAAAAGCACAAATAATACTGCAATAAGAATTATTAAAGAAACCAAATACAACTTAGGTATGGTTATTACTGAAACACAAGCAAATGGTAGAGGACAGTATGGAAGAAAATGGATATCATCAAAAGGAAATTTATTTATCTCTTTCTTTAATGAACTAAATAAAACTAAACTATCGATTAATGCTATAACAAAAATCAATTGTCTTTTAGTCAAAAAATTACTCTCGTCATTTAC
>CACEFK010000037.1 GCA_902558835.1 uncultured Pelagibacteraceae bacterium
AATTTACTCTCTGAAATAGATCCATTCATTTTTATGATATCATTTGATTTATGAAAATGATGGAACATTATAAAAGTATTATGTTTCATAGATTTAATTTTTTTTGTCAAATTTAGTCCTTTGAGATAGATATTTTAAATATTCCAGGAGACATTTCCGTGGAACCTAATACAATATCATCATCGTTTAGATTTATTAAATCTCTTACTCTATCATTAATTTTTATAATTCTTTCGTCATTTATTTTTTGATAATTTTCATCTAAATTTATATAATGGATTGATTGGTAGCCTCCGTCAGGTATGCCACCCATAGAAGCTACAAAAAAATTGTTATCCGAATTAAAAAAATTTTCTGGTACTTTAATTATTTCACTTATTGCAATTGATGGTACATAATATTTTATCGGTTCAATATAACCGTATTCTATGTGATTTCTTTTCCATGGAGCATCTTGATCAATTCCATATGATGACTTTGGCCAACCATAATTTTTTACTTTATTATTTTTTAAATCAATCATATTAATTTCATCTCCACCAGTAGGACCATGTTCCGTAGAGAGAATTTTTCCTTTTTCATTATCAATATATAGACCTTGTGGATTTCTATGACCCAATGAAATTATTTCAGTTTGATTATTGATTTTGTTTATTTTAATTATTTTTCCATATAAATTTTTTGTAATCTGTGAATTATTACTTGTTCCATAATCTCCTGTTGTAAAAATATAATTATTTTGATTTAAAACTTCTATTCTACCACCGAAGTGATTACTTTCCCTTCTATCAACACAAGGTTTTGTTTCATATAATTTGTTAAATTTTAAATAATTTAAGCTAAATTTGGATCTAAATATGGAAAATGAATAACAATCCTCTTTTTTTTTTATAGGAAAGGTAATTAATATATTATCACCATCTATTAGAACGTCTTTAATACCTATTTTACTTTTAGTTAAAAAATCGATATCTGTAATAATATCATGAATATTTGTTTGAATTTTGGTGAATTCAATTACATCATTCTTTAGTTTGTTTTTATTAAAATAAAAAAAGTGACCGTCTCCTGAAACTAAAATAATATTTTTATCTTTATACTCTAAATATATTGTAGCATTTGCAGTTGAATGCTTTCCATTAAATAAGTTATTGATTGAATAAAAATCGAATTGTAATTTTGACCCTTTAATTTCATTTATTATTGTTTTATTTTTTTTTGCTTTTAATTTTTTTAAATTATTAGAATAGTAATTAAATAAGGTTACATATGAGTCTTCCAAGTCGATTATGCTTTCATCATACTTAATATTTAGAATTTTTTCTTTTAGTTCATCGATCTCATTATTTAATAATATAATTTCTCGATTTTTTTCAGGTATTAAAAATATAGTTGACTTGATTACATTTCTTAAATTTTTCGGAAAAATTTTTTTTATTTGTAACTCTATATTTGTTTCTGTATTGTAAAATAAAGTAACTAATCCAATAAAAAAGATAAATAAAAATATTAAAATTTTCAAGCTACTTTTAAAGCTAAACATTTAAAATTTTGAAGATAAATTATAGTTGGAAATTGTATTATCAAATAAATATTTGTGATGATTTTCATAATTTTTTTTTATTTTTTTTAAAAAAGTATTGGTTTTTGGATAAAAAGATTCATTATGGGGAAAATCTGATCCAAACATCAGATTATTATCACCAATCAATTTTAATGTTTGTATATCAGGAAGTTCAGTGGTGAATGTACACAAAATATTTCTCTTTAGCACATCGTCAAAATTTCTTTTTATATATTTTAGATTATCTAAATATTTAAATCTTTCTTTGTAATAACTAAGTTTGTAGTATAACTGATTCAGCCAAGATAGACCCATTTCAGAGAATACAAATTTAATTTTTTTAAATTGATCAAAGAAACCTGAGATGTATAATTCAGTCAAAATACTCATTGCATTAACACAAAACAGGCTATGTTTTGCAGTATATGGTCTTGAGAAAGTGTTATTTAGTATCGCGCCATTTGCGTGCAGAATAATAGGTATATTTAATTTCTGTATTTCTCTAAAAATAAAACTTCTATTTTTACATTTTTGATTTTTTTGTAGTATCCAAATTTGACTTATATCTAGAACAATTCCATGAAGATTTTTTTTATTACAATTACTCAAAACATATTCCAAAGATGTTCTCATTTCTTCAGAAGAAGATCCGTATATGATTGGCAATATACTAAATCTTTTTCTCAAACGTTTTTTTTCAAAAGCTATTGCATAATCATTATATATTTTAAAACATAATTTTTTTACCTTCTTATTTTTAATTCTCCAAAGTAATCCTAAATTAGGAAGCAATATTTCATGAACTGCTCCATCTTTATCTTGCATTTTTACTCTTTTATTTAGATCGCAAAATTCCAAAAACTTACTTTTTGAACATCTAAATTTAAGTTTTTTATTTGACGTGCCTGCACCAATAGATGCAGACATGGGTATTAAAGAATAACTGTCTGTCCAAAACAAATTTTTCTTAATTTCTATATATCGTGGCGACTCATCTCGTAAATTTGAGGGTAAATTATTTACATAAAATTTATCTGGTTCACAAAAATGTGAGTCTGCTGATATAAACTTAATTTTTTGCTTTTCGTACATCTGGACCTGAACCATTATCGTTCATAAAATATTTCTGTTGAATATTGTTTGAAAGTGTTAAATCGTCACTGATGCTCCATATTTTAAATATTACAACAAATGAACAATGATTAGTAAAATTGGTTGTTGATGAATGAAGTAAATTATGATGCATAGCAAGACATGAACCAATTTTGGCTTCAATTTTTTTTATTTTAAAATCTTTCACAAGATTATTTGGAACCAAGTATTGATTTAATGCATTTTTTTTATCTTTAGAATAACCTTTGAACTCCAAGAAAGGGTAATCTTTAAAATGACTTTTTTCAGCAATTTCCATTGAGCCATTTTTTAAAGTTTTATCTTTTATAATCGGAAACCAAAGATTTAAACATTTATTTCTTTTGGGGTACGAGTTTTTCGCATTGTGCCAATGATACAAAATTCTT
>CACEFK010000038.1 GCA_902558835.1 uncultured Pelagibacteraceae bacterium
AAAATCCAGCGAAGATTGCAAATACAGCTCCTAAAGATAGTACATAATGAAAGTGAGCAACAACGTAGTAAGTATCATGCATTGCAGTATCAACTCCAGCATTAGCAAGAACTACACCGGTTACTCCACCAACAGTAAATAAAAATATAAATCCTAAAGCCCAAACCATTGGAGTTTTAAATGAAATCGAACCACCCCACATAGTTGCTATCCATGAAAATATTTTTATACCGGTTGGAACTGCAATGATCATCGTTGCAGCTAAAAAGTATGCTTTAGTATCTGTACTTAAACCAACTGTATACATATGGTGAGCCCAAACAACAAAACCAACTATTCCAATTGCAACCATTGCATAAGCCATTCCTAAGTATCCAAAAACTGGTTTTCTAGAAAATGTTGAAACAATATGACTGATCATTCCAAAACCTGGTAAAATTAAAATATAAACTTCAGGGTGACCAAAGAACCAAAATAAATGTTGGAATAGAACTGGGTCTCCACCAGTTTGTGCATCAAAGAAAGCTGTTCCAAAGTTTCTATCTGTTAAAAGCATCGTAATTGCTCCTGCTAAAACTGGCAATGATAACAATAATAAGAAAGCAGTTACTAATATTGACCAAGCAAATAATGGCATTTTGTGCAATGTCATGCCAGGCGTTCTCATGTTTAAAATTGTAGTAATAAAGTTTACCGCACCTAAAATTGAAGAAGCTCCGGCTAAGTGTAAACTTAAAATTGCAAAATCCATTGCTGGACCTGGTTGACCAGCTGTAGATGATAAAGGAGGATAAATGGTCCATCCACCACCAACACCCGTTTGACCCGGAGGGCCATCCATGAAAATTGACATTATTAATAATATGAAAGATGTAGGTAGTAACCAGAATGAAATATTATTCATTCTAGGAAAAGCCATATCAGGTGCACCGATCATTATTGGAACAAACCAGTTACCAAATCCACCAATCATTGCCGGCATAACCATAAAGAAGATCATGATCAAACCATGACCAGTGACTAAGACATTATATAAATGATAGTTTCCACCTAAAATTCCATCACCAGGATGCATCAATTCCATTCTCATTAAAACTGAGAATGCGGTACCAATTACACCTGCAATAATTGCAAATATTAAATACATGGTTCCAATATCTTTGTGGTTAGTTGAATAAGCCCAACGTTTCCAACCAGTTGGTGTATGATGATCGTCGTGTGATGCTGTTTGTGTATACATATTATTTACTCGCTAGTTTTTTAAATTGATCTTCTTCATTAATTTCTTTTGCAAATTTGACTTTAGCGTCTAACAACCAGTCTTGATATTCCTCTTCAGTAACAACTCTAACTTCAATTGGCATAAACGCGTGTTTAATTCCACACAGTTCAGAACATTGACCATAATAAGTTCCAACTTTTTCTGCTTTAAACCAAGTTTCATTTATTCTTCCAGGCACAGCGTCTCGTTTTACTCCAAATGAAGGGAGTGCCCAAGCATGTAGAACATCATTAGCAGTGATCATTACCTTAACAACTTTATTTACTGGAACAACCAGTTCATTATCTACAGCTAACAGTCTTGGCTCGTTTTCTTTTAAGTCTTTAGTTTCAATCATGTAAGAGTCGAAGAAAATATTTTCGTCTGGATACTCATATCCCCAGTACCATTGATATCCAATAGCTTTAACAGTTATGTCTGCTTTTGGAATTGCATCTTGTTTGTATAAAATTTTAAATGATGGAACTGCCATCACGATTAGAATTAAACATGGAATTAAAGTCCATAAAACTTCAACAGCAACATTATGAGTTCTTTTTGATGGAACTGGATTTGCTGAAGCTCTAAATCTAATACAAGCATAAACCATCAAAAATAGAACAAAAACACTGATTGCTATTATAATTGGTAACAACAATTTATCATGAAAATTAACGATATCTCTCATAGTCTCGGAAGCAGCCTTTTGAAATCCTAGTTGCCAATCGACAGGTTGATTAGCGAACGCGCTTGAAGTGATAAAGAATGTTAGAAATATATATAAAATTTTTTTCATTTTTTTACCCTATATAGAGCGTCTTTTAAAAAAATACACTTTTACTTTTAGCGACAAAATATCAATTAATGGCGTAATTTATGATCGATAGAGCAGAAATTACAGCCGTTTCAGATCTCAATATGTTTTCATTGATTTTAATAGGCTGAACACCGCTAAATTTAAGAATCTCTTCCCTCTCCTCCTCAGAAAAATCTCCCTCTGGCCCTATGATTACGCAAGTAGGCTTGGTGGTTAACTTTTTAATGTCAATTTTTGTATTAGTAGTGTTGAGATCAGTAAAAATTAAATCCATATCATTATTTAGAAAGCTTTTTAATTTTTGAGGCTCTTCAATTGATGGAACAGTTATTCTGTTTGATTGTTCGGCAGCTTCTATGATTACTTTTTCCAATCTCTCTTTATTAATCTTCCTAACAATCGTTCTTTCAAAGATAATTGGTAAAAACTTAGTTACACCAAGCTCTGTAGCTTTTTGGATCATGAAATTAAAGTAATTTGATTTGATAGGAGAGAAAGCCAGCCAGAGATCTATGGTATTTTCTTTCTGTCTTAATTGTTTCGTAACATTAAATTCAACTATGCTTTTATTGATATTTGCGATTTTCGCTTCCCATTCGCCACTACTATTAAAAAGAGAAAAAACTTCTTTCTCTTTAAGTCTCATAACTTTTGAAACATAGTGTGATTGAGATTTATCAAGTTTGTCAGTCAAATTAAGAGATAAACTTTTTGAATAAAATAATCTAATGTTACTCATATTGATAAGTTAGTTTATGAAAAATATTAAAGCAATAAT
>CACEFK010000039.1 GCA_902558835.1 uncultured Pelagibacteraceae bacterium
TTTAATAACAAATTGATGAAAGGTATGATTAGAATATTTAAGTAATTTTGGTGTTTTAACGTACTTGTGTTTTGAAAAATTTTTAAAATATTTCGAAGCTATTTTTTTTCTTTTTAAATTATATTGATTTAATCTCCTTAACTTAATTCTTAATATTGCAGCTTGTATTTCATCTAAACGACTATTTAAACCTTTAATTGAACTATTAAATCTTTTTTTCCAACCAAAATCTCTTAAAATTTTTATTTTTTCATAAATAACTTTATTATTTGTTATAACACAACCGCCATCACCAATAGCACCTAAATTTTTAGTTGGATAGAAACTGAAACAACCTGTGACACCAAAATTACCGACATGAATATTCTTAAATTTTGTTCCGTGCGCTTGTGCACAATCCTCTATTATTTTAATTTTATTTTTATTCGCTATTTCTAATATTTTTGTAATATCGCAACTTTGCCCATATAAATGAACTGGTATAATTACTTTGGTTTTTTTAGTAATTTTTTTTTTTAGATCAATAATATCAATTAAAAATGTATCAGGATCAATATCAACAAATATTGGTTTTGCACCAACAGCTACTACTGCTGTTGCAGTTCCTGACGCAGAGTGAGAAGGAATTATTATTTCATCTCCATATTTAGTATCAATAGCCATCAAACTAATAATTAATGCATCGGTTCCACTATTGACACCAATTGCATATTTTGAGCCACAAAATTTTGAAAATTCACTCTCAAATGATTCTACACTTTTTCCTAAAATATATTGCTTACTATTAATTATTTTAGTTACAGAATTTAAGATTTTGGATTTAATTTTTTTATCTGCTTGACTAGGATCAGTTAAAATCATTTTAAATAAAATTTTCTATATGACTTATCCATTTTCCACCATTCGACGCAAAATTTTTCTCTTTTTCCAAGATTTCATTTTTATGGTTCCAGCCAAATAACAAACACGTATCTGGTGGATTTATTTTGAATTCTTCGGAGTCTATTACTGGTATATGTGAGCCTGGTGATAGTTTTCCAATTTTTTCAGGTGTTGTATCATATATACAGTCAATCTTATTTGAGTTTATTGAACAAAAATTTAAAATTGTCGTGCTTTTTGATGTTGCGGCGTATCCCCCTATTCTTTGATTTTTTTTTAAAGAAAGGTCTATTAAATCATTTAATCTCTCTTTAGATCTTAAACAATTTAATTTAAATCTCATATATAAATCTATATCTAGAAAGCCTTTTTTTAATTCTTCTCCTAAAATTTTATTTACTTTAGGTGATTTGGAATACTCATTTTTTCTAGCCAAAACATATCGCATAGATCCTCCATGTGTTATTTGAGGGTAAATGTCAATTAACTCAAAACCATAAAGACTAAATACTTTCTCTACTGAAATAGCAGAAAATATATAGATATGTTCATCATAAATTTGATCATAAGAAACATTATTTATCATTGATCCTAAATATGGTTCTTCAAATATAAAAACTCCTTTTTTTGATAAAAGCTTATCAATTCCTTTTATTAGATCATTTAAATCAGGGATATGACAAATCACATTTGCAGCACATATAACTTTTGTTTTTGATTTAAATTGATTTAAAGAATATGTTAAATTTTCACTAAAAAAACTATTAATAATATTTAAACCTTTATCTTTTGCTATTTTTGCAACATTTCCAGAAGGATCTATACCTAAAGATTCAATTTTATTATTTTTAAAATTTTCTAACATTGTTCCATCATTGCATCCTATTTCAATAATTTTATCGCTATTATTTTCAATAAATTCTTTTGAAATCCATTCAGCATATTTTTTAAAATGATTTCTCATATAGCTTGATGAATTTGTGAAAAATGGATATTTATCGTGAAACATCATTTCAACTTTCGGAAAATTAGTTAATTGAAATAATCCTAAATCTGGAGATAAACCTACAGTCATTTCGTAAAAATATTCACTAGATTTATCTTTCTCATTTAAAAATCCATTGGCAATCGGCATTTTACCGAATGACATTATTTCTTCGACATTTTTATTAGTAATATTACACTTCATAATTTAATTAATATTTTTAAATAAATTTATTGTATCTTCAATATCTTTATAAATTGATCCTCTAAATCTAAACCCCATTTTTTCAAATTTTTTTCTAGATACCTTGTAAGATAGTTGATTCATTATTTTTGAATCAACAAGTTTTATTTTTATTCTTTTCTTGTTTGTTTGTCTAATTTTTGAAATTATATTTTTTACTGTTAAATTGGCAGTTACTAGATTAAATGTTTCTCTACCAAATATATTTTTTCTTAAAATAAAATTTACTGCATTAAAAGCATCAATCAATGAAAGATAAGGTCTTACTTGATTTAGTGCGGTTTTCCATACAGGTATATCATTTCCAATTATTGCATTTAGACAAAATTTGTTGACTGCAGTATGAAATCTCATACCTTCAGATACACCAGCAATTGTTCCTAGTCTTAAGGTTACATAGTCTAAATTTTTTTTTTTTAAAAATTTTTCTTCATCAAATTTGATTTGGGCGTAAGGACTTTGAGGTTTTAAATATTTGTCAATATCCTCTTCAACGGTAACTTTACTTTTGCCATAAATACTTGTTGAAGAAAAATGAATTAATTTTGAATTTTTTTTTTTTGCTACATCACATATTTTTTTAAAAATGTTATAATTATTATTATAATAAATTTTCTTTTTT
>CACEFK010000040.1 GCA_902558835.1 uncultured Pelagibacteraceae bacterium
ATAGCATAATGGTGGTGGTTCGTTATGTGCTGGTTGTGCACTGTCTACAATTTCCCAACCATTGTCCTCAAAAAGTCTTCTTTGTTCCTTAGGAAGTCTTCTTTGTGGGTTATTTATAATTAAACCTTCTTTAATTGGGGTAAAAGTTGCATCAATATGAATTGGATAAGGATCACCTGGGAAGTTAACTGCATGAACTCTGTGATCTTTATAATGTCTCTTTAGCCAATCAATTCCTTTTAAATTTGTTGTAAAACCATGTTGAACAACTAAATCTTTACCAAATCTTAATACGTCTGCTGCATCAAATAGTGGTTCTTCCTCGGTGGTTACAAAATATTTTTTTTCGGTCCACTCTAATCTTTTTTGAACACCAATTTTATCTGATAAATAATCTTTTCTGTAATCTGCATCCGTTAATCTTGGTTTTGGAGCAGACTCGTGTCTCATATTAGGATCTTGATTATAATAATCTTTTAAAAGTGGTCGGTAACATAAATATTCAAACCAACGACAACGATAACTCATTGTAGCTTCTAAGATCTCATTACCCACTGTTAACAAAACATCTCTTGGGGGCATGCAGCCAAACATGGTTTCTGCTTCCCAATCAGGTGTAGAAGTTTTTTGATTAAAATCAATTGGTGTTGGTCGATCAACTTTAATACCTCTTTTTTGAAGCATATTTGAAAAGTTATCTAATAATTCATTTGCTTTATCTACAGTGTCTTTAGTTCTTGGACCAAACTGACCCCGCATATCACTATCTTCAGGAACTTTAGCATCTAATGCTGGCTCTGGTGCTGGAATACAAGTGCCATCCGCTCTTCCAACAATAACATGTTTTAACGGATCCCACTCGTTCCAACTATTAACAATAGTTTTATTCTCGCTCATAAAGATTAGTTTTTTATAATATTATGCTCAGGACCAAAAGGAAATTTTGTAATATTTTCTACTCCATCTTTACCAATCACCAAAATATCGTGTTCTCTATATCCACCTGCGCCAGGATTACCTTCTGGGATCATGATCATTGGCTCCATAGACACCACCATATTTTCTTCAAGAACAGTATCAATATCTTCTCTTAATTCTAAACCAGCTTCTCTTCCATAAAAGTGTGAAAGCATACCAAATGAATGTCCATAACCAAATGTTCGATACTGAAGGTAACCAAGCTCAGCAAAAAGTTCGTTAAGCTCATGACAAATATCAGAACATTTAACACCTGGTTTAATTAATTCTAATCCTCTTTTATGAACTTTAACATTTGCCTCCCAAGCTTTAAGAGAAGCATCATCGGCATGATCTAAAAATAAAGTTCTCTCTAGTGCAGTGTAGTAACCTGAGATCATTGGAAAAGTATTTAAGGATAAAATATCTCCTTTGACTAATTTTCTATTAGTCTTTGGATTGTGAGCTCCATCTGTATTGATACCCGATTGAAACCATACCCAAGTATCCATGTACTCTGCATCTGGATAAGTTTTGGCAATCTCTCTTTCCATTCTATCTCTTGCAGCTATAGCTATTTCGATCTCCGTATTATTTTCCCTAATATTTTTAACTATTTCTTCACCGCCAATGTCTGCAATTCTTGCACCATTTCTAATGATCTCTATTTCTTCGTTTGATTTAATCATTCTAAGTTTCATTAGATCTTTTGAAACATCACTAAATACAGAGAAAGTAAAAATAGAGCCTATTTTTTCTCGTATATCTAAAGTTACATGGTCATTTTCTATTCCAATATTTTTTGGAGGCTCATCTCTTCCAATAATTGAAACAATGGCTCTTAAAAAATTATCCCTTTTCCAATCAGTATAAATAACGTTATCACAATGAGATCTACGCCATGGTTGACTTGCATCAATATTAGCTGAAATTGTTGAAATTTTATTTTGAGTGATCACACATCCGTATGGTCTACCAAAGGAGCAATAGATAAAACCTGTGTAGTATGCAACGTTATGCATTGAGGTTAAGATAACCATATCAAGACCATTTTGATCCATCACTGATCTAAGTTTGCTTACTCGATCATTATATTCTTTGTCTGTGAAAGGTAATTTTACTTTTTCACCATTTTTAAGTTCAAAAAAATCTGGTCGTTCCATATTAATTTAATGCTATATATCTTTTGTTCCATCTCATTATTAAACTGTAATAAAATATAGATACAAAAAGAAAGAAACCGCCAATTATAGTATTTGTGGATGGCACTTCATTAATTCCAAATAATGGCAGCCAAACCCAAAAAATTCCTCCTATAACTTCCGTTAAAGATAATAGAGTCAATTCTGCCGCTGGTATAGCCTTAGATCCAATCGAATATAAAATTAATCCAAAACACACTAACGTCCCATGCAAAGAAAACAGAGTTCCATTATAGCTAGATGAAAAGAAAACTAAGTTGTTTGATAAAATCATAATTGTTGCAAACACAAAACAAAAGAAACCTGCAAAAGCTACGGTTGTGAATTTTGGTGTTTCTTTTCTCCATCTTAGGGTTACAGAAAAAACTGAGAAACCAATTGAAGAAGTTAAACCAAATACAA
>CACEFK010000041.1 GCA_902558835.1 uncultured Pelagibacteraceae bacterium
TTTCTCCAGCACCATAATCTAAAAAATTAATTTTATTATTAGAGAATAATAGATTAATTAACATTTTTATGTTTGGGTAGACAAAGTGAGTTTTTTCTAAATTAAAATCATCTAATTTTAAACTTTTTTTATAATTATATTTGAAAACATGATCTATTTTATAATTATCATTACCTAATTTTTTTTTGTTAATTTTCTTGAAATAAATAATATTTGACAACATGTGGTCAGTTAAAAACTTAGGTAAAAATTTGAACAATCTTGAATTAATTATATAGTTATACAAAATCATGTTATTTAGTGTTTGTATTACATATTATTATAAAAGAAACAATATCGAAGACTTATTGTTTGAACTAAATAAATATAAATTAAATGATTTAGAAATCATAATAAGAAATGATAATACAAATCATAAATTAAATATTAAAAATAATTCAAAAAAAATTAAAATTATTAATGAAAAAAAAAAATCATTAGGTGAAATAGAAAGTATCAAATTTTTATTATCAAAATGTAGAGGAAAATATATAACGATTATTTCCGATGACGATCTTATTTCACATAAAATATTCCATGATATTAAGAAAAATAAATTATCTAATCAAAGTTACATATATACATCATCAACAAAATTAAGAGATTTTAATAAAAAGAATAAATTTATAACCATTAACGGATATCATATTTTAAAAAATTTTTTTTTACGCAAACTTCATCTAAGTGGCACTGTCGGTGTATTTTACTCAAGAAATTTTTTGTTTAAAATATTAGGCTCTATGAATATTAAAAAATATAACTTTGATACTTTCTTATTATTTTCAGCTATTTTTAAAGGTAGACATAGATTTTCTAATTATATTTTTGGATATAATAATACTTCATCTTCAAGAATTTCATCTAAAAAAATTAATTTAAGAATATATTTATTAGATATAAAAAATTTAATAAGTAATTTTAATAACAGTATGAGCCAGGATTTATACTATAACTTTTCTAAATTCAATTTAGATAATTTTTACTCTATTATTTTTAGAAAAAATGTTAAATATTCCCTGAGTCATATTAAAGAAATAAATTCACTTATTTTGAAAAATAATAAGTCAAAATTTTTAAAAATTTATTTTTTAATTTTTTTTAAACTTTTTGAATATATTTCAAAATTCATTTATAATTTTTTTAAGTACCTGAAGTAGTCAGTATTTCCATACTTTTTTCTAAAGAATTTCAAATCAATTTTTTTTAACCATTTATTTTTAAATGCAATTTCCTCAAGACAAGCTATCTTATTTGCATTATTTAATTCAACATTCTTTATGAATTCAGTAGCTCCAACTAAATTTTCTATAGTTCCCATATCGAGCCATTTAATTCCTCTTTTAAAATGATAAATCTTACATTTATTTTTTTTTAATAAATGGTTTAGAATATTGGTTATCTCCATTTCACCTCTATTTGAGAATTTGGTCTTTTTTGCTAAATCTAAAGCATAGCTAGGTAAAAAATAAAGGCCTGTAACAATTTTATTTCCTAAAAATTTTTTTGGTTTTTCAAAAATTTTAATACTATTTTTCTTTTTATGTATAACACCAAAATAGGAGGGATTTTTAACTTCATATGAAAAAATTTTTCCATCTTTATTTTCTTTTTGTGCAAGTTTTAAATAGTTTGTTAAATCACTACCATAAAAAAAACCATCACCTAGCATTAAACAAAAATTTGATTTATTGATAAATTTTTTTGCTAGAGAAATTCCATTTGCTATTCCTAGGGATTTTTTTTGCTCTACATATGAAAGTCTCAGCCCAAGCCACTTACCAGAACCAAAAAAATTTTTAAGTATATTTAAAGTATTTAAATCACTAACAATGCAAATATCCCTTATTTTTGATAGCATTATTATTGACAATGAGTAAAAAATCATAGGTTTATCGTATATGGGAAGTAGATGCTTATTAATTAAGTTTGTAGTTGGCCTCAATCTAGTTCCTTGACCACCAGCTAATAGTATTGCTTTATTATATTTCATTGATAATAAATGATATCACAAGTTTATGAATTTAAATAATTTTTCTAACTTTAATACAGATAAACGTGGGAATCTTTTAAGCATTGAATTAGAAAAATTCAAATTATTCAAGGTTAAAAGATTTTTTTTAATAAGTTTTAAAAACAAGAATATACGTGGAAATCATGCTCACAAAAAGTGTAAGCAATTTTTTTTATGTTTAAAAGGTAAAGTTAAAATTGTTTTAAAAAATAAACTTAAAAAAAAAACAATTATTCTTAATTCTAATTTTAAAAGAGGGTTGTTTGTTGAGCCTAGAACATGGAATATTTTGATACCAATGACAAAAAAATGTGAAGTATTATGTTTGTGTGA
>CACEFK010000042.1 GCA_902558835.1 uncultured Pelagibacteraceae bacterium
ATAGATTTAATGATAGATTGTGTGAAGCTTCATCTATATTTGTACTTGCAAATAAAGACGGTCAATTACCAAAAAAAATTAAGAGTAAAAAAAAAATTAATGAACCACCAATTGAAATTTTTGAACAAGAAAAAACAACTAATGATTATTCTTTAAGAAAACATGTAATTAAACAATTAGATCAGATTTTTGATAAACATAAAAATGATGAAGAGCCAGTCAAAATATTATTTTTATCAAGATTCAATACTACAACTTACTCTAATTTGTATGATGATTTAAGAAAACTAGTAAGCATAATTTTTGCAAATAAGATGAAAAGAGGCAAACAACAAATTAAATTTTCTACTGTCCATAAAGCAAAAGGTGCTGAATTTGACTATGTATTTTTAATGAATGTTAATAGTGAAAAATTAGGTTTTCCTTCAAATATTGATGATGATGAAATTATGAAGTTAATTATTGATCACGTTGATATATATCCTTATGAAGAAGAAAGAAGATTGTTTTATGTTGCTCTTACAAGAACTAAAAATAAAGTTTTTATATATTCTGCAACAGGTGATAAGGCATCATCTTTTATAAATGAAATATCTAATCTTCATCAATTTAAATTAGATTACCACTATAAACAAAATAAAATTGAAACTTTAAATAAACCTGATGTAATTTTAGAAGTGTCTTCAATCGATAATAAAATTTCTAAAGAAAAAAATCCTGCAAGAAAAAGTGGTATTGAAAAGGGTTTTATAATTGAAACGATTAACGAACTAAAAAAAATAGATAAAGAAAAATATTATGACGAGATAAGAAGAATCAAAGGAAAAGAAGTTTCATTGTTAGTTAATGATGGCCAAAATAATCCAGAAATTATTAAAATAAAACCATTCAATAAAGCTGAAAAAGATGAAGACGAAAAATACTCACTTGGATTTTATGTATCAGAATTTGAAAAAGATGAGTATTTTTACAAATTAAGAGATAAATACAAAGTAATATCAAATAATATATAAATGTCAGAAAGTTGACTTAATTATTTACTAATTTTTAATATAGATGCTTAACAAAATCAAAGAGACAGCAAACTCAACTATAGAAAAATCAAAGGATGCAACTGATGCATCTATTAAATATGGTAAAAAGCTTATACGCAAAAAAGCAATAGAAAGCATCAGGGAAAAATTAGAATTTGCTCAAAAGAAGGAAAGTGATTTTACTAAAGAAGAAATGAGAAAAATGATTGCTAAGGAAGAAAAAAAAATTATTAAAAGCCTTGGATTGAGAGGTGGATTAACAACAATTTTAGCAATGTTTGGGATAGCAAATTTTTAAATGTTTAAATTTTTAACTAAACAATTTCTATATGGACGTCTATATCTTTGGTTAAAAGAAAGAATTGGTGGAATTCTATTATTAGCAATATCTATATTTTTAATTTTTTATATTCATAGTGAATATTTAAACTATGTAGAATATAAAACTAAATTTGAAGGAAGTTATATTGGATTATCTTTTATAATTAAAAATATCTTAATTCTTCTTATTGCAGGAGGTTACTTTTATTTCTATTTCTTTTTAAATAAAGCAAACAAATCAATTAAGGATGGTAAAGAAATACCAAAACAAACAGCAAACGAAAATAATGAGGAGATGGTAAATTCCTTAGATGATTTTCTTGAAGATGATGAATTGAAATGATCGAAGCATTAATAATAATCGAAGTATCAGCATTAATCTGGTATCTTTCAAATAAATGAGCAAGATTCATTATTTAAATAGCCATTTACATAAATTCAGAGAAAAAAGTAAAATTACAATTGATGTAGAAAACATAGGGGACTTAGCTGATTATAATACCTTTGGTAAAGAAGATAAAAAAACTACCAAGATATTTACAGAATGTTTTAAAAATAAAGAAAGCTATAAGGAACTACTAAAAAAACTACCAAACAACATCGAACGTACTGGATTATATTATCTAATCACTGTTTATTGGATTGCCTATACCTGCCATTATCATAACGATAAGTTTGATGAAGCTATGGAGAAATGTTTAGAAGGTATTGATGAATATGTGGTTCTCTTAAATAGCCCTCGTTTCTGCAAGAAAGTATATTATTATTTAAATCCTATTAGCCAAGTTAAATGCGAATAATGAAAAAATTTAATAAACTCCCGAATTGGGCTGCTTATTTAATATTTTTTATTATTTTATTTTGCTTGATAGGTTTTTGG
>CACEFK010000043.1 GCA_902558835.1 uncultured Pelagibacteraceae bacterium
TTTTTTAAATATATTTCAACAGATTGTTCAATTATTTTTTTTGAAACATATTCCGATGTTCTTCTTGGAGATTCATGATTATAAAAAATAGCGCCACATGCATGAGTATTGTATATTCTATTATACATCTTGCACGCATATAATGCTGTTGTTTTAGCTAAAGCATATATACTATTCGGGTTATAGGGAGTATTTTCATTTTGCTTTTTTGTAGTTGTTAAACCAAAAATATTTGATGAAATAGGTTGAAAAAATTTAATTTTTTTTTTCTTTTTTTTTAAAATTTCTAAAATATCTATTACAGAAAGAGCTGTTACTTTCATAGAATATGATGGAATAACATAACTCCATCCTACATGATCTTGATCAGCAAAATTATATATTTCATCAGGATTGCAATTGTTGATGACATAATTTAAAGAAATTGGATCAGTAATATCTCCTCTTATTAAATTAAAATTTTTATTTTTTAATAAATGTAAAATATTTTTTTTATTTCCTGTTGCAGATTTTCTTATTAATCCAAAAACAATATATTTTTTTTTAATAAGAAATTCTGAGATGTAGGATCCATCTTGGCCTGTAACACCTAAAATTAATGCTTTTTTCATACTACTGTTTTAAACTTTGGATATGGTAATAAAAACCTTCCACCATTGTCTAGCCATTTTCTCTCTCTTTTTATGAATTCATTAATAAAACCATATGGCATTACAAAAAAATAATCAGGATTTAGCCTTCTACTTTCTTTTTCTGAAATAATTTGAAGCCCAGATCCAATAGTGTATTTTCCCCACTTATACTTACTTCTTTCAGCTGCATATTTAATCATTGTTGGTGTTATTTTATAATACTGTAATAAAGTATTACCTTTCGTGGAAGCTCCATAGAGTATAATTGTTTTTTTTTCCTTTTTAGCTTTTTTAATAAAATTGATAGTTTTATTTTTATTCTCAATAACGTTCTTTATAAATTTTTTAATATCTTTATATGATGTTTTTTCTTTATAGCTAACAGATTTTTTTAATTTTTTTTTGCAATAAACTCTATATGAACCGCCGTTAACTTTATTTTCCTTTATTTTAAAAATTTTAAGACCATTCTTTTCAAATAAATACTTTAAAGAATGGTAAGAATAATACTCTAAATGTTCATGACAAATATTACCTAGATCATTCATCTTCAACATAGAATGCAAACACATAAGTTGTGCAACAAAAATTCCATCATCATCCATTGCGTCAGCAGCATCTTTAATAAATTTAGAAGGATCTTCTAAATCGTAAAACATTCCAATAGCTGTAATCACCTTGAGTTTTCTAAACTTTGAAGGAATTTTATTCAATTTTTTTGCATCCCAAAAATCATGAATTGTAAAATCACAATTTTTTCTAAGTTCTTTTTGCAAATTATTAGCTGGCTCACAACCTATTGTAACTATTTTATCTTTTTTAAAATTTTTTAATAATGTGCCGTCGTTTGCGCCAATATCTAAAACAACGTCACCTTTTTTTAATTTACAATTTTTTTTAATGTCAAGATAAAGTTCATTAAGACTATCTCGCATGGTTTTGGTAATACCAGATTTGTACCAATAATATTTCTTATACATTATTTCTTGGGGTGCTGAATGTTCTAGCTGAAGTAATTTACAATTATTACTAGTTTTAAAGGAGCTCTAATCCCTTTTCTTATGTTTTTTTTGTTTACAAAATTACTTACATACATGTTTCCAAAATCATATATTTTTCTAAAATCTTTACTATGGCATAAACGACAACTCTTAATTTTAAAGGTTTTGGGAATATTCATAATATTAATAATGTAAAAAATATCTAAATATATAGAATTGGAGTGAATGTAAATAAAATAAAATTAGTGAACAAAATATGATCAATTATTTACGACATTTTTTACTAGTAATAGGCAATTACAGGTTCAGTTCATTTGTAATTATTTTTTTTGAATTAATTTATGTCATACTTTACGATAATTATTATAATAAAATTCATTTTTCAAAAACCAAAAAAGCTACGAGTGCAATTTCAACACCATTTTATATTATTAAAGTAATAGAAAATTTTATTAATAATAA